>LGGM01000026.1 GCA_001509345.1 Clostridiales bacterium 38_11
TGGAGATTCGATTTCAAAATAATAATTGGAGCAGTCATAATAGCAAACAGATGTATCACGCTTCACTATATTCTTACTTTTCTCAAAAAGATAGGCAATGGTAGTATCCAGACCGTGAAATGCCAGCAGCAGAGCACAGCCAGGTAATATTCAGCAAGTTGTTGTCTCTCTGAGTCATCTCACGAATGATTGAATACTTGGCAGATGCGGGAACATTCATGATTTCGAAACCTCCCGGCCTAAAGATACAATTTTTTTTAGAAACTCTATCTCCTGATCTTTATATGCCAGTTGTTGCTCAAGATATTTTACTTTTGCTTCCGGATCTGTGTAGTCTTTGAGATATGATCCAAATGTTTTTAAGTCTCTGAAACCTTTTCCCGCTCGTACTTCATTTCGGATCATACCCTTCAATCCATTTACACGATTTATGCCAAGAATATCCGGATCAATGCCAAGCTCAATAACAATATCTCGTGGCTCTTTTCTTTCTTGTATTGAATTCCAAAATAGTTCCTTAAATTTGGCTGAAAAATGCACAATACTAGGACTTACATCCAAAACATAAGGATTTGCTCGGAGATGATTCATTTCTTCTTCAGTAAATTTCTTGTTAGCCATGCGACATTCCTCCAATCAGTTCAGTTTTATTGTAATATCTGTCAGAACTGAAATCAAAACCTTTCTTTCCTTGGCCAAGAATTTTCAAAAATCCAACTGTCCAAAATCAAGGGTTTTCAAAACTCTGATTGTCCAGAATGATGGATTTCAAAAATTTAGATGTCTAAAATTAAGGGTTTTTAAAACTCTTGCTGTACGTTTTATAGGGTATATTATATGTTAAGGCTTGCAACCTGCAAATACATCGAGCAGGGCCACCATATCATTCTGGAAGGCGCATCAGGTAATGGTAAAACATGGATAGCCAATGCATTGGGGAATGCAGCTTGTCGAAAGTTTAAATCTGTTCGCTACGTCCAAATGCCTGAACTACTTGATGATCTGATGATTGCCAAGGGTACAGGGACATTCAAGAAAGTGATTAGAAGCTATCAAAAAATGGATCTCCTCATAATGGATGAATGGCTTATACGCTGTCTATCACCCTATGAAGCCTATGATTTGTTGGAAATCATCGAAGCAAAGACTAGACATGGGTCAATGATTTTCTCTACTCAATATGGCATAAAGAACCCCGACCGAAGCGACAAAGCAGTCGATTAGACTCATTAAATTGTTAAGTTCCATTAGCTGATAGGGTACGCTTACATCTATTAACGCAAGTGGTAAAGAAATTGACTGTCAAAACTTCAGACAAATTATCTTAAACTAACAGGCCACCTTCACGTTCGTAAAGGTGGACTTATTCGACCGTGAAGGTGGCCTAAAAAGATCGGAGACATGGGGGATTCGGATGTTTTTTTGGACCTACTTCAACAATTGACAAAGAACCACTTTTTCATTGACATTTGCAACCCAAAATTAATCAACATTTTCCCAAAACAAAAAACCTGCTAATATTTACAACTGTAGAAAGCTGTAATTTTAGCAGGTTTCAATTTTTTAGTACTTAGGAGCTAAATTTCCTTATTTTCCGATGACATATTTTTCTATATTACTTCATATCCTTTGGTGAAAGCTTCAATATTTAGATCAATAAAATTCTCTGGTACAGATTCCTCTATTACTTTTTTCCAGTCAATATCGTTTAATCCTGTGTACTTTATTAATGATCCTAAAAGTATTATACTCATAACTTTTGAATTACCAATAGATTTTGCGATCTGAAAAGCATCATAAGATTTAAAATTAACAACCATTTTCTTATATTCTTCTATTAGATTCCCCGGGTATTCAGATAAATCCAAGGTAACTGTAAAAGGTTGAATCTGATGTTCATTTAGTATTAAAATACCATCTTTTTTCAAATATTCAATCCATCTTAAAGCTTCGGATCTTTCGAAAGATACTATTATATCAGCAGTTCCTTTTTCTATTACAGGAGAATAAACCTTATTTCCGTATCTAATCTGAGTAGTTACGCTTCCGCCTCTTTGAGACATGCCGTGAATTTCAGCCATTTTCACATCATAACCGGCATCTAGTAAACCTTTTGACATGATTTTTGAAGTTAAGATGGTTCCTTGACCTCCAACTCCTACTAATAAAATGTTTTTAGTCATTTTATTCACCTACCTTTTCTATTGCATCGAAAGAACAAACTTGAAGACAAACTGTACATCCGTTGCATTGACTCTCATCTATAAATACCTTGTCACCTTTGATTTGTAAAGCAGGACATCCGGTTCTCAAGCATAATTTACAGAAGGTGCATTTTTCAGGGTCAACTTCACATTTCATTTTTTCTCGTTCTTTGATTATAGGTTTTAAAAGAGCACATTCTCTTTTTGCTATTATTACAAAAGATTCTTTACTATCGTATCCCATTTTTAAAGCATTTTTTGTTGCTAATAAATCATAAGGGTCTATCGTTACTATGTTTTTATCTTTTATACCGCAGGCAAGACAAAGTTTTTCTATATCAATTTTAGTTGTTATTTCACCACTTGCTGTTACTCCTGTACTTGGATTTTCCTGATGTCCAGTCATAGCCGTTATGCTGTTGTCTAAGATTATAGTTGTTACAGGAGTATTGTTGTATGTCATATTAACTAGACCGGTTATTCCTGAGTGGAAAAATGTAGAATCACCTATTAAAGCGAATGCCTTGTACTTTGTATCTCCAGTCATTTCATTTCCTCTCTGGAAACCTTGAGCTGCTGTTATAGAAGCACCCATACATATAATAGAGTCAAGAGCTTCTAAAGGTTGAAGATAGCCCAGCCCATAACATCCAATATCTCCTGAGAAAAATGCTTTGTTTTTATATCTTTTAAGCTCTTGATAGAGACCTCTGTGTGGACATCCTGCACAGAGTACTGGAGGTCTTGATGGAGCTTGAAGATCTGTGCTGTAAGAAATTTCAGGTTCAATTCCTAATAATTTCTCTCTGATTAAATTAGGACTGAACTCACCACAAATAGGGAAGATTTCTTTACCGGTACAATTTATACCCCAGGACTTAATTTGAGTTTCCATAAATGGTTCGTTTTCTTCAATCACGTATAATTTATCAACTTTTTTTGAGAAGTCCTTAATCATTTCATCTGGTAGAGGGTTTGAGAAACCTATTTTTAAGTAAGAAGCTTTATTCCCCATCACCTCTTTTGCGTATTCGTAAGAAATGCCGTTACATATAATACCAACTGAAGTATCTCCCATTTCAACTCTATTTAGGGGGCAGTTGTTAGAATATTTTCTTAGTTCTTCTAAATTTATTTCTATCTGAGGATGTCTTCCCCTGGAATGAGCAGGAACCATAATATATTTTTTGGGGTTTTTTTCAAACTGCTTTACTTCAGGTACAGTTCTTTTGCCTAATTCAACTACTGTTTTAGAGTGGCATATACGTGTAGTTACTCTAAACAATACTGTTGTATCATACTTTTCGCTTATTTCGTAAGCATATTTCATATAATCAATACATTCCTGAGAATTTGAAGGCTCTATTAGAGCAACCTTAGCATGTTTAGCATAAAGTCTGTTGTCCTGTTCATTTTGAGAAGAAAACATATTTGGTTCGTCGGCTGTTATTAAAACAAAGCCTCCATTAGAGCCGTGGTATGCATAAGACATAAAAGAGTCTGCAGCTACATTGACGCCTACATGCTTCATTGAAGCAAATGACCTTACGCCGCGTATAGAAGCACCGATAGCAACTTCTGCAGCTACCTTTTCATTAGGGGCCCATTCTGCATAAATGTCTTCGTATTTTGAAAAATTTTCCATTATCTCCGTACTTGGAGTACCTGGATATGAAGATGCAACAAGGACACCAGCTTCATAAGCGCCTCTTGCTATAGCTTCATTTCCCGTCATTAAAGTTTTCATTTGTAACCTCCTTGTATAATTCAGTTATAAGAATAATCAAATAGCTTATCAGAATATAAAGAGTGTCCTTATTGATATAGTACATTGAAACTTCAAAGCAACTTAGGTGGTTAATCTAATATCCCCACTTCTTTGAAGTATTTTTCCGCTCCAGGATGTAGAGGAAGGTTATTCCATCCTGAGAATACAGTTTTATCCAAAGTCAAAGATTTTAGACTGTCATTTGCCTCTCCAAGTTCATCCAGGTTCTCCCATGTTGCCTTGGTGAACTGATATACAAGTTCCGTGTCAAGGTCTTTATTGGCGATTATAGTCATCGGAGGACTAACTGTTATTATCTCCTGATCAATCCCTTTATATGAACCTGCTGGAATTTTGCTTGGTACGAGGGAAAAACTCATCGCTTCATTAAACTTATCAGCATTTGATCCTTCAATTGGCAAAATTGCAATATTTTTTGTGAGAGCCAATTCAGCAATACCTGGCATCGGAGCATACGCAATTACTATAATCGCATCCACCTGTCCGTCTTTAAGAGCTTCTATAGACTCCCCTGTTGGTAAAGAAGATATTTTGTAGTCATCAGCTGTTAACCCATATGAACTCAACAACATTTCTGAAATCTTTCTTGTAGATTGACCAGGAGCACCTAAATTTACCTTTTTCCCTTTCAAATCTTCAATGCTATTAATGTTTTTATTGCCATCAACTACTAAATGTAGTGGAGGTATTGTATAATTAAAGACTCCTGTGATATTTGAAAACTTATCCATGCCAGCTGCAAGGTTATTCGTACTAACCTCAGCAAGAGCTATCTTATTGTCATTTACTAAGCCCAGGTTTTCCTCAAATCCTGCCGTAACCTGTGGTGATACAATTAATGCCTCTTGATTTTTGTTTACTACATCGCAGAGCACACCACCAAGAATATAAACACCTGATCCTGACCCTGATGTACCTAAAGCCAAGTTAACGGCTTTCTCAGTTTTGTCGGCTACATCTTTACTACCACATCCGAATAAGCACAAACTCAAAACCAATAACAGGACTATAAGAATATTTGCTTTTTTAATCATTTTAATTCTCCTCATTAAATAATTTTTTGTATCCAAGATCACCTAGTTACTCATCTACATATCTACTTCAACTTTATATACTTCCGAAGTCTTTGTTCTTTTTCTATATTGAGATATAAGCACAACTATCAATAATAACAAGCCAGTCATATCGCTTAATAGACCACTATATACCATCAACATTCCTGCTGCAAATAACATAATCCGCTCAAAAATATTTGCTTTTGTTATAAACCATCCTTGAACGCATGCTGCTATTGAAATTGAACCAATACATGCAAATATAAAACTCGAAGCAATATCAAGAGGGGCACCCTCCATAAGCAATTCAGGTCCAAAAATCCACATGAATGGTATAATGAAGGCTGCCAAAGCAAAGCGAGTCGATGTTATGCCAGTCTGCAACCAATTGGCTTGAGCAATTCCTGCCGATACAATTGATACCATACAAACTGGAGGTGTTAATCCAGAAAGAATTGCATAATAGAAGACGAATAGATGAGCCGAAAGCATCGGCACTCCCATTTTTACAATAGCAGGAGCCGCAAACATAGCCATCAATAAATACACAACAGGAGTTGGCATTCCCATACCTAAAATTATACTGGCCACCATGGCCATGATTAAAATAGGAATTAACTGTTGACCAGTCAGTGCCATAGCAATAGTGGAAAATCTCATGCCTAATCCAGTCAGTGTTATAGAACTGATAATAATACCGATGCCGGCACATAGTACCGCAATTTCTACAGCACTATATGCTCCTTTTTCACATGCTTCCAAAAAATCTTTGAAATTAAATCTTTTTCCTTTCCTGATATAAGTCACAATAATACAAGAAAAAATTGCCGCAGCGCCCGCTTTTGTTGCTGTAAAACCTGCAAACATCAATAAATATACTAACACAAAAATCGGTATAGTAAGATGCCAGGATGATAGTACAACTTCCTTAAATTTTGGTAATTCGTCTTTAGTCATTCCTTGTAACCCCGATTTTGATGCCTCAAAGTGAACAACCGAAAAAATATTAATGTAATATATTGCAGCTGGAATTACTGCCGCCAAAGCGATTTTACCGTAGGGAATACCTGTCATCTCCGCCATAATGAATGCAGCAGCACCCATTACCGGAGGCATCATTTGACCTCCGCAAGATGATATTGCCTCTACTGCTCCAGCTACATGACTTTTAAAACCTGTTTTTTTCATTAACGGAATTGTAAATGCTCCCACAGCAACGGCATTTCCTATTGAACTTCCGGTTACCATTCCCATCAAAGAACTCCCTATGATGCAAGCTTTCGCCGAACCTCCTTTAAATTTACCCACTATTGAAAGAGCAAATTCCATAAAGAAATCGGTTACCCCTGTCTTCCCTAAAAATATTCCAAATAAAATGAATAGATATAAATAGGTTGAAGAAACTGATAGGCCTGTTCCAAAAATGCCCTCAGTAGAATATGCCAGAAGATATAAGAGACGTTCAGCAGAAATACCAGGATGAGCAAACATCCCCGGAAAATATGGCCCCCAAATCATATATACTATCGCAAAAAGCATCATAACAAAAAATACTTTATTTGATCGACGTGTAGCTTCAAGAACAAAAATGATCATTAATAATCCGATGATAAGATCAATTTGTGTAAGTGGTTCTAAATTACCGATTCTTTCAGCGATGTTGTCATAGAAGAATACAACATATCCCACAACTATTAATGAAGCGGTTGCAATAAGCATATCAATGCGAAACCATAATTTTTCATGGGTAGTCTTCTTTTTACCGGGATATATGATAAAAAACAGGAACAGTACTACAGCTAAATGAACCGCACGGTGTACCACAGCTGTTTCATAAATACCAAAGACTGCGGTACCAAGTTGAAATAGCGATAGACCAATTGCCAAAACTGTGATAAGTTTTTTTACATTGCCTACCAATACCCTTTTATGTAATTCAACCTCGCCAATATCAATTTGTTGTTTCCTTTTTTTAAAAAACAATTTTATCCTCCTCATTTCTTAATTAAAAGCTTAGGACTACTTTTTATTTCTCACTCGTACTTACTTTAAACATACCTTAAGTAGCCAGCAGCTACACCACACAGTCCAAAGCACTGGCCATATGGCTGATAATAGGAACCGACAATACCTCTTTAGTCCTGGAAACCGCCTTCATAAGCTTTTCTATATCAATTCCAGTTTGGATAGTCATTCCTTCAAGCATATTGACCAAATCTTCTGTAGCGATGTTACCTGAAGCTCCCGGAGCAAACGGACATCCTCCCAGACCGCCAACTGATGTTTCAAATTTTGTTGCACCTGCCTGCATCGCGGCTATTACATTGGCTAACCCCATCCCACGCGTATCATGAAAATGAAGTACAGGACTGAGTAAGGGAAATTTTAATTTTAATATATCCAACAATTCTTCTACCTGTAACGGATTGGCCGACCCTATAGTATCACCAAGACCAATTTCACTTACGCCGACTGCTAAGCCATATTCGATAATTTTAATGACATTTTCCACCGGTACTTTCCCTGTCCAAGGACAGTTGAAAGTTGTAGGAATGGCAAGCATAATTTTTGTTCCACCAGCTATTTTGACCACCTCCCCCAAACCCTCCAAAGACTGATCTATTGTCTGTTTGGTGTTTTCAAAGTTGTGACGCTCGCTGGCAGATATGATGTATGCCACTTCATCGGCTCCGGCTTCAATGGCGCTTCTCACTCCCCTTAAATTGGGAGCTAAAGCGGTAAATGTAACATCGCTATATTTTTGCTTTAGCGTTGTAATAACCTCGGCAGCATCAGCCATCTGCGGCACCGCCTTTGGGTTTACAAAGGAAGTCGCTTCAATTTTCTTCAAACCACAGGTAATCAACCAATCAATTATTTTAAGTTTGGTTTCGGTTGGAATCCATTCTTTGATATTTTGAAAACCGTCACGTGGCCCTACTTCAGTAATCTCTATTTTTGGGGGAAATTTCATATTATCACCTCCTATATATTTTTGGTAACTGAATATTCCCGCTTGTTCTTTAGATAATTTACCGCTCCGCCTGATTTAAGCACTTGTTTATCATAGTCTGAAGCAACCAGTACTGCTTCAATATCAATGTTTTTATTTACCAACATCATCTTTACCTCGCCCTTATCAACCTGAGCATATAGATCATCGATAACCAAAACATCATTCATTTCAATCTTTTCGTAATCTTCCTTATTTTTGAATATCAATGGCAAAATTCCATAGTTAAACAAGTTTTCTTTATGAATCCTGGCAAAGGATTTGGCAATTACCACTTCAACACCCAAAAACATCGGTAATAAAGCGGCATGCTCTCGGCTTGAACCCTGTCCATAGTTTTCTCCTCCTACAATCACAGTGTTCTTCAATTGCTTGGCTCGTTTCACGAAGGTCGGATCAGTATAGCAGAATGTATATTCAGCAAACTTTGGAATATTGGCTATGTACTTCAAAATAGCGGATCCTGCTGGAATTATATCATCAGTAGTGATATTATCACCTAACTTCAGGGCTATCGTTGCCTTAATCGTATCGTTCAAAGGACCTCGCTCCGGTAATTTTGTGATATTATTTCCTCGAATTATTTCCACGCTTTTTGGTGCTGACACATCTTCAGGACGAATAATCATGCTATCATCAACAGGATAATCCTTTAGTTCCACTACATCTGTTAGCTCACTTATGTTGAAAATATCCCGAGGGTCAGTGATTTCTCCAGTAAGTGCAGTAGCCGCTGCCGTTTCAGGACTAACCAAATAAACTGAAGCGTCAATGGTGCCACTACGACCGGGAAAATTCCGGTTAGAAGTTCTAACCGCTACCCCTTTTGCCGGCGGCGCTTGACCGATTCCGACACAGGGACCACAGGCACATTCGAGGATACGTGCACCGGAAGCAATCAGATCGACCAATACCCCTTCATTAATAAGTTGCTCCAATACTTGCTTTGATCCTGGTGCAACCGTTAAGTCCACTTCTTTGTGCACTTTCCGACCTTTCAGAATTTTTGCTGCTTTTGCGATATCTGAGTACGAGGCATTTGTACAACTACCTATAAAAACTGAACCAACTTTAACCTTACCCACTTCCTTCACTTTACATACCAAATCTGGCATGTGCGGTTTAGCAACAAGAGGCTCAAGCTCACCCATATTGATATCGATTACTTTGTCGTATTCCGCATCAGCATCAGGCAACAATTCAATCCAATCCTGCTCTCGTTCTTGAGCTTTCAGAAAAGTCCGGGTTACTTCGTCACTTGGGAAAATACCTGCTGTTGCCCCTGTCTCAATGCTCATATTGGTAATCGTTGCCCTCTGTGGCACTGACAATGTTTCGATTCCGTTACCGGTATACTCTAGAATATATCCTACCCCGCCCTTAACTGATAGTATCCTCATGATTTCCAAAGCAATGTCTTTAGCGGACACTCCAGGCTGCAGTTTGCCAGTCAATTTAATATTTAATACTTTAGGGGTGGTGATTTTAAAACCATCACCCAGCATGCCCTTTGCAACTGTGAGACCGCCACTGCCGATGGCAAGCATCCCCAAGGCACCAGATGTAGGGGTGTGACTATCCGCTCCAAGCATAACTTGCCCTGGCTTAGCAAAACGTTGGACATGAAGGAAATGACAAACTCCATTTCCAGGTTTGGAGAAATATGCCCCGTAACGCTGGGAGACAGTTCGAAGATACAAATGATCATCGGAAGTTTCAGTTGAAGTTGCCAGAGTATTGTGATCCACATAGAATATTGATGGATTGGCACTAAGTTTGTCCGGTTGCAGACTTTCCATTATTTGTGCACCCATAACACCTGTTAAATCCGTCCACAAAGTCTGGTTCACCTTGATGGTAATCTGTTCATTTGGTAAAATGGAGCCTTCCAGCAGGTGACTATTAATAATCTTTTTTGTTATATTTAATTTCATAAGTAATCACTCTCCTTCTTGCATTCTTGCATTAGTGTCAAGTAGACACTCTTTTTTTAATATGAATCTCATAATCGCGATTTACGAATATATGCATATCCTTCCATTATGCGTCTTGCAGTTCGGGAAAACCTGACAGAATTGACCATGACTTCTCCATTTTTAGAAGCGACATCTGTATATGTTTTAATAACTCCGCTTGGATGTCCTACCCGAATATACCTGGGCTGTTCTACAGAAGCTGTACATTGATTCACAATCGTGCCCGGGATTTGTGATGCTACCGATACGCAGCTTGCAGCTGCACCTGATAACGCTTTATGAATTGTTCCGCTGGCGGTCATTCTGGTAACAAAATCTACTTCCTCAGCATCAACCAACTTTCCTGTTGAAAAAACCTTGAAAGATTTGGATGGCGCTACGGCAATTGTAAAAGGAGTAATGAAGTTTTCTTTTGGTAATCCACAAAGGTCAGAGACCGCCTGACGAATTTCCTCAAATACCTTTATTTTTTCTTGGGTGATTTCATTTGGCTTTTCAATACCAGTCAGTCCAATATCCTCCGCCCTAAAAAATGCTGATATAGTAGCAATATCCACAATCGATATTTCAATATTACGATTGAGTGAAGGTATAAAAATTAAATCTATTACGTTGTCTGTAGGAAGCAATTTCCCTGTAGAAGAACCTATTGTATACGAATAATCAACTTGAATTTCCGCCCCAGAGCCAGGAACACCGTCTACGACATAATCGCCTTCCACAAGTGGGTGACCGTCTTTCACTGGAACGTTAATTAACATTATTTTATCTGTATTAGTATTATACACTCGAACTGTCGTAATCGGTTCCTCCCAACGCACAAACCCCTCTTCAATTGCATATGGTCCAACCGCACTGGAAATATTACCACAAATGATTTCAGTACTAACTGTACTATCGGCAATTCCCACCTGCAAAAATGTATAATCAACATCTGCATCCGGTCTGGTGGAAGGACCGATAATCGCACATTTACTTGTTAATACTTCTGCTCCTCCCAATCCATCGATCTGTCTTGCATCTGGGCTGCCAAATAATGCAAGAATAAAATGCTTACGTTTCTCTATATCCCTTGGGACATGATTTTCACTAAGAAATACAGCCCTACTTGTTCCTCCGCGCATAATTGTACAACGGACACAAATCTGTTCACTCATCACGTTTCACTCCTTTTTTTTGATAGTGTCAAATTAACACTTTAGATTATCTTCTTTTCCTTATATTCTTTTAATGTAGTGCTCTCTATGCCAAGATAACCGTAAATCTCCTCGTTATGCTCGCCCAGAAGAGGCGCACATTTATTAGGAGTTGTAGGTGTCGCAGACATCTTAATGGGATTGCCCGTAATCGTTATCTTACCGGCAACTGGGTGCTCTACTTCCACAAACATCTTCCGAGCATCCCTAATATGCTTATCTTCAGCCATTCGCTTTACATCATAAATCGGTGCCGTAGGAATTTGAACCGCCTTGAATGTACTTACACATTCTTCAACCGTCTTGTCGCTACCCCACTTATCAATAATGTCCTTCAATGCATCCGGACTTTCACCAGATTTACGGATAAGGAATTCCTGAAAGCGCGAGTCTTCTGCCAACTCCGGCATACCCATAGCATTGGCTAAAGCTATAAAATGCTGATCTGTTCCGCAAGCAACGACATACTCTCCATTCTTTGCTGTGAATGAATCATAAGGATAGGCGTTAAAGTAACGATTTCCACTCCGACCTGGAATTGTTCCTTCTGCAAAATATGATAATGAGTTTGTCAGCATACTGGATACAAGTCCATCTACCAGAGATGTGTCGATATATTGACCTTCACCGGTTTTATTGCGATAGTTAAGAGCAGCCAAAATACCAATTATACCATTCATACCGGCAAGTACATCGCCTATGGGTACGCCATATTTTAATGGAATCATCCCTTTCATACCTGTAATACTCATAGCCCCTGACATAGCTTGACCAATTAAGTCGTAACCGGGTTCCTGGCTATAAGGACCCGTCTGACCGAATCCTGAAATAGAGCAGTAAATAATCCCGCAATTAATTTTCTTTGCCTGCTCATAAGAAAACCCTAATCTTTCCATAACACCTGGACGATTATTTTCAATCAACACATCAGTTTCTGCGAGAAGCATGGCAAAAAGCTCTTTACCTTCCTTAGTTTTTAAATTCAAGGTAATACCTTTCTTGCCACGGTTCATATTCTCAAAATACATGCTTACACCATTAATCTTAGGTACAGCTTTCCTCACATAATCACCACCCGAAGGATTTTCGACCTTTATTACTTCCGCTCCCAAATCCGCAAGGGTCAGTCCACAATATGGTCCTGCCAAAAATTGCGTCATATCGAGAACCTTCAACCCGCGAAGTGATTGTTTTTCCTGATTCATATAATACTCTCCTCGTTTTTATAATTGCTGCAGCATTATAAATACAATGATTGCAATTCTCATGCCAACAAGTGGAGTCATTCATTTTGCTTAATATATTATTAAATCTTCTAAGTAAAAGGTTTCACTCTTGGAAACAATGTTTCCAATAGTGAAACCAATGTTGTCTCGTCCTATTGATTTTTACTTATCTTTTTCATCTTTCGCCAAAGTGTTGTCTTGCCTATCCCCAAGCTCGCAGCCGCTTCGACCAATGTATCGCTATTGTTCAACGCTTCTACTATCTTCGCTTCCTCATAATCGCCCATCTGCTGCCTCAAGTCCCCTTCCTTGGACTTTTCCTTCATGTTCTGCAACAATTCGGGCATAACGTTCAACAGTAATTCATATTCACTGCTGACATCCTTATGTACTTCCAGGAAAAAACCTAACCGTTGGACGAAATTTATAAGTTCACGTACATTTCCGGGCCACGGATATTCTTGCAGAGAAGGCATCATCTTCTCAAGAATTGATCTAGCCTGCTGTCTTTTGTCCTTGGGCAGAAACTCCTGACAAAGGAGCGGAATATCTTCCTTTCTATTAATTAATGGTGGTATATCGAGCCGCAGTACATTCAACCTATAAAAGAGATCTTCTCTTATTGCTTTATCTGTTAGCAGTTTCTGAGGCAATTTATTGGTAGCTGCTATAACGCGGATATCTAAAGAGATTACAGATTCTCCTCCTACTCGGAAAACCTCCCTCTCCTGGAGGACACGAAGCAATCGTCCCTGAACATCTATCGGCATCGCTTCAATCTCATCAAGAAAAATTGTCCCGCCATGAGCTAATTCAAAAAGCCCAGCTTTACCTTTGCGTTTGGCTCCAGTAAAAGCGCCTTCGGCATATCCAAATAATTCGCTCTCAAGAAGAGATTCAGGCAAAGCTCCGCAATTCACCGCCACAAATGGACCATCCGCCCTCTTACTTGCTCTGTGAATCCCTTGAGCAAATAATTCCTTTCCCGTACCAGACGGTCCGTAAATAAAGACAGTCAGGTCAGAAAGAGCAAACTTTTCCGCCAATTCTTTTTTCATCTTAATTATATGAGACTTTCCCAAAACATCAGAAAGTGTATATTTCGTTAAAAATCTCCGGCCTATCTCTTCTTTTCTGAGCTGATGTACAGCTTGGATTATATTCGACGTTTCCTGGAAGGTAGCTACAGCCCCGACTATAACCTCTCCTTCGTAAATCGGAACTCTGTTAGTAATAATTCGGACATCCCCAATTGACTGAATTTCATTTATTTGCGCTTGTCCATCCGCCAAAACTTCCTGCAAACGTGTATTGGGAATTACCTCCGTGACTTTCTGCCCTAACGCCTCACAAGCATTAACGCCTAGAATCTTCTCAGCCGCTCCATTGAAAATATCAATTTTCTCTTCCTCATCGATGGCGATAATACCTACGTTAGTGTATTTGAGAATGGCTTGCAAACGACTGGAACGACGATTGACCTCATGGCGAAGTCTTGACAGCTCCTTCGCCCTAAGCAGTGCATCCCTCACGGTATCCCGACTAGTATGCAGAAATACATTTGGTATTCCGTATTTTTTAGCATAAAGGATAGATGGACCGCCTCCAATGACACAGTAATCGCCATTGGCTAAATAGGCGATCTGGTTTTCCAGTTCGGTAAAATCCTTTATAACTATTCCGCTAATTGTAACCCCCAGAACGTTTTCAAGCAACCCTAATCCTACTAGTGGCGTTGCCGAAGTGATAACGAGGTTGGAACTGAACTGTTTGGCTTTATTACAGCATTCGATAAGATCCAATGAACCAGAACTGATTGTAACAACTGGGTAGTCATAATTACGTGCAATCTCCTGTGCCGTTCCTCCTCGGCTGACTATTACATCAATCGAACCTTCTTCAAGTCGCTCCTTGATATTCTGTACATCTCCGAGCCGCCCAACTTCACCTATTATGCCATCAAAAATATCAATATCCAGACCGATTTCCTCTGCAACCGATTGCACCATCAGAGAAATATCCCGATATGGAGATATGCATATAATTCGACTCATTACAATCACGTATAATCCAATTACCCTCTTTTGGAGGTGGTTGGATTATTCTCCTTTCTCTCAGTCTATCTATTTGGATATTTTTTATAACTCGGTTATTATAAAGATAAAGCACTGTGGATTTGTTTCTATATTTATACAGCTTGACTGTTTTGAGGTGACTCAGACCACAGCTTTTCGTCTTCATTGGTAATTAGTTAGTTAACGCTTGACGTTTATAGTTACGTGATTACATGGTCGGAATCCTTGTGGTAAACAACAGTGCTAAATATTATGTTAGGAGGTATCTATCATGTACTTTGTCGGTATCGATATATCCAACTACAAACACGACTGTTTCATCACTACCGAAACAGGGCTCATTGTTCATAATCCATTTATCATCGAAAACAGCCATGATGGTTTCGATGAACTGCTTACTATGCTTCGTTCACTGGGCCATCCAAGCGAAGTAAGAATAGGGTTCGAATCTCCCGGTCATTATGCTTTAAACCTGAAGCTGTTCCTTGGAAAAGCCCACTACAGCTTCATGGAATTTAACCCCGTTCTCCTTGCCAAATTCAACAAGTCTCAATCTTTAAGGCGTACCAAAACCGATGCAATCGATTGTTCTTCAATCGCTCGTTGGCTAATGACGGTGGAATACAAACCCCATCCAATTGGATTTTACCACACATATTCCCTTAAGTCATTAACCCGCCTGCGCAATTCATTAATTCAACAACGCAGCTTCTATCTTGTGAAACTGACCATTGGAACTATTCACAAAATCGACCGTATAAAGGCGATGTGATCCAAGATAAACGTCGGATGTATATGTACATATATCATAGTGGTGAAAAAGCACTTGAACACGAAACCCGTTTCAATTGCTTGCTTGATAAATTAGAAACTGAGCTTGTATCGGGTAATCGTAATCCAGAACACGAAAAACAATACGCCAAATACTTTGAGATCAGTACAACGCCCATCCGCGGAACAAAAGTAATTCCAAAGGAGAAAGCCATTGCACAAGCTGAAAAAGATTATGGATATTTTGTTTTAATCAGCAATGAAATCAAGAATCCAATCTTAGCACTGGAGACTTATCGCAACAAAGATTTAGTCGAAAAAGCATTCGGGAATCTCAAAGAGCGGCTGAATCTGAGGCGCACAGCAGTCTCTTCGGAAAGTTTGCTTGAAGGAAAGCTGTTTGTTCAGTTTGTCGCATTGATTTACCTCTCACACATAAAAAAAACAATGTCAGAAAAAGAACTATTTAAGGATTATACAATGCAAGAATTACTTGATGAACTAGATGTTATTGAAGCTTTTGAACACCCTGGAAGTATATTGCGCGTTGGTGAAGTGACGAAGAAACAAGCTGATCTCTATAAAACACTCGGAGTTACATCACCGAACACGTTATAATTTCTTGGGAATTTAGGTTTTACAGCTAAAAAAAAAGAATAAATATAGCATTTAATAATGCTGTAAAATCTGTTCTTTTTTTAAACTTATTTTTTGTATTACAATAAATGAAATGGTGATTACTCACCACTATAGAATCCCTCGTAATTCAGATTTATTTAAAGCTAAGATGGCATCCCGCACTTGCTGCGAACGTGTTAACAACAGAATCCTTCACAATTATGACCTTGAGAATTCTAAGGTTCGTGGTAAAAAACGTATTGCTTTTTGGTCTACTATTTGTGCTTTTAATATTCATTTGGATGCTTAGCTTAAGTTTTCTAATTTTAGCATTTTGTCGTTGTTGAATATATCATTTAATATTTTGTCAACTTATTCCTTTTTGCTTGACATAACGTCAGACTTGTTTTCCATGCTCTTTTTTATTTAATTTTAAATACTATTGACCTGATTTTGTGCTTTTTCTGTTTTCTTAATTTTAATTCATTGTCTTTCTATTTTATTCATTTAGTTTCTGAAAGTACTCATAAAAAATATAACCTGGGCTAATTATAATTGAATATATATTAATTGTCAAATAATAATTGACAATAATAATTATTGTAATTATTGACAGAATCATTTATTAATAGATTCTCCTAACCCTTCACCCTGTATTCACTACCGTCCTTGTTTCTATCCATAAATCCATATTCAATAAGATATCTTCTTACAGTAACATAGTCATCTATCAGACTTTTTATGATTTCATTCACTTCTTTTTCTGAGTATTTTTGTTTGAGTTAAACTTATCTATTATGATAATAATCTAAAACTTTGATTGCTCTTAGTCTATCCCAACGGATGGATTCCCCAACCTTTCCCAGTTCAAAATGCACTTTAGGATCCGGATAATGTGCCATTACTTTCCCATGGTCATCATTTGTAAGTTTTCTTTAAACTGCATCAAGTGCTTACTGCGTTCTTTCGTCATATGGATCTTCCGCTTTGTAAAACTACTTGAGAACACGGAGAATATCTTATCCCCATAGTATAGACACGCCCAACACATCATAGCGAAATTAATGATTTTCTCTATTTGTTGATTCCGATTTCGTATATTTCAATCTGATTAATATTTTTTCTTGTTTATTAATTTAAATGTTTCAGTAAAGGCACAATATTTATCTACCATCAAGACAACATATGACTCCCTATATCTTGGTAGTCTTAATGTTAATGGCCACATATGTTTTTCAATAATGTCTTTCTCAATATTATTCAGTACAAAATACTCATTAGCATTTTGCACTGCTATGCCAGGATGAACAAGTCCATGTAGTCCAGTGTAAGCTTTTTTATCCACGTGCCAGTCATACAAGAAAAAATCATGAAGCAATCCAGCTCTTGCTGTAGAAAGGTAGTCCAGCCCAAGTTTTTTGCACAATCGAAAACTCAAATAAGACACATGTAGACTATGGGAATAACAACTAATATCCCCATGTTGCGTATAATTTTTCATTGATCTTACCTTGTCGTGATCAATCAAATCACAAACACAATCACAATATTCTTTTTCAAGGTTGAAATTTATTTTTAAATTCAGTTTTGATTTTATTAACTCTACCATTCAAAATTCTCCTCACATCGCGATTTATAATACCCGCATTTAGGAATAGCAACCTAGGAAAGGCAAAAAATATCCTTTTATATTTTATAACCTTATCTTTATACACACGCACAGATAGCTCAGAATAAAACAAAATTGTTTTTCTTAAATCCAATACATCAACAATAGATTTTGTAGTATCGATAATAAAATAAACAATGAAAATGATAGCAACAGGATTTTTCAATTGAAACGGAATAATGTGAGTTAAATTTGTAACAAATGGGATATGAACTAAATTTGTAACAGATGGATGAACTATCTGAATTAATACAAAGGCAAGTACTCCCCATAGAATTGAATATTTAATACATATATACCCTTTAAGGTTCAAAAAATTATCACTGTAATCCCACCATTTTGAATGGAATATTTTTTCCAATACAAATCCAGTAACAAACTCCAATATTGTAACTAATAATATTGAAACAATCAAATTCATAATCAGCAATAAAGATTTATCCTCTAATGAAAATGGGCTCCAATTAAAATATAAAACGATAAGAATCCCGCCAAATCCATAAATCGGTGTAAAGGGTCCTATTAGGAATCCTCTATTGATAAATTTTCTGTGTATTATACTTGCAAATACAGTTTCAAGTACCCATCCTAAAAATGAATAAATCATAAAAAAAAGTATCATATCAACCATCATATTCATTTTTCACCTCTGTCGTTAATTATTTTCATTGATTAGATTACATTTGTTTTGATCTGAAAATTGAAGTAATCAGTACCATAATGGTAATTGCTGCTAGGATAAGGCTGCCTCTTAGTGTTATACTTGTGACAGCTATAAACTTAGACACTTCCACATCGGTTAAACTTAATCCAACGATTGTTCCTGCTATTACAATACTTAAAGATAGTAACACTAGACTGATTGATAACCGGCTAAATGCCTTATCAAGCTTTTGCGCATATTGGTCTGCCTCTTTCAACTTAAGTTGCACTGTAAAGTCATCGTGTTCCATCTTATCTAGAAAATTCAAGAAAATAGACGGGAATTTTCGAACAAGATTGCCGTAGTCCAAAGCGCCACCCAGGATTTCCCTGCCAATTTTCTCTGGTGTAATCAAAGTAAAAACCAACTTCCCCGCAATAGGTTCGGCGATTTCCAAGATATTAAGATCTGGATCCAATTTTTCAACCAACCCTTCCAAAGTAATGAGGGATTTGGCACACATGGTAAATTCTCCAGGAATCAGAATATTGTAAGTAAACGCTAAATCAAAAATTTCATTAAAAACTTCACCAATTTTTATTTGACTCAATGGAACCGACAATACTTGATCTCTCAATCGATCAATATCTTTTTCCAACTTTCTTATATCGATTCTTTCTGACATTGCACCAAGTTCAACAATCGCTTGAACGATTAGTTTACTATCTTTCAGTGTTATTCCCATCAACATTTTCAGAAATTGGTTTTTCCTATGAGTGTTCAATTGTCCTATCATACCTAAATCTAAAAATGCTATTGTATTATTCTCAAGCACCATAATATTCCCCGGGTGGGGATCCCCATGGAAAAACCCATCCCGTAATATCTGACATAATATAGAGTTAGCTAATTTTTTTGCGATTGTTGTTTTATCAAACCCCAATTGATCTAATGCTTTAAAATTCTTTAATGAAGTCCCTTTGATTTCTTCCATTGTTAAAACACGATTAGTTGTATGAATCCAGCTGATCTCAGGAACAATTACATTGGCATCATCCTTGAAATTCACTTTAAAAGTTTCTGCATTTTCTCCTTCCAATCTAAAATCCAATTCATTCGTTAAAGTAGTCTCAAATTCTTCGGCCATTTCACTAAAGCTATAAAGTTTTCCAAACCTAGTTCGGTTATCAATAAAATCTGCCAGATCTTTTAATATACCTAAATCAAGCTCAATATTATTCTCGATATTTGGTCTTTGAACTTTTACTACCACATCTTTACCCGATAATAATTTTGCACGATGGACTTGACCAATGGAAGCTGCGGCTATAGGTTCCTCATTAAACTCTCTGAATATGTTTTCAAGTTTATCTCCCAACTCAAATTCTATTACTTTCCTTACTTCAGTTATAGGAAATGGAGCCACAGCATCTTGAAGTTTTTCCAGTTCGTGTATAATGTCACGAGGTAATAAGTCCGGTCTAGTACTCATGATTTGACCTAATTTTATAAATGTCGGTCCCAATTCTTCGAAAGATAATCTCAGCCTCTTACCAACTGATAATTTTGAAATTTCCCTCTCAGTATATTCTTTGGTTTGCTTCTTTAATTTAAAATATTTAAGGATGCCCAATCTGTCTATCAAGGTACCAAATCCATGATTTATAAAAATCGTAGCGATTTGCTTGGATCTCTTAAATTTTCTATATTTACCAACCGTCATCATTTATCACCACTCAATCTAATCTCATTTTTCTAAAAGAAATAGCAGACATAGATTGAAAAGGCGCCCTGTCATCTATACCTGCTTAAACATTAGTAAGCTAATATACCTTTTTTAAATCTTAGTGGAACCGACAACATAACTATCTTTCTTCCCCTAAAAAATATACACTTAACAAACCTGGCCCTGTATGGGTACCTATGATTGGCCCCAAATTGTTTATTACTATATCTTTGGGTGTTGTCTCACTTAGAATTAGAGATTTTAGATACTCTGCATCCTCTATACAATCACCATGAGCGATGTATATCATCTGTTCTTCTGGTTTAATAGCACGAGTTTTAAATTCTTCAAATAAAGTCTTAATCGATTTTTTTCTTCCTCTAATTTTTTTTACAACGTCAAGACTCCCATCATTTGAGACATGTAAAACCGGTTTAACTTCAAGCAAACCACCTATAGCTGCACTGGTGGCTGATATTCGTCCCCCTCTTTTTAAATGTTCCAAACTATCTATAGTAAACCAATGATTTACCTTAAGTTTGTTAGCCTCAATCCAATCTACGATTTCTTGTTTAGATTTTCCTTGATTTAACATCTCGCAAGCATAATACACCAATAAGCCCTGACCAGCAGAAGCGCTTTTCGAATCAATCACTGTTATATCTGCTTCTGGGTCCACTTTCATTATTTCATTTCTAGCTAGAACAGAAGCATTAAACGTTTCACTTAAAGCAGATGAGAAACCTATATAGATAATTGAATCTCCTTTTGAAACAAAACTTCTAAACTCATTTTCAAAAGTATATGCAGTAATCTGAGCAGTTGTTGGCATACTTCCATTTCGAATCCCATCGTAAAATTCCTTATAGCTTAAAGATTTTCCAAAATCATCTGTGTAATTAATCCCATTTAGTGCATAGGTAAATGGAATAACATGTACATTGTTTTGGGAAATATATTCAACAGGCAAATCACAATTTGAGTCGGTAATAATAACTATTCCCATTTCTAACACCTCACAATTAATCAATTATTCAGCTAAAACCATACCAACATTTAAGAGCCTACCATTGTTACATCTTTTAACTGACCAATCAAGATCCTATTTTTTAAACTCGTTAATGTCCCTCTTTGTAGCAATTTCTTTCTCTTTTAATATATCAATTAACTCTTCTCTTATAATTTTTCTGAAGTCCTCTTTTTCCATGAGATCTTCTTTGCGGGCAATATCTTTTGCATCTAGAGCTTCTAAAACTTCATCCTTGATCATTTTCTTGAAATCTTCACGTTGCTCTTCGCCTTTTTTCACTAAATCATTAACCAGATCCTTTGCGTCCTTCCTAGTAACTTCACCTTTACTCACCAATTCATCAACCACTTCTTCAATTTTTTCTCTGGAGTAAGAAAACAACCCTAACCCTAAATTGACTGACTTTTCAATTAATCCTGACATAATAAATTACCTCACTTTCATATAATTATTCAAATATTATTTGCATGGCGTTTAATGCTTCAGACAATTCTTCGTCCTGGTCAAGTAAAACCTGAATACCTGTACCAAACATCGACCCCAAAATTAAACGGGACAAAGTTTTTGCAGAATAGCCTTTTAAATCCTTTATTTGAAGATCATTAAAAATATATTTTTCAATAATTCCTGATAAATCTTTAAATAATTCACTAAGCAAGCCACTGAACACAGGAGACCAAATAGCCAAACCTGTAAAATCATAGAGTAATTTGAAAAGTTCCGGATTGAGCTGCAACATATTTTTAAAGTAATTAATCAAGCCTTCTATTTTTTTCTGAGGCGAATTTTTCTGCTTTAATGATTCTTCAATCTCCTTTAAGTATTTTGAAATCATTATTCCTACAACTTCTTTAAACAATCCCTCCTTGTTTTTAAAATAATAATTTAACTGGCTCAATACCACTCCCGCCTCATCAGCAATGTCTCTCATTGAAACAGTGGCATAACCTCTAGTCGATATACACATATAAGCTGCTAATAATATTTTCTCTGATTGAGTTTGTCCATTTGTTTCAGTAAGCAAAGTACCTTCACCTCGCAATTCGGTCGAACGTCCGATTAATGTTTTTATGATAATATTTTTTAATGAGTTTGTCAACAGCTAAACTGATAACCG
>LGGM01000103.1 GCA_001509345.1 Clostridiales bacterium 38_11
ATTATAGTGAATTAATTGACTGTTGTCAAGTAGAAACTTTCCGATGTGAGACTTGCTCATTCATTTGACTTTTATGTCATTTAATCTATAATCTAAATAGAAACCACCATTATCATCTGAAAGGGAGTCGGCCAAATGAAGTTTTTTGAAGTCTATTTTAATCATAGCAATAGCACCTTTGCCATTCCGGAAAACACCCTTATCTCCGATGCGTGTGACATCGCCGGTTATCCCTTAAATCTGGTTTGTGGTGGGAAGGGAACCTGTGGCAAGTGTATGGTAACCATTAGGATTGGTGGTGTCAAACAGAATTTTTTGGCATGCACTACAAGCATAACAGAAGACATTTCCATCTATTTGAGTGAGGAACAACTTAGCAAGGAGGCTCAAATTCTCGGTACGGGTGAGAGATCATTTCATTTCAACCCTGCAGTACGAAAGATTCGACTTAATAAAAGTCAGTTAAAGCCACAAAGCTATGGATCATTTATTGAGCAAATCAGCAATTACAAGAATTTGATTTTCACATATGCTACTGTGAGTAAAACAGCACAGATAATCTCAGCTAGTCAGATGGAAGCGTTGACCCTTATAGTTGACAATGAAACAATCATAGACGTACAACCCGGCGACACCACTGCTTTTCTGTATGGACTGGCGGTTGATATCGGAACGACTACTGTTGTCGGATACCTTTACAACCTGAACGATGGCAGACTGCTGGGCACCTATTCATCTCTTAATGATCAGATTGACAGAGGAGCTGATGTGATCAGCCGAATCATGTATTGCAACATGTCAGACAACGGCACCAGGGAGCTTCATGACAAGATTATCAATACAATCAACCGATTGATTGACAAGGCGGAAAAAGAGCATCATGCCGTTAAATCCCATCTTTTTAATATAGTCCTATGTGGCAACAGCACCATGCAACATCTGTTTCATGGTTTCAATCCCGGTGCTCTGGGTCAGTATCCTTTTGTCTCAATCCATGGAGACTCTTTGATATCCAAGGGTAGTGACTCTGCACTAAAATGCCCTGATGCTTGTAGGATTGTTTTTTTACCATTGCTTGGGGGGTTTGTAGGGGCAGATACATTATCTGTTTTACTGACTGTCAACACAGATAAGAAAAAGAGATTAGTAATTGATCTAGGCACAAACGGTGAGATTGCAGTTGGTAATCAGGATCTCTACTATGTTGCTTCAACAGCCTGTGGGCCTGCTTTAGAGGGAGCCGGAATCACATTTGGCATGAGAGGGACACTTGGTGCCATCGAGCGCTTTGAAATGCTAAATGAAGCTATACAGTACGATGTGATTGGTGGTGGTAAGCCCTCCGGCATATGTGGCTCCGGCATTGTCGATATCGTCGCTGAATTGTTAAGGCAGGGATTAATCGACCAAACCGGAAAGATGAACAAAAAATCAGATCTGATCTCTGATTTTGATGGTATTGCCTATTTTATGGTGGTATCACCGGAAAATAGTTTGAATGGCAAAGGGATTTATGTCACACAAAAAGACATTAGACAGATCCAACTGGCAAAGAGTGCTATCAAAACGGGTTGCCTTCTGCTGCTGGAAAGATACGGCATTGAGGGTCATGAGCTGGACGAGATACTGCTGTCTGGCGCCTTTGGCAACTATATCAATGTCAAGAATGCCGAGTACATCGGATTGATTCCAAAATTTGAAGGTGTACCTGTTTTGTCTATTGGAAACGGGGCAGGATCGGGCGTCCAGCAATATCTACTGGATAAGGACCAATCTTCAGTCAGTCTGATGATCAAAAAACACACACAGCATGTGGAACTGGCATCAGATCCGCAGTTTCAAACCACCTACATAACAAACATGTCTTTTGGGGGTACTGACAATGAAAGCTAGTTTTAATCCTGTGCTGCTAATCAACAAATCGCTGGTTTTTGAAAGAATGCGGGTCAATGCGTCATCAAATATTTATAAGAAAGTGAACGAACTCTTTGAAGGATTGGTGCCTCTGATTGAAAAATCAGTAGATTACCAGGCCGTTTTTACAGTAGAGGACAATCATTTTGGATTTGTTCAATCTCCCTTATCTGATTGCGATAAGATTGTCTTTTGCTATGTCACCATCGGTGAGCGCGTTTGCCATGAAGTCAACCGGATGTTTGAAGATGGCCGACTATTGGAGGGGTACCTATTGAATGAGATGACCAATGAGGTCGTGATGGATGCAACAAATCAGCTTTATGGACATATAAAAGGTCTATTGAAACCAATAGGCTTTAATCTGAGCAAGCGGTTATCCCCCGGAGAATGTACCTTGGACATGACCTATCAATCACTGATCATGAATGAGCTTAAAAAGTCATTTGACATTAAGGGCACGCTGACCAGTGCTTACATGATCAATCCCGAAAAATCGACGCTCTATTTATATGGTGCCGATCCGGATCAACCAGACACTGATATGGATTTTGATTGTGGGACCTGTCCCTCTCATAGTTGCCCTTACAGGCGTTCCAAACCTCTCTAGCCAAAATAGGTGTTGAATAGTTTCTTCACATAGACAGAGTCGAAGTACTCTGTCTCTTTAGAAGCCGTCTCCGCATCTTTGTTCTTGATTGCCATGGCTATGCTGCTTAATGACTGGGCATGCCATTTGGGATTCTCGCAGACATATTGTATATATCTTAGAAACCGAACAATAATATTGTTCCAATCTTCCAGCGTATCTCTAAGCAGTTCATTTCTGCAGTTGTCCCTGATGATTCTGAAGAATTCATAGTCGGCTTCAATATACTTGAGGTAATCGCTGCTACCCAGATAGGTGTCCATTTGAGCAGATATCTCCATAAGCCGCTCTACTTCCTTTTCTGATGCGAACTCCGCTGTCAATTCAGCCGCAAAGGCCTCCAGCTTTTTTTTGACCTGATAGGCATTTTTGACTTCTTTAATGTCAATTTGTGTCACGTATGTGCCTATTCTTGGAATTATGTTGATCATGGATTTATTGGCTAATCTCAGAAGGGCCTCTCTTACAGGCGTCCTGCTGATGTTGAATTCCTCCGCTATTTTCTTTTCCTCAATAATATCGCCAGGCTTGTACTCCAGATTCAATATTCTCTGGGTTATGATATTGTAGATTCTTTCATTTGTATTAATATGTTCCATTTTGCCTCCAGGTTTTTGATTGATATATCAATGCTACTACTAGTATATAACGACGATATATTTATTACAATGATTTAGTTGATAGAAATAAATTTGCATTATCCAATTTTGGATGCTAGGATTATGTTAAAGTATGCACGATTTAATGGAGGCAAGTTATGATGCACCGATTTATTTCAAAGCGTTACTGGATCGATCAATCAACACCAATGGGGAAGGTTGACGATCTGTCTAAAGGCTTTGATGATGTGATTAATCTGAGTCTTGGAGACCCTGACATCATTACGGATGATCTGATAATCGAGCAATCCTTTAAGGATGTCAAAGCCGGCCATACAAAATATACAGATTTTAGAGGAGATCCGGAGCTAAGAGCTGAGATTTTAAAGACCTATCAAGAAGATCACAGTGTCATGCTGGATGATACTGAGATCATGGTCGTTGCCAGCGGATGTCTGGCCATGTACCTCGTGCTGGAGGCCATCCTTGATGATGGTGACGAAGTAATCGTACACGCTCCCTATTTCACACCTTATATGCAACAAATAGCGTTGGCTCGAGGAATTCCAATTGTGTTGGATACGCTTGAAGAAGAGGATTTTCAAATCAATGTCGAAAGGCTGGAGGCGCTTATAACCGAAAGAACCAAGGCAATTATCGTCAATACGCCCAACAATCCGTCGGGTGCCTGTTTTGCTAGGGAAACGATGGAAAAGGTCGCCCAATTGGCTATCAAACATGACCTGATCATTATCGCAGACGACATATATGGAGCATACAGCTTTTCTGAGCCCTTTATTCCCATGATCACTGTTGAAGGTGTGAGAGATCGAACCATCACCATCAACAGTTTTTCCAAGGACTATGCTATGACAGGCTGGCGCATCGGCAATATCATAGCACCCGACTATATCATTCGCATCATACAACAAATCAATGAAAATGTTGTTTTTACAGCCCCCTCTATATCGCAAAGAGCTGCAATCTATGCTCTTCGCAACAGGCAAATTATCCAGCCTGGTTTGATAGCGGAATATAAAAAAAGGGTTGTGTATGCTGCTGACAGAATCAACAACATTCCCAACATCTCTGTGTTGTCGCCAAAGGGTACCTTCTATCTGTTTGTCAACATCAAAAAAACCGGTCTGACATCAATGGAGGCTTCCGATGCGATTTTAAAGGAAGCTCATGTATTGACCATTCCGGGTAACGCTTTTGGCAAATGTGGCGAAGGATACGTGAGGATTGCCTGCACAGTAGGTATCGAGAAATTGAAAATGGCTTTCGATCGTATCTCTCAAATGGATATATTTTCAAAATAATGATTGACTATCATTTCAGTTGTGTTATAATCCTTTTAATAAAGTTATGGAGAATACAATGATTAATCGACAATCACAACTTAACAATTGCGCATATTTTACTTATTATCTTGGCTATTTTAGCGAAGATCAATTTAAGTGCAATTGAATAGAAGGTTGTTGGATTAATGGGTTGGTTGTATCATCTCGATAGAAATATTGATTTTAGAGGACTCGTTAAGAGTCCTTTTTTTATCGAAAACAGGAGGGTATGAAGATGATAGTTGTTTTTAAGAAAGATGCGGATATCAAAGAAATCGAATTATTGAAAAAATCCTTGGCGAAAAAGGG
>LGGM01000104.1 GCA_001509345.1 Clostridiales bacterium 38_11
AAAACCATCTGGGAAGATGAGACAGAAAAAGAAGAGACAGAAACTTACGATATCAAGATAGATGCGAGCATGATATTGGAAAATGCGGCGAAGATTTATTTCAGATATCCGGTTAATTAGTTTCTATTATCAACTTATTAAAACCCCCTTGATTCCTTTAGAACCAAGGGGGTTTCAATATCAATACCACAAACCATTTTTATTCAAAATATTCATAAGTATATTTGATGCCCCCTACTCTTCCCTGGTTGCTGACGACAACAAACAACACCTTCTGCTCTTGATTTTTCCCTTCACCAAAAGTTCCGCCAACTTCAAGAGTGTCGGAGGCTATAGCGATTTTACCTTCGCTGATAGTCGCCCTGCAGACAGATTTGTCATCAACGCTTTCCAGAACGCCTGATGTGGCGTTGCCAAATGGAGTCCTGTCGTTGCCAATATATGCCCAAACGGCCACACCGATTTCATTGGTTCCTGTCCCTCCAGATTCAACAGTTGTTAGTCTTTGGAAGTGGTCAATAGTGGCGGTTAGATTAATCTTGACTTTTTCTTCCGGAAGATAGGCACCGTCATCACTAGCCATGGACCAGCCTCCACTGGTATCGATAAGCTCACTCAGGTATGTTTTTTTGATGCCATCATAAACAACTCGGGTGTAATTGCATCCTATGGACCCGTCTGAGTATTCAAATGTGTATTTTCGATTATCCTTGTCATCTCCGACCGAATATTCCTGAGGGATAACTTCCTCGGTTTTTACCAGCTCCCAGTATCCTCTGATGGCTGGCTGAGACGGACTTGTTGTTTCCTCAGTTGAGGAGTTAGTTGTTTGAGTGGGTTGAGTCGGTTGTGGTGTTTCTGGGACTGTAACAACATCAACGCCTAGTGCAGCTACCAGCTGGATTAGGTCATCCTTGTTGAAATTGAATTCATTGAAATTCTCTGTATTTTTCTTCCAGTCATCAAATATATCTAGCAGCTCTTCAGCCTGCAATGTTGTAATCTGTTGAATAAAATCACCCTTTTGACCGTCAAGTATCGCCTGCAGATCGTTGTTTACGAGGTTGCTGATATTCTTGATCTTTTCATTGTCCAGGCCGTTGCTTTTCCCTTCAGTTAGAATGGCATTGATCATTTCAATCATCAGGGAATAGCGGGCATCATCGCCAAAAAATGCTATTGCATCGAGCGCATTCTGTCCAAGATTGATACGGTCGATTATAGCTTGCCTGTCCATGCTGGGAGTGGCAGTATGTTCCATGGAAGCAACCTGCTCTTTTATTCGTTCTACATTTTCAGCTTGAGCTTCTTCCGGTAATTCTGCACTTGGTATGGATTGTACAAATCTCTGCCTGACTTCAGGATTGATGTAAGCATCACCCTGATTTTCATAGGTCCTTCGAATATTTTGGGTTAGTCCGGTGTTTAGCAATAGATCCTCAATAAAAATTTCTTCAAAAGACCTCTCCCACTCATGGTCAATTATTCTTATTTGAAGCTCGTTTAATAATTTAATGGCAATCGCATTGGTGTAATAATCGTCAAAATCTATTGGGGTTTCATTTATTGTCGTCAACGAGGTCAACACAGCCTTCATCTGAGGGACCCCACCGGACATATTGACGTCTTCGGATAAATCGATAATGACTGGCAACCGTCGATCGGTTTCTAAAATCTCATTATATTGCTCAATTATGTCCTTTATGGATTCTTTCCACTGTGTATCAAGAAGCTTCAATCGCTGCCCGATCTGAGTGAGATAATACTCACCAGCATGATAATCAGCGGATAGGATATAGGTGTGTATTTCGGCTGTATGGTGATACTCTTTCAGCAACTGTTTAAAAGGCTCAGCAATGTCACTGACAAAAATGTCCAAACTAGATTCTAACAATTCGGTGGCCTTATCGGGGTCGGTTTCTTCAATCATGGAATATGCTATTTCCGTACTGCCTATCAGGTAGGACAGATAATCCTCCTGATTGTTGACAAGCTCGGATAGTGTTTCCAATTTATACAAGTCTAACGTTGCCTTGCTGACATGATCCTGGGGCTCTTTTGATAAGAGTTTTTCGACTTGTACCTGGTAAGAGCTTAGAGCGGTTTCGTAAGTCAGAATGCCTTCAGTGATTTTATAAATAATGCCATTTGGATCTGAGTGGATGGAGTCCATGGATTCCAACAATAGGTCTTTATACTTTTCAAGGCTTTGAGTGACTATAAAAGCATCATTCGCTGTCGATACGATAGACTCGTTAAATAGTTCGATTGAATTCCTTCTCAATTCTATATACGCATAATCTTGAGGATCACCGCTATTGCTGGTATAAAAGATGCCACCTAAGACTTTTCCAACAAATTCTTGCTCAATATCCAGATTGATTTCTTCAATTGGGGCACTGGAGCTTGGTTTTTCTGAGGATTCTGGAGTCTCATCGGACTCCGAAGCTTTTGAAGCAGGACTACAACCGCTCACCAGAATTATAATTGCTAACAAGACTGCTACAATTCTCTTACCTAATCTTTTCATTACATTGCTCCTTTCCAAAATAGGTTTGTTATAGTTATTTTATTATTGTCATCTGTTAACTTGATTTCATGATTTATTTCAATATTATTCTATCACATCAAGACTTGTATTATCAATCTCTGGAGACGCTGAATTTGATTAGTTTTAAAACTTTATTCCAAGCACATTATCAGAGCAATAAACACGGTTTTTTGTTGGAAATTAAGAAATCTATTATATATTTATATAGGTAAATTTTAGCAATATAATACTTATATGACGGATGGGGAGGATAATAAATATCCTTTATTTCGTATTAAAAGACCTGCTAGATAGCCCTATCCTCTATTTGAGTAGTTATATCATCAAAAACAAGACGGAGTATTACAGATTGCTACAAGAAGTTCGCATCAGTAATAATTGGGAAAAATGGATTGCTTATATTCTCACAGGCATTGAAGAAACAGCAATAGAAGCTTTGGGGTTAGTAAAAAGAATCAATTTTATACCAAAATCAACTATATTGAAAAGGGTTTATCTGTAACACGAAAGACTGTACGATTTGGTAAAGCAGGTTAATTGATTTCACTTCATTGCCAACACACCCTATCTGGTTTAGAATTTTATCAGGAATATAATTATATTATAGTTCTAATGGGGGTATTGCAGGATTGACAGCTTTTCCTCCATTTCATTCTGGCACCTCTCAGATATCGGTTGATTTGATAATACAACATTTATCTTATTATAAAATTTTTTGGAGAATAATCTACATACTATAGGCCTGTTGTGTTAGAATTATTTCATAATATCTGATATTCTTTCGAAAATAATAAGGAACAAAGATAAATGCTTGTTGTTTCTATAGAATTATTACGATGAGTAAAGAGGAGGACTTCTATGCATGCGATAGAAAAGATTTTAGCAAAGAACAGTGGCAGACAAAAGGTAGAGACTGGTGAGATAGTGATGGCAAAGGTGGATTTCGCGGAAATCAACGACCTGTATCTCCAGACGGTTTATTCTTTTTATGAAATGGAAGGGGAACAGGTATGGGACAAGGATAGAGCTGCCTTTGTATTCGATCATTATGCCCCAGCGCCGACCATAGCATCAGCACAGATTCACAAGGAAATGCGCAAATTTGCCAGCGAACAGGAGCTGACCTATCATTTTGACGTCAATGCGGGTGTGTGTCATCAGGTAATGCCTGAAGCCGGATTGGTATATCCGGGGATGATACTGGTGGCCACAGATTCCCACACAACGACACACGGTGCATTTGGCGCGCTGGGAACAGGTGTTGGTGCCACAGACATGGCGACCATACTGATGACAGGAGAGCTGTGGTTCAGAGTCCCTGAGGTGATAGAGGTCAGATTAGACGGCATCCCCAAACATGGCGTCATGCCCAAGGACGTCGTGCTGATGGTACTTGGGAAACTGAAGGCAGACGGTGCAGTGTATAAGGCTATTGATTTTACCGGAACTTATATTGAACAGCTGGGAGTGGCCGGCAGAATGGTCATCTGCAACATGGCAGTGGAAATGGGCGCTAAAACCGCCTACATGCAACCCAATGACGAAGTATTGGAATATGTTTCTAAAAGAGCGGTAAGACCCTATGAGGTTGTATTTACCGATGAAGGCTATCAATACAGCGAAACCTATCATTTTCAAGTGACAGGCCTTGAACCGCAAGTGGCAGCGCCATCAAGTGTGGATAACGTCTTTAATCTTGATGATGTGGGAAAGGTCAAAATTGACCAGGCGTTTGTGGGAACCTGCACAGGTGGAAGATTGGAAGATATTAAAGCAGCAGCCGACATACTAAGAGGTAAAAAGATAGCCAAATGGGTAAGACTATTGGTGATTCCAGCATCTACTGAGGTAATGCAGGAGAGTATCAAGAAGGGCTATCTTCAAGAATTGATGGATGCCGGTGCTACCATATCAACACCCGGCTGCGGCCCATGTCTGAGCGCCCATGAGGGTGTCATCGCTTCGGGAGAGGTTTGTATTTCGACCTCAAATAGAAATTTCCCCGGCAGAATGGGGAGCACAGATTCCAATATATATCTGGCATCACCGGCGACTGTTGCCGCATCAGCCTTGACAGGTTATCTGACCAATCCTATAGGGGGAGATCAATAAGATGAAAACTAAAATATCAGGGAAAGCGATAGTATTGGGCAACAATATTGATACAGACCAAATCTATCCGGGAAGATTTCTCGAAATCACAAACCCAATAGAGATAGGCAAGAGATGTCTTAGCGGGGTCAGCCC
>LGGM01000105.1 GCA_001509345.1 Clostridiales bacterium 38_11
TCGTCAACTTCAGTAATTTCATAGGTTTCACCAGTATCATCCCTGGTGATTACCACCATATATTCTACATAGAGCCTATCTTTTCTTTTGTGATGGACTAATTTTTTGGTAACTTTCCCATCCCAGGTCTTGCTGCGTTTTATCCCAATAATTTTATACAGACCGATAGATAGGAACATGCCTCCGATGATTAGCCCAATATAAAGAGCCTCGGGGTTATCCATCTCATCGCTGAGTTGACCATAGATTGCAAATGATACGATTACAACAATAGCGAGTATCATGGAAAAAATCCCAGCCCACTGTTTGTTATTGCGGATATATTTTTTAAATGCAGAATCATTGATTCTCTCTGAATAACCGACACCACTCATTTGATTACTCCACTGGATGTACTTCCACACTTTCTGTGGTCTTAGGGAGGAACAATAGTATGATAAATCCAAGAACAAAAAGTGGTATGATGCCTAGAATACTGTTTCGTGGGTCTCCCGTAATATCTGTCACAAAAGCCATGATGAATGGGCCGAGTATAGCTGCAAATTTCCCGAATACATTGTAGAAGCCAAAGAATTCATTGGAATTCTTTTTAGGGATTATCTTTGCATAATAGGATCTGCTAAGCGCCTGGATGCCACCTTGAGCTGACCCGATCATAGCGCCCAGTATAAAGATATCACTGATGTGGTCTATGCCATAAGCGAAAATGCAGGCAACAATATAGGTCAGTATTCCAACAAAAATCATACGCTTGGTTGTAAATCTCTCAGCAAGCCTTCCATATAGGATAGCAAAGGGGAATGCGATAATCTGTATGATCAGAAGAATTCCCAACAGGACAAACATATTGAAGGAGTCTCCTCCCAATATGCTTTGAGAATAGGGAACAGCCATTTTTATGATGGTGTCGACGCCATCAATGTATAGAAAATAGGCTATCAGGAATATGAAAACCGGCTTATGACTTCGTATATTTTTAAATGTTTTTCCAAGTCGGATAAAGCTGCTTTTAATAGGATTGGGTTCGGGCTCTATGTAGTGTTTTTGTCTGACATTTCTGATCATAGGAATTGTGAAAAGCCCCCACCAGAGTGCCGTAATGACAAATCCAAGCTGGAAACCCAGATACTCCCCAAGACCAATCACATAGACAATAGCTAGACTGATACCAAAGGGAATGATGCTGGCTATATAACCGAATGCAAAACCACTCGTGGAAACCCTATCCATTCTTTCATCTATAGTGGTATCAACCAGAAAAGAATCATAGAAAATATTGGCTCCTGAGAAACCGACCGCTGTCAGAATATAGAAGAATATCAGGAGCTGCCACATACCAATCGGAACAATCGCCAATGCTGCTGTAAAGAAGACACCCAGTAGGAAGAAGAATAGAAAAAATCGCTTTTTTTTGTCTTTATAATCTGCTATGGTTCCCAGAATCGGGCTGAGAATGGCCACCAGGATACTTGCTAATGAGTTGAAATAGCCGAGATCCATGCTGTTTCCCGTTCTGAACATTCCAAAATAAATAGGAAGAAGTGCTGTTGTGATAGCCATGGAATAGGCTGAATTGCCACAGTCGTATAATATCCAACTAATCTCCTGCTTGGTAAACTTGCTCATAAATCCCCCTTCAATGACTTATTATTGTACCATTGATATTATTATACTATAAAAAATAAAGAGGGGTATAATAATTTCAAAAGATTAGAATTGGTTAACGATGAATTAATATACAATTAACCTAGAATTAACATACTGTTGCCAAATTGTGGATAACTTTGTGGATAATGTGCACAACTTAGTATTTTCAGTTTGTTAACAGAAATTCACTAGGTAGTATCAAAAGGTAATCGAACATATGAAACTATTGGAAAATAGCCATTTATCACATGTATAAAATATAAGGTGATTGGATAAATATTATAATTGTTAATTGCAAATGAACAAACAAAATCCGGCTTGAGCCGGATTTTGTTTCGGATTGTATTCATTTAATATTTATAATGCTACTCGAAAGCTTATTGATGCTTTCAGTCAGCATGGTGAGTTTGGATTCCACTCTGACCAACAGGTATGTGGCAACAGCAATTGGAAAACCCACATTTGCTATCTGTTCATAAAAAGTTTCCAAGTGATAGCCTCCTCTTTAGGGTGCGATCAAATCAACTGATCGATACTTGTAGTTGTCACTTTTGCCGATGCGATACTTTTCAGATCTCCACCTGATGTATTGAAGATATTTTTCAAGATCATATCATCCATTACAGCCTGTACTTCTGTTTCGGATATGTCCGCTCTTGGATCGTCGACCGTGTAGCTTGAGGTTCTATCAGCCGCATTCTTAAAACTCATTGTCAGTCTAATTGTCATGGTTTCACCTCCTTACATATGATATTGGATGGGACTAAGGCATGTCTACAAGATCAAACTCTTCAGTTTTTCTAACAGTCACTACAGGAAATGCCTGCAGGGATGCTATGCCATTGACTACCCCATAAACATCATCGTTAGAAGCTGTAGGTTTGACTTTCGAGTAAGACTTGTTGCCAGTTAGCGTGTTTCCGTCTCCGTCAGTGCCTTTGTTCAATACAAGTGTCACTCTGCCGTCCAGTTCAGTTGCTACTATTGCCATTATACTCACCTCCTTTCAATCAATAATTGAATAGAAAATTAAAGATTACCATATTATCAATTATTGATTATTCACAGACTTTTGTTTATGATATAATGATTGATGTAATTAGTTTATGGTTAAGGAGACACTAGTGGAAGATCTAAACAATGTGATAGCGGATAATCTGAAAGAAATACGGATTAACAGGGGGCTTAGCCTTGATAGTGTGGCAAGCCTGACAGGGGTCAGCAAAAGCATGCTGGGCCAGATAGAGAGGGGAGAGTCAAACCCTACAATAGCGACGCTTTGGAAGATAGCCAGTGGCATGAAAGTCTCGCTATCATCTCTTATACAAAAGCCTGTAGAAGAAAACAATGTCATCTATAAGTCTGAACTGTCGGCCATCATAGAAGACAATGGAAAATACAGAATTTATCCATTTTTCCCTTTTGAGGAGGGCAGAAAATTCGAGATGTATCAGGTGGTCATTTCACCGGGGGGCGAGTTGAATGCGGAGGCACACAATAAAGATACCCTGGAGATGGTTGTCGTTTTTGAGGGTCAGCTGGAAATAACAGTTGAGAGATCCGTTTTTCAGCTCAATAAAGATGACGGATTCGAATTTAGAGGGGACAAGGTCCATTCCTACAAAAATCCAGGAGATACAGAAACCAGAATGTCAGTTATCATCTATTACCCAGATTAAACAAAAAACAAAATGGAAATTCTAATCCATAAAACAGGGAGGTAAAAAGTGAAAAAATTTATAACAACAAAAAATGCTCCAGCGGCGGTGGGACCTTATTCCCAAGCGGTTGAAGCAAACGGAACACTTTATGTGTCAGGCCAGATACCTTTTGTACCGGAAACCATGACACTGGTCAGCGATGATATCGAGATTCAGACAAAGCAATCTTTGGAGAATGTCAAGGCGATTGTAACTGAAGCGGGATATACCTTGGAGGACATCGTCAAGTGTCAGGTTTTTCTGAAGGACATGAATGATTTTACAGTGGTCAATGGTGTATATGAAGCGTTCTTCGAAGGCCATAAGCCAGCGAGATGTGCTGTTGAAGTTTCCAGACTGCCAAAGGACGTGGGCGTGGAGATTGATGCCATAGCTGTAAAATAAGCAAACAAAAAATGACAACGTGGTTTTCAATATCGTCGTTGTCATTTTTGATTTTTATTGTTTGATCATTAATCTAACTTATGCTGGCGACACCTGTAATGAAGGCACCAAAGAATCTTTCAAACTTTTCAATTTTAAAGCCTGATTCTTCAATAACTTTATCAGTTTCTCTGCTTAGGTTGCATCCCCCTGCAATTTTTGGCCATTGATGGTTTGCCTTGTGAAAAACTTCCCTCATTGGATTGTGGAGAGGCAAGACATGCTCGATGAAGAATATCCTACCATCAGGTTTCAGCACTCTCTTGATTTCTTTCAATCCGGCATATGGATCTGTTACACTACAAAATACCAAGGTAAAGACAATACTATCCATGGATCCGGATTCAAAAGGAAGACTCTGTACGTCTGCCTGCAATACTCTGACGTTGAGTTGTTCAGGATATTTGTAGTTTTTAATTGCTGGTGAAAGCTCTTGATCTGTTATCGTCAATGATTTTAGCTTGCCATAGTCATAATACTTCAGATTGGTTCCGGTTCCCACTCCGATTTCAAGCACATTTCCCGAAATTTTCTTAAATATATCCTTTCTCTTTTTGTTGAGTAATAATGTTTCCAGAGGCAACATGAATAAATCATATGCCAAATCGGATAAGTCTCTCATTTGCGTCATCTCATTTCATTTAAATGATAATAATTATCATTTATTATAACACATTATTAATATCCGGTAAAGACATCTGTTATTATTCGACTCTTTTCTATTCCCAATCCAATAAGTTTATCGGTCAAAAAGCTGTTCATGCCTGGAGTGCCCGCAATATAATATAATGATTTGTTTTCGTGCTCTGATGCAAATTCAGTGATTTTGTCTGTGAAAAGATTTCTGTCTGAGATGAATTCCAGGTCAAGTCCGCTGTATTTGGCATTGATATCCTGCAATGTCTGTTCATAAGCAAACTCACCCCTGTCATCGGAATAAAGCACTCTGATCAGAACAGGATTGACACCAAGCCCATCAATCTGTTTCATAAACGCTCTTACAGG
>LGGM01000106.1 GCA_001509345.1 Clostridiales bacterium 38_11
TACAGTTTTGCATATTGAGTTTATTATAGTATAATAATATTCTATTGATATACATATTACCACCTGGAGGCCAATTATGGATATGGAAAAAATTAAAGAAGTTTTCAAGAATAGAAAGTCAAAGCCACTTGAGATTAATCAGTATTATTCCGTATTATTACCTTTGATATATATAGATGATGAGATACATATACTGTATGAAGTCAGATCACAAAACATTAAAACACAGCCCGGAGAGATTTCGTTTCCAGGTGGGAAAGTTGAGGTTTGTGAAGACTTCAAGGAAGCCGCTATAAGAGAAACTTACGAAGAAATCGGCGTAGATGCTGAAGATATTGAAGTTATAGGAGAATTGGACTATGTGACGCGAGAAAATAATTTCATTCTATACCCCTATATCGGCATATTGCATACAGACATGAATTCTCTTACAATCAATGAAGATGAAGTGGATAAGATTTTTACGGTTCCTATAAGTTTTTTTGTTGAAACCGACCCGGAAGAGTATAATATCTCTTTTTCGATGGATATAGATGATAGTTTTCCTTTTGATAGAATACCAAATGGTCAAAACTATAATTGGCGCAAAATTGGACATCCGGTACTTTTCTACAACTACAACGGATATATTATTTGGGGAATGACAGCGAAAATGACGCAAAACTTTATCAAACGTATCAAAAAAGGTAAAAAAAATGTATGAAGCATATAGACCTGCTTGGGTAGAGGTCAATACCAATCACATGGCTCATAATATACAAGAAGTGAAGAGACTCATCAGACCGGGAACCCGGATTTGTGCTGTAATAAAAGCAGATGGTTATAAGCTCGGTGTTATAAAATCTGCAGAGATTTATTTGGCTAATGGGGCTGATATGTTTTCAGTGGCTATTTTGGATGAGGCTTTGGAGATTAGAAAGGAATTCAGAAACATTGAGATATTGGTTTTGGGATACACACCGGTTGAATTGTTCGAACAAGCCATTATCGAAGATATCATATTGACCATCTATGATGTCAACCACGGAATACGATTGAACCAAGTGGCTGAAAAGCTTGGGAAAACCGCAAAAGTACATTTAAAATTGGAGACCGGCATGAATAGACTCGGATTCTTACCAAATGATAAGAGTGTCAAAGAAATTGAATCAATGTATCAATTGCCAAATCTTATGATAGAAGGGATTTTCACACACCTAGCAAGAGCTGATGAAATAGATAAAACGTGGTCCTATAAGCAAAAAGATGCTTTTGATGATTTCTATAATAGACTAATGGATATAGATGTGAAAATACCTATAAGACATGTATCAAACAGCGCAGCCATTATAGATCTACCAGACTTTAATTATGAGATGGTTAGACCGGGTATTATGCTTACTGGCTTATATCCGTCGGATGAGGTCAATAAAAACAATGCCGATCTGAAGTTGGCATTTAAACTGAAAGCCAACCTGGCTTTTGTGAAACCTATCAAGAAAGGCGACGGTGTGAGTTATGGCCATCAATTTATTGCAGATTCGGATATGATAGTTGGTACTGTTCCAATCGGATATGCAGACGGCTTTACCCGAATGTTGAGCGGGAAAATGTCAGTTTCTGTAAAAGGAATAAGCTGCAAGGTTTTAGGAAGAATATGCATGGATCAATTCGTAATTGACCTTTCTGATGTGTCAGATGCTGCAATAGGAGATGAAGTGATCCTATATGGAGATGGATCGGAAAGTGAAAAGACCCCAGATCAGATTGGTAAACTACTTGGTACAATCAACTATGAAATCATTACTATGCTTGACCGAAGACTACCTAGAATTTATCAAACCAATGGAGAAATATCGGGAATCAAAAACTATCTACTTTGAGGGAACAATGAAAGCAAAGGACAAATATTTGATTAACAAATTCACTTGCAGATTCAAAGATAAACGGTTGGAGCAGGAATACTTCGATAGGACAATGGATGCTGATAAAAAATATACGCAACCTTTAATTATCTTGATTTCTTTGGCTTTTCTGCTCTTTATTATCCCAGAGTTGTTACTCCTATCATCTACCTCCGGTTTGGGGGAGATATTCTTAATCAGGTTCATGACTCTTGTTATTTTGATAGGTTTATATATCATTATTAGACAGGGTTCTGACAATAAAAAGATCGCTTACTTAATTTCCATCATCGAGCTTGTGTTGATGTTTATCTATTTCAGTACCATGCATACTTTTGCATCATTGGATTTTTTGACTTCAGTACTCAATCTGATTGTATTGATTTCTGTAATTTTTATCATTCCAAATATGTTCATCAACAAGATAGTAGTATCTGCGATTGTATATATGGGTTTTTTTATATTTCCAAACCAAATATTGTCAAATGTAGATTCGGGTCTCTATGCAATAGCGATGACTAATACTTTTCTAATCGTATTGATGATAGCGATTGTCCATCATAGAGTCAATTATTTCGATAGAATTAAATTCGTAAATGAAAAAGAGTTGATTATTTTGAGTGAAACCGACCCACTTACAAAAATCTACAATAGGGCAAGATTTGATAGTGAGATGATTAAGTGGATTAAAATCAAGGACAGATATGATAATCCCATAGCAATTATATTGATGGACTTTGATTATTTTAAAGAGGTCAATGATCAGCATGGGCATCTAAAAGGAGACAAGGTATTAGTAGAAACTGCAAGACTTGTGGAAACACTTATCAGAGAAACGGATGTATTTGCAAGGTGGGGTGGAGAAGAATTTATTCTATTGCTACCAGAGACTGACAGAAGTAATGCAATTAAGCTTGCAGAAAGAATTAGAGAAACAATATGCACCTTTGATTATGGGCTGGGAACGACCATTACCTGCTCCTTTGGAGTAACTGAGATATATGACAATGACAATTTATATAGCGTCTTTGATAGGGTTGATGAGCTATTATATACTGCAAAAGACAAGGGAAGGAATATCGTAATAAGTGAGAAGTTCACATGAGAGACTATTTGACAAATTATTACCTGTTTATCAATACCTTGACGTTGATAATATCAGGTATTGATAAGATAAAAGCCAAGCATGCGAAATGGCGGATAAAAGAGAGCACCTTATATATGCTTTCCTTTTTAGGTGGTGCTTTTGGAATGGTTATTTCGATGTTATTGTTTAGACATAAAACACAAAAGAATAAATTTATAGTGATAATCTCGTTGGCGTTTGCTTTGCATCTGTTCATCCTATGTTTGGTTGTCTACAAAGATTTTTTATAAAGTAAAAGTGAGTGATTGAATGAAAAAAGGAGATTTAGTACATATCAAAATATTGGAGTATGTATTTCCCAATATAGGCATAGGGAAGCTTGAAAATCTAAGGGTTATCATTAAAAATGTCTTGCCTGACCAACTGGTGGAAGGTAGAATATCCAAAATTCGAAAGAATAGAATAGAAGCAAATCTGGTATCTGTGTTGGAAAAAGCCTCATATGAAACTGAACCGGTTTGCGATCACTCCGAACGATGTGGTGGTTGTCTGTTGCAAACAATGCCATACGAAATGCAGCTTGCTTACAAAGAAAAATATGTCAAGGGAATTCTGAACCAAGTATCAGGAGAAAGCTTCGAATTCCAGCCTATCATACCAAGCCCAGAACCATTTGGATACAGGAATAAGATGGAATTTTCCTTTGGCGATGCATACTACGATGGCCCTTTATCACTTGGTCTGCATGAAAGAGGAAAATTTTATGAGATAGTAACCGTCAATACTTGTAAACTGGTTGACAGTGATTTTACACTCATACTGAAAACAGCACTTACATATTTCCAAGAAAAGGGTACTGCCTTCTACCATAAGGGGAGGCATGAGGGATTATTAAGACACCTAGTGGTTAGAAAAGGAAAACAAACCGGGGAGATACTGATTAACTTGGTGACTTCATCCCAAGGAGAACTTATTGCCGATGAGTTTACATCAGCCCTTCTGAATCTGTCTGTAACTGGTATCATAAGAGGAATATTGCATACAATCAATGATTCTAAGTCAGACACAGTGCAAAGTGATGAAACCAGGATACTGTATGGAACTGAACATATGACTGAAAAACTGATGGATCTGAGCTTTGACATCTCTCCATACTCTTTTTTTCAAACCAATACATTGGGAGCTGAAAAGCTGTATGAGACAGTCAGACAATATGTCGGGAAAACAAAGGATAAAATTATTTTTGATTTATATACCGGAACAGGCACTATCGCTCAGATTCTTTCATCGGTAGCAAAGAAAGTAATTGGGGTGGAAATTGTAGAAGAGGCAGTGATCAAAGCAAAAGAGAATGCAACAATCAACAGCATCACCAACTGCGAGTTCATAGCTGGTGATGTGTTGAAGGTTATGGATGACCTGGAAGAAAAACCGGATATCATCATACTGGATCCGCCACGTAGCGGAATCCATCCAAAAGCAATCAATAAAATAATAAACTTCAAACCAGATACCTTCATCTATATTTCATGCAATCCAAAGACACTATTGGTCGATTTGCCAATCTTTATGGAAGCTGGGTATGATGTGAAAAAAGCAGTGGCTGTTGATATGTTTCCGATGACCGGGCATACGGAGGTAGTTTGTTTGTTGGAGAAGAAGTTTAATTAGTGTCTGCTGATTATATTTAAAAGCGTTGATTTTACTGACTTTAGAGCTGTTTTGTG
>LGGM01000027.1 GCA_001509345.1 Clostridiales bacterium 38_11
TGAAATACAGATTCATCCGACCGTACATAATCCTTCTTCAACTATGGTAACTGAAGGTGCGAGAAATGCAGGTGCAATTTTGATTAACACCTCTGGTAAAAGATTTACCAACGAGGTATATTACCGTGATGTTGTATCAGCTGCTATTTTAGAGCAGGATCAAGGTTTTGCTTATATCCTTATGAATCAGGAGATTGTTGACAGCAATACAAATATTCAAGGTTACTACAAAATTGGACTTCTTAAGAAATTTGACTCCATTGAAGAGGTTGCTGGGTTTATGAAGGTTGATGCGGCAGTACTGCAAGACACATTGGATAAATGGAACAGCTATGTCGCTGATAAGAATGATCCGGAGTTCAGCAGCGCATTCGATTGGCGTAGAGATTTAAGTCAAGGACCTTATTATACAATTGATGTTTCTCCGGGGATACACCATACTATGGGTGGTGTGGTCATTAACACAAATAGCGAGGTCATATCTACAACAGGAGAAATAATTCCAGGTCTATTCGCTGCTGGAGAAGTCACAGGTGGCGTACATGGCGGTAATAGAGTTGGTGGAAACGCCATTACTGACTGTTTGGTATTTGGTATGACGGCTGGTAAAAATTCTGCTACATATGTAGGGAAGTGAAATTAATCAATCTATTCACCAACGCTCACAGAATCAATCTGTGGGCGTTTTATTCTGGTTTGCAGTGATGCTCTATTTTACACATAAGAGAGGCAAGTAGCCTTTAGACATTAAACCTAAACAGTACCACATCACCGTCTTTGATGATGTATTCCTTGCCTTCTAATCTTAGGAGGCCTTTTTCTTTTGCTACGGTCATGGAACCAATCTGCACCAGAACATCAAAGGCGACCACTTCCGCTCGGATAAAGCCTCTCTCGATGTCCGAGTGGATCTTGCCCGCGGCTTGTGGGGCTTTCGTTCCGTTTTTGATGGTCCATGCCCTGGATTCCTCTGGCCCGGTTGTCAGGAAGGATATCAGTCCGAGAAGCTTGTAGCTTGCACGAATCAGTTTATCTAGTCCGGGTTCTTTGATACCGGATTCCTCCAGATACATTTGTTTTTCTTCGTCATCCAGCTCTGATATTTCCGCCTCGATTTTTCCACAAATGGAGATGACCTCCGAGCCGTCTTTTGCGGCGTAGTTCTTTATTCTATTGATATGAGGATTTGTATCGATGGCATCGAGATCTTCCTCACTGATGTTGGCTGCATAAAGTATCGGTTTCGCAGTAATCAGATTCAACGGTTTGACCAGTTTTTCTTCTTCGTCGGTAAATGTCATCTGACGGGCAGGCTTTTCCTGCTCCAGGTTTTCCACTATCCGAGATACCAATTCGTATTCGACACTTTGTGATTTGTCATTTCTTGATGTTTTTGCCAATCGATCTCTTCTCTTCAGTAGCATCTCAAGATCTGACAGAATAAGCTCCAACTCGATGATTTCGATATCTCTGATTGGATCTAGAATGCCTTCAAGATGAGAGACATTTTCGTCCTCAAAACATCTAACCACGTGGACAATGGCGGATACCTCTCTGATGTGTGAAAGGAATTTGTTTCCTAATCCTTCACCCTTGCTGGCTCCCTTGACCAGGCCTGCTATATCATAAAATTCCATGGCGGTATGAACTATTTTTTTGGATTTGCTCATTGTTGACAGGTAATCCAAACGAGGATCCGGTACAGCGACAACCCCTACATTGGGCTCGATTGTACAAAACGGATAATTGGCTGATTCTGCTCCGGCTGATGTTATGGCGTTGAATAGAGTGCTCTTGCCCACATTGGGCAATCCGACTATTCCCATTTTCATAATTGCACGTCCTTTCGTTAAAATGTACAAAGTATTATACAATAGATGCATTTTAACTTCAACAAAAACTATTTTATCCATTTTTATCACTTAACACAGACTTAACATTCAGTTAACAAGAACACAACATACCATGATTTTAAACGTGTTAAGATGTGATTGACTTAAAAAACACAAATTGAAGGAGATTGTTTAAGATGAGAAAGAGTTTAGGGTTTAAAACTGTTATATTATTATTACTTACCGTTTTGCTGATGGGTATTTTTGCCGGATGCGGCAACAGCAACACTGCAACAACAGCTGCGCCAACAACAGCTGCGCCAACAACAGCTGCACCAACAACAACAGCTACTCCCAAAGTTGAATTGACAGGACAGGTCATCATTGACGGTTCAGGAACAGTATTTCCTCTGATGGCACATATAGCGGAACAATATATGACAACCAAGGAAACTGATGTCAGCGTAGAAGTCGGTAGAGCGGGATCAAGTGCTGGAATCAAGAAATTTATTCCAGGCGAATTGGACCTGGTCGATGCTTCAAGACCGATGAAGACAGAAGAAAAAGAACAGCTTGAGCAAAATGGCTATGATTATGAAACCGAAGTGCTTGAAATTAAAATAGCGTTGGATGGATTGACAATTGTCATCAATAAGGATAATACCTGGGCAACAGAAATGACAAAAGATGAGATAGTCAATATGTATTTGACAAAAGCGTTTAAATCAGATGACAAGGTATTGTGGTCAGATATCAGACCAGAATGGCCAAGTGAAGAAGTAAAATTCTTCGGACCTAATGAAAACCATGGCACATATGAATTCTTCTATGAAGTGATTCTAAAAAAACAAGACATGGTAACAACTGCCAATCTGCAACAAGAGTATTCAACATTGGTGGATCTGGTATCAAAAGATAAAAATGCTATCGCATTCTTCGGATTTGGATACTATGTCAACAATCAGGACAAAATTCAAGCTGTGAAGGTTGACTTTGGAAATGGACCGGTTGGGCCTACTCTGGAAACTATCGGTGAAGATCTGCCATATGCGGGATTTACAAGACCGGTATTCACATATGTCAACCTGAGATATGCAAAAGAAAAGCCACAGGTACTTGATTTTGCAAAGTATGTAGTTTCTGAAGAAGGCGCTTCCAAACTTGCCGGGGAAAATGGATTTGCACCACTGCCGGCTGAGACATATGCTGAATATATGTCAGTGCTGGAATCAATTAAATAGAACCCTCAGCTTTAACAGATGGCTTAAGGTGGGAAGCGTTGGAGCTTCCCATCTTAGGTCGTTTGAAGTTTATATAAGGAAGTGAGTTGTATGAGTGACCGAGAGACAGATGTACGAGAAATCATCCAAAACAATATTAGAAATAAAAAAGGCATTGTCAATAAAATAATGCCTGTATTTTTTTTCATTATGGCTTCGGTGTCTGTTCTTACCACTATTGGCATCATAGTCACGTTGGTTACAGATGCTTATAAGTTTTTCAGCGCTGTTGGTCTATCCGAGATTTTCAGCACCAGACTGGCGCCTCTAAGGGCAGAAGACCCTACATTCGGTATCTTGCCACTGATTAACGGAACAATTATTATAACGGCCATCGCTATGTTGGTAGCCATTCCCCTTGGGCTCACCGCCGCATTGTATCTGAGCCAGTTTGCATCTCCAAGAGTCAGAAAAACAGTAAAACCGATACTTGAGGTGCTTGCTGGGATACCAACCATTGTCTATGGATTTTTTGCCTATACGTTTGTGACACCTATGTTGATGAGCCTTATACCCACTTTGGAATCCAAAAATGCTTTGAGTCCCGGAATTGTAATGGGCATCATGATTATTCCATTGGTTGCCTCTTTGTCTGAGGATGCTATGAACGCAGTGCCGGAAATTCTGAAGGAAGGGTCTTTGGCATTGGGATCAACCAAACTTGAAGTAGCCATCAAGGTCGTTATTCCCTCAGCCATATCCGGAATTATCGCTTCATTTGTTCTTGCAATATCCAGGGCGATAGGGGAGACGATGATTGTCACCATAGCCAGTGGCAGTTCAAAGGCATTTACCTTTGATATTACACGATCCATGCAGACCATGACCTCCTACATTGTCGAATTCACCAGTGGAGATGCCGGTAGCGGGACAACAGGGTATTACAGTTTGTATGCGGTGGGCTTGATTCTGCTCTCATTCACACTGGTCATGAATCTTATAGCCCAATACATTTCTCGCAAATATAGGGAGGAATATTGATATGGACCAAAAAAGATTGAAGAAAAGACTGTTTTTGAATGATCTGTTTAAAAACCTGTTTTCCTTATCAGTCGTATTTGCATTATTGGTATTGGGAATTCTGTTTTATAGGATCATTGCAGACAGTATTGGATGGCTCAGTATAAAGTTTTTAACCGGCAATCTATCGATTTTTCCTGAGAAGGCAGGAATTTATGGCGTTATGGTGGGCTCTGTATGGCTGATGTCTATTGTAGTCCCGGTGACGTTGATTCTTGGTGTTTCCACCGCCATCTATCTTGAGGAATATGCCAAAAAGGGAAATATTCAAATGCTTATAAAAGTCAACATATCGAATCTTGCCAGTGTTCCCTCAGTCATATTTGGTCTTTTAGGATTGGCGGTTTTTAGCAGACTGTTCAATCTGGGTTCCAGCATACTGGCTGGCGGATTGACCATGTCTTTGCTGGTGTTGCCCATTGTAGTCGTTTCCAGCCAAGAGGCGATAAAGGCTGTGCCCAGCTATCTTCGTGAGGCATCCTATGCGATGGGAGCCGATAAGTGGACAACGGTGAGAAGAGTGGTACTGCCGGTTGCACTCCCCGGAATTCTGACGGGTGCTATTTTATCCTTATCCAGAGCGATTGGCGAGACAGCGCCTTTAGTGGTATTGGGAATACCCGCACTGCTTCTGAGAGTGCCAACAAGTGTTATGGACAACTTTACCGCACTGCCAATTCAGATTTATTACTGGACATTGGACACGGTTTTAACAGCAGAATATGCAAACCTGGCAGCGGCGACTATCGTTGTTTTACTGCTGATATTGTTTATGATGAATTCAGTTGCGATTGTCATTAGAAACAAGTTCGAGGTGAAGTTTTAATGAAGGAGATAGAATTGACAAATAGAATAAATACAACAGATAAAATGGTTTTCGACGTCAAGGGATTAAACCTTTGGTATGACCAGGAACAAGCATTGAGAGACATCAATATAGGAATAGAGAAAAACAGGGTTACAGCCATTATCGGACCATCTGGTTGTGGCAAGTCAACTTTTATTAAAACATTGAATCGAATGGTTGAAAATATTCCGTCCGTCAGAATTACCGGAGAAATTCTATATCATCAACAAAACATTTTTGACAAGGCCATTTCTGTAGAGGAATTGAGGACCAGGGTGGGGATGGTTTTTCAAAAGCCGAATCCTTTTCCAAAGTCGATATACGAGAACGTGGTATTCGGCCCCAAAATTCATGGTATCAAGGACAAGAATCTGTTAATGGAAATAGCTGAAATCAGTCTTAAGAGAGCAGCTCTTTGGGATGAAGTAAAAGATAGACTTAAGAAAAACGCCATAGGCCTTTCTGGGGGTCAGCAACAGAGATTGTGTATCGCAAGGGCATTGGCTGTGAATCCAGATATATTATTGATGGATGAACCCACATCAGCATTAGACCCTATAGCTACTGGTAAAATCGAAGATCTTGTGTTAGAATTAAAAAAGGACTATACTATAGTGATTGTAACCCACTCAATGCAACAAGCCGCAAGGATATCTGACAAGACAGCATTCTTTCTGACGGGTGAATTGCTGGAATATGATGAAACAAAAAAGATTTTTTCTAATCCCCAGCACAAGAAAACAGAGGATTATGTAACCGGTAGATTCGGTTGATGGAGGTAAAGAATGAGACAAAACTATGATGAGCAATTGATGTATTTGAACCAGGATATTCTAAATCTGGGCGCCATGGCTGAAAAGATTCTAGATATGGCTATCAAGGCATTGCTGGAACAGGACTATGAGTTGGCATTGGAGGTCATCGAGTTCGAGAAGGAGATTGACAGAGTTGAGCTTGAGATTGAGGATAAATGTATTGAACTCATAGCATTGCAGCAGCCTATTGCAAAAGACCTGCGCAGAATCATAGGCATCATCAAAATGATCAGTGATCTTGAGCGTGTGGGCGACTACAGTGAAAACATCGCTGAAATTGTCATAAAAATCGGTAAGGAAAAATTCATTAAACCACTGGTGGACATACCAAAGATGGCAGAAATCAGCAAGGATATGATAAGGTTATCACTTGATTCTTATGTGAAGGAAGATACAAATCTGGCCAAAGAGGTTTTTGACATGGATGATAGTGTTGATCACCTTTATGAAATGATCTACATGGAGTTGCTGACCATTCTCAGCAAGGATGCAAGTGTAATGGATCAGGTTATAGATTTATTGTTTATAGGAAGATATCTGGAGAGGATAGCCGATCATGCTACCAACATATGCGAGAATGTCAATTTTATTGTCAAAGGCAAAATGACTTTTCATTGATCCCCACTTAACGCTCAAGTGAATTTTATTTGACCTTTATATGTAATTGTGAGAAAATAAAAAAAACACTAAATGAGGGGATGCCATGCCGGGTTACAATAGTTTTGAGGTTAGTATAGGTGGGAAAAAATATAAGCTCCAAACAGATGAAAACCAGGATTATGTTAAAAAGATAGAGAGCTTGATCAATACCAAGATCAATCAATACAAGACTGCAGATAAGAAATTTGATAATTATTCTTCATTGATTTTTACCACATTTGTAATAGCTGACAAATATCTGAAAGTGTTGCATCAGCTTGAAATAGAGAAAAAACTCAACCAGGAAGTAATCAGCCTTTCGGAAGTGAAAAGAATAAAAGACGAGCACAGCCAGATGAGAATTGACCTGGAAAAAACCATACAGGAAAAAGATCAGTATCTGCAGGAATTGATTCAGAAGAACAGTGAGATGGATATTCTCAGAAATAAATTGGATGAATTTGAGAAGCTCATTTCAGAACTTGAGGAACAACTATCACAGGAACAACCGGCCAGACAAGAACCACCAGTGAAACAGGATGTGCAAATAGAGCAAGCACAGATTTCCGCAGATGAAATAAAAGCCCTCCAAAACAGACTATTGGCATATGAAATACTTCTGAAAGAAAAAGAAGAAGAACTTGATGTATATGAGGAATTAAACCGAGAGCTTGAACAGAAAAATAAAAAGATGTCTCACGATGTGTTTTTACTCAGAGAAGAAATTGAATTAAGAGATTAATAAACTGATGAGATCATCAGTTTATTTTTGTTGATAGGAGAAAATGATGAACGATACGATATTGTTATCACCAGCAGGCAACAGAGAAACATTTATAGCTGCTCTCAAGGCAGGAGCAGATGCTATCTACATGGGCGGCAAGCATTTCAATGCAAGATATTCCGCTGAAAACTTCACAGACGAGGATCTGGAAGAGTTGATCAAAATGGCACATCTGGCGGATGTGAAGGTTTTTGTAACGGTTAATACCTTGTTGAAAGACGATGAGATGAAGGATGTTCTCAGATATGTCAACAAGCTGTATCGTATGAAAGCGGACGCCATTATTGTACAGGATCTTGGATTGATGAAACTGGTTGGCGAGCTGCTGCCAGAAGTGGTTTTACATGCTAGCACACAGATGGCAGTAAATGATTTCTACGGTATCAACCTACTTAAGAGATACAATATCAAGAAAAATGTCCTTGCCAGAGAGACATCCATCGATCGAATTAGGGTCATCAGGCAAAAAACAGAAGCTGATTTGGAGGCCTTTATTCATGGTGCGTTATGCAACTCTTATTCCGGTCAATGCTATATCAGCTCTTTTTTTGGTGGCAGAAGTGGCAACAGAGGCAGATGTGCACAGACTTGCCGATTGGCTTTTGATATCATAGATGCCAGTACTGGCAATAAAATTAATGAAAAACCCATATACCCACTGAGTATGAGGGAACTGAATGTCGGCGAAAAAATAATCGACCTTAAAGAGGCGGGCATATCCACTTTTAAAATAGAGGGCCGAATGAGAAAGCCTGAGTATGTGGATCGTGTGGTGAGATACTATAGGGGGATATTGGATGGCAAGACTGATGTAAAAATGGGCAAGCAAGCCGAACAGACATTTAACAGAGGATTTACCGAGGGCTTTGTGCTCAATGCATTCGGCAAAGAGATGATGGCCCATGAAAACCCGAAGAACCGAGGGATCAGACTGGGATACGTGCGTGATATCACGGGAAGTTTGGCTGAAATAGCGCTTGATGAGGACATATCAATCGGCGATGGTGTCTCTGTGGGGGATGGTGAGAAGGGCTTTACAGTCGACAACCTGATGGATCCCAAGAAAAAAGAAAAAATCAAAGAATCAACGGGTGGTCAGCGTGTGTTGATTAATAATTTTCATCAATTGAGGAAAAACGAGGTATTGTATAAGACATCCGATATCAAGCTGTCAAATGAAGTGGCAGAGACAATCAGGATTGGAGAGGTATACAAAAAACGAGCAATCAGCTTTGAAATGACTATCAAGATTGGCGAGAAGATTAACCTGAAGGCATTCTCAGGTAATTACAGCGTCGACTTTGAAAGTCCGGAGGTGGTTACAGTCGGTAGGACGGTTCAGGTTACAGAAGATGATATCATAACCCAACTGTCCAAATTAGGTGGGACTGTGTTTGAACTGAAGAAAACCGACATTTCAATCGATTCGGGAGCCTTTGTCAGCAAGAGCGTCCTCAATAATCTCAGGCGGAAAGCCATTGAATTGATTTCAGATGAGATTCTAAAAAGAGATATTGTGAATTATGACATTCAATTGAAAGAAAAACCGGATCAATCAAGCGAAGAAAAAAGGCTCAAGATATCCCTGAATATGACCAGCGGACATCAATTCTATGACATCAATTTTACTGGATTGGATCTCTTGTATCTGCCTTATTATCTGATAGATGACGAAAAAGCGGATTTTCTGCGTCGGTCCAATGTTAAAATTGTCTTGTCCTTGAGGAATGCCGCAAAACGTCTCGAATGCGACAATGCCTTTGAGACTTATCGTCAATATCTGGATGTCATTAACGGTGTTCAGGTAGATGACCTGGATACGTTGGAATTTGCCAAAGAAAACAAGATGGTTCCAATATATTGCGATTTTCAACTGAATATCAGCAACATATATGCAGCAGATTTATTAGCCATAGAAGGGATTCATCTATTGACCCAATCTGTCGAGATCAATCTGAAGGACATGGAAAAGATCAACAAAAAAACAGCCATAGAGACAGAGGCTATCCTATATTCCAGACTACCGCTGATGACTATCAGAAGTTGTCCCTTTTCAGTCATTAAAGGATGTAACGATGAGTCAAATTGCCAAAATTGCGATGTATATGACCGTTACAAGCTATTGGACCGAAAGGGGTATGCTATTGATCTGATGAGACACAGAGGCATTACAACACTTTTTAACCCTATTCCTCTGAATTTGATTGATAAAGTAAAAGATTTGGTCAAATCCGGTTGCGATTATGTTAGAATAGATGAGGACAACACCATTAATATAAATGAGATGATCAGTGATATCCGAACAGCCTTCGACGATGGCGAGTATTCAAAGCAAGGCGAGGTTACCAGGGGATATTACCACAAAGAACTGTTGTAGAGAGGATCAGATGAAAGAAAGAACATTAAAAGTACTTGAATTCGATAAGATTTTGCTGAAGCTGTCTTCGAAAATGGAAACAGCTATCGGAAGCGATTATCTGTCAAAGGAAACTATATCGACTGATATCAATATTGTTGAAACAAAACAAATGGAAACCACAGAGGGTGTCAGAAAAATCATATCGAAGGGACATCCACCTTTCGGCGGGATCTATAAAATACGGGATTATGTCAAAAGAGCTGAGCTGTCAGGGGTACTCAGTCCTGGAATGTTGCTGAAAATTGGTGATAATCTCAGAGGATCCAGGCTGATGCGAAACTATATTCTCTTGGAAAGTGACCAAAATGAGCCGGATAGTTTTGTTATACTGACTGCTCTCGGTAAACGACTGAACAGGAACACTGATCTAGAGGATAGTATTTTTAATGCCATCATCAGCGATGAGGAGATATCAGATAATGCCAGTACTAAGCTGAGATCAATCAGAAGAGAGATTAATAATAAGAATCAGATGATCAAGACTAAGCTAAATGCTATGGTATCTTCCCCTGCTTACCAAAAGTATTTGCAGGACGCCATTATAACCATGAGAAATGATCGATATGTACTACCTGTCAAAGTGGAATATAAAAATCAGGTCAAGGGAATGATTCATGACCAGTCATCAACGGGAGCCACACTGTTTATAGAACCCATGCAAATTGTGGCCCTTAACAACGAGTTGAACATACTTGCCATAGAAGAGAAAAAAGAAATCGAGAGAATCCTTGCTGAACTGTCTGCTATGGTGGCTGAATTTGGAGAAAAATTGAGAGAGAATGAATCGGTGCTGGCAGAGCTTGACTTTATTTTCGCCAAAGCGAAGCTATCGCTGGATTTGAGATGCCAGGAACCGATACTGAATGCGCACATGATTATCAATATAAAAAAAGGAAGGCATCCGTTGATACCCACCAGCGATGTTGTGCCTATCGATATATGGCTAGGAAAGGGCTTCAAGACACTGATAATAACCGGACCCAACACCGGTGGGAAAACCGTTTCATTAAAGACCTTGGGATTGTTTGTTCTGATGTCCCAATTCGGGCTGCATATCCCAGCAAACAGCGGTTCCGAGATAGGCATTTTTAACAATATCTTTGCAGATATTGGCGATGAGCAAAGCATTGAGCAGAGTCTCAGCACATTCTCTTCACACATGAAAAACATAGTTGAAATCTTTAATAATATCGAAGACAACTCACTGGTGCTGTTGGATGAGGTTGGAGCAGGGACTGATCCGGTGGAGGGAGCCGCTTTAGCGACAGCTATACTGGACAGACTGAACCAATACAATATCGTTACCGCTGCCACAACACACTACAGTGAGCTCAAAATATATGCCCTGACACAACCGGGCGTAATCAATGGCAGTGTGGAGTTTGATGTGGAGACACTCAGTCCTACCTATCGGGTTTTGATTGGTGTCCCGGGAAAATCAAATGCTTTTGAAATCTCTAAGAAATTAGGACTAAAGCTTGAAGTGATAGAACAAGCCAGGGGTCTCGTCAAGACGAATAATATCGAGTTTGAGGACGCCCTTCTAAAAATCGACAGGGATAGAAAGGAAACGGAAGAGGCAAAGGAAGAAATACTAAGATTGCAAAGCGAGCAGGCAGCCCTAAGAGAGAAAATCAAAAAAGAAGAAAGAAAAATTGCTGATCAGAAGGATAAGATACTGAAAGATGCCAAATACGAAGCCAGAAAGCTTCTGGAAGAGACAAAAAATGAGTCTGCAGGTATTATTAGCCGATTGGAAAAATACAGCAGTGATCTGGACAAGACATCCAGAAAAGACATCAATGATATCAGGGATGCGATCAACCAGTCCATTAAAGACATGTCTGAGAGTGGGTATGTTTTGGAAACCCATGACGAGAACCAGGATATCCAACTCTGGGACCATGTGTTTATCAGCTCTTTACACCAGAAGGGACAGGTTGTTTCAGAGCCTGCAAACGATGGAAAGGTGACAGTACAGGCTGGGGCATTGAAATTGAATGTTCCCATCAATACACTAAAGAAAATCAAACCTGAAATTGTCAAGGAGAAACCAAAGGGCTACAGAAAAGGCTTTAATATGGCCAACAAGAATATAAAGACTTCCATAGATTTGAGGGGCATGAGTCTGGAAGAGGCTTTTCTGGAGATAGACAAGTATCTGGATGATGCCTATCTTTCGGGATTGAACGAGGTGCAATTGATTCACGGAAAAGGAACAGGTGTGCTGAGACAGGGGATAGCCGAATTTCTGAGAAAGCATCAGATGGTAAAGGATTATCGGTTGGGTGAATTTGGGGAAGGTGGATCAGGCATCACCGTTGTAAAATTTAAATAGGAGTGTCATTATGCTTGTAAGCGCGTGCCTGCTGGGTATCAATTGTAAATACAATGGAGAAAACAACTATAATCAACGCATTGTAGATTTGATGAAGAACGAAAGAGTAATCCCAGTGTGCCCTGAGCAATTGGGGGGACTTACCACACCCAGGCTGCCATGTGAGATCGTCATGCGGGATGGAGAAAAAAGAGTGATCCGAAAGGATGGCGTCGATGTGACAGAAGAGTTTTCAAAAGGTGCGGTAGAGACTCTGAAAATTGCCAGGATGTTTGATGAAAGCATTGCCATACTAAAAACAAAAAGTCCTTCATGCGGATCTTGCCATATTTATGATGGTTCGTTTGGCGGCGAGGTGATTAAAGGGTCTGGGTTGACTGCTGGACTACTGGCGGACAACGATATCCGGGTCTTTGATGAAGACAATTTTTCACCTGAGATTGTTGACAGACATTGACCCTTGTGCTAATCTCAAATAATAAGTTTTTTATGGAGGAAACATGATTGATTATAAATTAAAGGTTGCCGAATTGTTCAGTGGTTTGGTGAATGACGTAACGATGGAAGATATTTATGGAATGGTTGAGATCCCGCCTAGTTCTCAATTGGGTGATTTTGCCGTGCCGTGTTTTCGATTTGCCAAGGTCATGAGAAAGTCTCCTAATTTGATAGCAGAGACAATCGCTTCACAAATCCCGGCTGATGAAAATTTCGACAAGGTGACAAACGAAGGTCCTTATGTCAATTTTTTTGTCAGCAAGACTAGCTTTACCAAAGATATTTTAACAGAAATAGTTGATAAGAAAGAAAAATACGGTTCCAAAGATATTGGGCAAGGTAGAAGCGTAATTGTGGAGTTCTCATCTCCAAATATCGCCAAGCCTTTTCATATAGGACATATCAGGACAACTATCATTGGGAATGTCCTGTATAAGATATACAAATTCATGGGTTTCAATGCAATAGCAATCAACCACCTGGGGGATTTCGGCACCCAGTTTGGCATGTTGATATCAGCCTATAAAAAATGGGGTGTAAAAGAAGATATAGAGCAAAATCCAATACCCGAGCTGTTGAAGCTATATATCAGGTTCAACGAAGAAGCAGAGAAAAACCCTGAATTAATCGATGAGGCAAGATATTGGTTTAAAGAACTGGAGAACGGCAACGAAGAAGCAATAGGACTGTGGCAATGGTTCAAGGACGTCAGTATGATCGAGTTCAACAGGGTCTACAAGATGCTCGGTATAAAATTTGATTCCTTTGCAGGTGAAAGCTTCTATTCCGATAAAATGCCAAGGGTTATTGAAGAACTGATTCAAAAGGACCTTCTTGTTGACTCTCAGGGAGCCAAGATTGTTGATCTTAGTGCCTTTGATATGCCTTCACCATTGATTCAAAAGAGCGATGGTTCAACATTGTATATCACCAGAGATATAGCAGCTGCCATTTACAGAAAAGAAACCTATGATTTTTATAAAAACATATATGTGGTTGCCGCTCAGCAGAATCTTCATTTCCAGCAATGGATGAAAATTGTGGAGCTCATGGGCTATGAATGGGCATCTGATTGTTTGCATGTGCCATTTGGCATGGTTAGCTTGGAAGAAGGAACACTGTCAACCAGAAAGGGAAGGGTGGTATTCCTGGAGGATGTGCTGAAAAAAGCAGTGGAGAAAACCCTTGAAATCATCAATGAGAGAAATCCAGGTCTGGAGAATAAAGAAGATGTGGCTAAAAAAGTAGGCATTGGCGCTGTTTTGTTCCAGGAGCTATATAACAACCGTATAAAGGACTATACTTTTTCCTGGGAAAAGACGCTGAGCTTCGAAGGGGAAACAGGACCCTATGCCCAATATACTTATGCCAGAACCTGCAGTATATTGAATAAGTATGGGAAAAAAGTATCAACTAATGTTGACTACAACCTTATTAAAGATGATAAGGAATTTGAAGTTATTAAGGCTTTATCCAATTTCGGAGAGGTCATAGAAAGCTCTATGGAAAAAAACGAGCCTTTTTATATCACAAGATATATAATTGATTTGGCACAAAAATTCAACAAATTCTATAATAATTGCCACATTTTAGTGGAAGATGAAGAATTGATGAAAAGTAGAGTGTTACTGACTTATGCAGTCAATATAACCATTAAAAACGGACTTGATTTACTCGGCATTGAAGCTCCAGAAAAGATGTAGCAACAAAATCGTAAAAAAAACATAAGACTTGAAAAGACTTGAAAAACTTGAAAAGTGTTGACAATTGAATATAGCTGAATTATAATACACACTACTCATAGATTAAGCTATTCAAAAAGCCGGATTGACCTGTTTTTTGATATCAAATACTTGGATATACTGTGAAGTTTTGGTTATTCAAAAGAAGAAAAGAGGAATTGTTTATTATGAAAAAGCGAATTAAAATTGTATCAACATTACTGATATCCATGATAGTGGTACTCACTGTTCAAACAGCAACATCCGCGGATGTGTTGCAGAAAAGCGATAATCAATTAACAGCTGAGACAGACCAAAGTGAGCCAGACTCGGATATAGTATTGGTTCATACCATAAATGATAACCAGATGCATGAATTGACTGTTAAGCAGAGAATGATAGCAGATCAAGAACAAAAGAGTCTGGTGGATTACATTGATGAGGTAACAGGACTTGGCAAAGATACAGCGTCTTATTTGATGGGGCAGTGTGAGGCGTTGGGATTGGATCCTTTCATTATATTGGCTATCATAAGAGTGGAAAGCAACTTCAACCCCTACACAGTAGGCACTTTAGGGGAAAGAGGATTGGGACAGCTTATGTCGAACACGGCTGAACCTGTGGCTGCAAATCTTGAAATTGAATATGATCCTGACAGATTGTTCGAACCTGAATACAACATCCTGCTATTCACCACACAATTCAAGTATTTGTCTGATTTTTATGACGGAGATTTTCATAAAACCTTAACAGCATATAATAGAGGACAGTACGGATTGGAAAAATATATCGCATCCAGAAGCTCTCATGTCAATCCAGAAGTAAGTGATTACTCGCTGATGATTGATGACTTTGCATCCGATTACAAATATGGGTTTGATAATCAATAAGAAAGCATATATAATATAGCTGATATGTCAGCTATATTTTTTTGTCCGATGACTAACAGTGCTAAGACTCCCACTTCTATAAATGGGAGATAAGCTAGGAGACAATTGTGGAGAGATTCAAAACAAGGCTATATCAACTATTGTTGAAGCAAAAGCTAGACAGATATGAAGATATCAAAGGGCTGCATCTGAATCAGCCGTTTTTTTACTATAAAGATAGAATGCAATTCTTTGTCATTATTATGAAATGTCTGATATACGCTAAAGGATCGGGAGTGGAACTCAATTTTGATAGATTGAAAGACGAACTGCGATTGTGGGCGTATTACGTCAATGGGAAAACCAATGATGATAGTTTGTTGCATTTCGGTATTATTCCTGTTGCCATGACCAATCAGAAAACGGATGATCTAAATCGTGCTATCAGGGAATACCTGGAATTTTTCTCTGTTAAGATTGATAGGATTCCAGAGCTTTTGCACTTTGCCTATTTCATACAGGCATATAATTCTGAAGTGGGGACTGCTGACATTTATGATAAGTCTAAACAGCAATTGATTGAATTCTCTTATACGGATGTATTTGAGGACGAGGATAAAAGCAGGATAATTGCTTTTGAAAAAGCAAGGATTTTGCAGATCTCAAAATCATCGGTTAGCTATCTACAATCACTTATTGCTTTGGAAGTATGGTGTGATGCTGCGGATTTATCTGGAATGAAGGAAAACGACAGGGAGTGGCTTCATCTGATCGAGTCCTTATACAACTATCTGACAGGATTAAGAAAAGGCCACATAAAGGCAATCAGTTACAAGAAAAGCGATACTAAATTATATAATCAGAAGGTCGGTAATGTGATGACACATGAAAATTTTGGAGAAACAGTTGTTTTGGTCAACGAAAAGACTCAAGCGGGTAAAACCATTATTATCAATACAAGATTTGGGTGCTATAAATTCAACAACTAAGAGGAAGAGATGAACACTTTACTAGTGGCAATCAACAGCAAGTTCTCTCATAGTAATCTGGCTGTGAGGTATTTGAGTAATTACATAAGAAGAAATTCACAAATTAATATTTCGTTTCTGGAATTGACCATCAATCAAAATATTGATCATATGCTTGCGAAAGTCCTTGAAAATAAACCGGATGTTATTGGATTTTCGTGTTATATATGGAATATCGAACTGGTATTGCAGCTATCTGAAATCATTAAAGTAGATAACAGCAATATTAGTATTATTCTGGGTGGGCCGGAGGTCTCTTTTGAGTCCTTACAGACTATGGAAAAATACCCGTTTATTGACTTCATTATAAGGGGAGAGGGGGAACTTCCCTTGAATAATCTCATAGTTGCTTTGTACCGACAGGAATCGGTTGAGAAGATACCGGGACTGACACACAGAGTTAACAATACAGTTGAGGTCAACGATGACCAGAAATTATCTATTGCCTTGGATGAACTGTCATATCCATACCTTGAAAGTGAGGATTTTTCAAATCAGTATATTTACTATGAAACCACAAGGGGCTGCCCGTTCAATTGCAGCTTTTGTTTGTCATCCAGCAAACAGGGGGTCAGAAAGCTATCGCTAGAGAGAATCAGGGAAGACCTTCGGAAGATTGTCAGAACAAAAGCCAATGCGATTAAACTGGTGGATAGGACTTTCAACTTTGATAAAAAACGCGCTATGGAAATTATGTCCTATATCGTCGAAATCAATCAAAACAATATCAAATTTCATATGGAGCTGACTGCAGAGATTTTGGACGATGAATTTATTGAGTTCATCAACCAGCTACCTATAGATATGTTTCAGTTTGAAATCGGTGTTCAATCTACAAATTCTAAAACTCTCGCAGCGGTTAATAGAAGGTCGGATTACCGTACACTCGCGGCAATTGCCAGCAGAATAATCAAAGGCAAAAACGCACATGTTCATTTGGACCTGATTGCCGGGCTGCCTTATCAAAGCTACGATAACTTTAGAAAATCATTCAATGACATCTACAATCTGAAGGCGGAGAAACTCCAGTTAGGGTTTCTGAAAGTGTTGAAAGGAACCAGCATAAGAGCCAACGCGGATTTGTACGGCATTAGATACCTGGACAAAGCCCCTTATGAGGTTATTAGGACCAATGATATCAATCTGTCCGAGCTGCTACTTCTGAAGAAGATTGAAAGTCTTGTATCGGTGTATTATGATGAGCATTATTTTATCAACACCCTTGATGCTGTCATGGAATTTACTTCACCATTTGATTTCTTTGAGGATTTTGCCATGTATTGGACCAAGCACTTGCTGTTTGACAGCTACCATAAAAGAAGTATACTCTTTGATTTGCTTTATGGTTTTATTCAGGAGAAGTATCAATTGGACGTCAGAGGTAGCTTATTGGATGACTTTCTTCTTTCTGAAAAAAATATTGAAGTACCAAAGTATCTTTACGAGAAAGAAGAAAAGCAATACACCCATTTAAAACATGACCTGCTGGCAATACCTAGCTTCAAGAGCACTTATTTTGAAAAACAGATTGATGTGCCAAACAAAAAATTGGTTAATGATTTCAGGCTTATAGAAAAGGATAATGAATATCACGCCTATATCTACGGAGACAAAAACAATATTTTCGATAGAAGCAAAAAAATAAATGTAACTAAGCTACTTCAAGGAGATTGATATGTCATATGAGAATGAATTGAAAGCATTAAGAAAAAAACATCTGGAGAATATTCCTTTCTTAACCCTAAAAAAAGACGCTGTCCTTAAAACTGCGGATTTGATTTTTCAATTGGAAGACGCACTGGATGTGCCGGTACTTTTGGAGGACTTATTAGAGGACGTGAAGCAGGATGTGGGGACAGATGTGCTGAGAGTGGAGAACATCCTGAAGGCAATGTGTTTTATGATTGGTCTTGATCCTGATTTTATATATAGAAACCGATATGAGAACATCTTAAGAACACTTAAACCCAAGACGGACGCATATCTTATTTATCTGATTAACCAGTATTCCGAACAGCCAGATTATGCGTTGATTTTTTCACTTGCGCTGGTGGAGTTTGAAAGAAGTGCAAGAAATCTGTTCATTTTGGCAAACAGCTTGGAAAATGTATCGATAGCGCTGACAAAAGATGATCAGAAAGAAAAGGCTGTGTTCTATTTTGAAGAGTCCATAAAAATGTATCATAAAAGCGCTAAAGCTGACCAACAATTCTCATTGCCCTTGTACAAATTGGGCTTTTATTACAAGCAAGTCGGACAGTTCATCAGGGCCAAGGACTATTGGGAGAGGTTTATCGCATCCGACCAGGATAATTTGAGGATTCAGGAAGTAAGAGAAGAGCTGGAGATGTTAGAGATGCTTGTGGATTACGAAGTAGGGTCTTCATTTGTTTTGAACGGAGACATCGACAGGGGTCTAGACAAGCTTTTACCACTGGTGCCTTATTATCCAACCTGGTGGAATCTACTGTTTGTTATTGGACTGGCATTCAGACAGAATGGGGATTTTCAGATTGCTTCCGATTATTTCAAGAATGTTTTGAGACTGAAACCGGATCAGATAGACTCGATCAATGAGCTGGCGCTTTGCTATATAAGCATGTCCAAGTATCAGGAAGCTAAAGATGTGTTGGACGCTGCGGTGGCATTGACAAGTGATTCGGAGGTGCTGGCCAATAGGGCAGTGGCCAATTTCTATCTTGAACAATACAAGAGTGCATTGTGGGATATCAATCAATCCTTGAAATTGAATCCGGATGATCAAATAGCTCAAACTATCAAGAAAGAGATTGAAATAGCTATTGCAGAATAGCGGGGGTCTGATGAAGAAGCGAATGGCATTGATTGTAGTTTCATTAATTTTTCTATTAATGATTATAATATATTTTTTTGTAAAATCCCAAGATGAGCATGCGCAAGGGGTGTTTTTAGATGGTCATTTGATTGGAGAAATGGATTCTATCATTACAATCAACAATCATCACTACATCGCTTATGACCTGCTGACAGAGAATGATTTGCTAGACACTTATTTCGATGTCAATAATTCCACTTTATACCTTTATCAAGATTACCAGAAATTTACAGTTGTTCTTGATAAGAAGAACGGTGCTGTTGCCCAGATTGATGAAAATGACAGGATTTATATCAGCACAAACTATCTGACAGGGAAGCTTGAAGATAGTTATAAACTGAATTCTACCGGCTCATCCGTTTTCATTGAAAAGAATTACTCGAAGCTTGTCAATGATAAAGCCATCTGGCTATACGATAGTCCTCGTTCCATTTTTAATAGATGCGCAAAAATTCAAGCAAATAGTGTTATTATCCAATATGAAATTGATGGTGAGTGGATCTTGGGAAGGGTAGGCAATCAGGTTGGGTACTTAAAATGTCTATTTCTAGATACTACCGAAACGGTCAAAGAAAAAGGAGTAATGGAATCAGACAAAAGAAAGCAGGCTATTATGGCATGGGATTTTTTCACCAGGCAGCCTACTATCTTTGAGCAGGGACCTCTATATCCTGCTTTGAATGTTGTAAGCCCGACCTGGCATGCTATAGACAAAGAAACCCGACAATACAAAGACTGGTCATTGATGGCGTATCTGAAATATTACAGCAATAACAATATAGAAGTTTGGCCTGCTTTCTCCAATTCATTTGACCCGGTGTTGACCTCTGAGATTCTTAACGATGCAGCATCAAGGAAGAACCTTATTGACCAGATAATAAGGCTTTCCAAAAAGAATGGCTATAGAGGAATCAATATTGATTTTGAGAATATTTACCTGGAGAATAAAGAGATATTTGCCGTTTTTATCAGAGATCTGTATCTGGAGTCAAGAAAAGAGAACATCATCATGTCCGTGGATGTGACTATATTATCCCAGAGCCCTACATGGTCGCTGTTTTATGACCGGAAGACCATAGGAAGATATTCTGATTATGTTGTTCTGATGGCATATGACGAGCGTACTAGACCTGAGCATGGTATTGGACCGATAGCATCCTTGCCATGGGTGGAAACAGGGATAGTCGGTCTGATGGATTTCGTACCAGCTAGTAAGATTGTTCTTGGATTGCCTTTTTACACCCGATTATGGGAAACGATAGATGCTAATGGTAATGTATCATATGATGTGACCGCCTTGAAACTGCCATCAGCCGATGCCTTTATTGCAGCAAATGAAATGGGTATCACTTATGATGAGAAAGCAGGACAGAATTATGGTGAAATACAAATCGACAATATCAAGTATCAGATATGGATAGAAGATGAGGTTTCCCTTCTAAACAGGCTGATGCTGGTCCACAAATATGGACTTAATGGCGTCGCTGCATGGGCTCTGGATTATAGCAAACCAGAAATGTGGCAGGTGATTAATAACAATCTATGATTTAATTTAAAAATTAAGCTTTCAGTCCCAAATTTTAACAAACAGTAATACCGGATATTTAAGAAGATATATCTGAATCTGAAAAAGAATAAGATAAGATAGAGTATAATTTAAGTTGAAAAACATATAGTATAGGTTTTTAACTGATTCTTATATAACAGGGTTGTGTCACAATGTATAGAAACCTATTGACACTTGATACAGATAGATGATAAACTATCAAAGTTGTCAGTCTATGATTCTATTCCAAGGTAGCTCAACGGTGGAGCACTCGGCTGTTAACCGATAGGCTGTGGGTTCGAATCCCACCCTTGGAGCCATTTAATATTTTAATAACGCGGGGTGGAGCAGTTGGTAGCTCGTCGGGCTCATAACCCGAAGGTCGTTGGTTCGAATCCATCCCCCGCTACCATTTCAATCAAGGCCCTATGGTCAAGCGGTCAAGACACCGCCCTTTCACGGCAGTAACCTGGGTTCGATTCCCAGTAGGGTCACCACAAAATGCGGCCTGGTAGTTCAGTTGGTTAGAATGCCAGCCTGTCACGCTGGAGGTCGAGGGTTCGAGCCCCTTCCAGGTCGCCAATTAATATACTTATCAAAAGATATTGACAACAGAGCAATAAATAATATAATATTGGTATTGTAGAATATCGGCAATTAAATCCAATATAATAGACATTATGGTGGATATAGCTCAGTTGGTTAGAGCGCCGGATTGTGGTTCCGGAAGTCGTGGGTTCGACCCCCATTATCCACCCCAAATATTTTTTTGTAGCTTAATAGTGTAGAGATTGGAGTAACAAGGCGCCATAGCCAAGTGGTAAGGCAGAGGACTGCAACTCCTTCACCCCCAGTTCAAATCTGGGTGGCGCCTCCAACTGAATCCAGGCACCCTTAGCTCAGTTGGATAGAGTACTTGACTACGAATCAAGGGGTCGTGAGTTCGAATCTCGCAGGGTGCACCATATA
>LGGM01000107.1 GCA_001509345.1 Clostridiales bacterium 38_11
TGTTATTATTTATTCCTATTTATAGAAAATTAAACAGTTTTGATATATAATGATACTAATTCTCGACTAAGTGAGGGGCCTGAGTGGAAAACCTAAATTGGAAACATAAAAAAAACTTAAGTATGTTGGTTGATCTTTATGAATTGACAATGGCCAATGGCTACCTGGTCAATGGTGTCAAAGACTATATTGTATATTTTGACTACTATTTCAGAAAAGTTCCTGACAATGGTGGATTTGCTATAACAGCAGGACTTGAACAGTTTATAGATTATTTATTGAATATAAAATTCACCAAAGAAGACTTGGATCACATCAGAAGTATGAAGATGTTTTCTGAAGAATTTGTTGATTATCTCAAGGGTTTCAAATTTACTGGGGACATATGGGCCATACCTGAGGGGACTCCAGTATTTCCCAACACTCCTATCATTACGGTCAAGGCCTCCGTTATGGAGGCTCAAATAATTGAAACCATGCTATTGTTGACCATGAATCATCAAAGTCTCATAGCAACGAAGGCTAATAGAATCGTAAGAGCCGCAAATGGTAAACCCGTTGTGGATTTTGGAGCCAGAAGAGCTCATGGAGCAGATGCCACAAATTTCGGAGCAAGGGCGTGCTATATAGCAGGCTGTTTTGGTACATCTAATCTGCTGGCGGCTAAGATGTTTGGAATTCCGGCAATCGGTACAATGGCACACAGTTGGATCCAGTTTTTTGATAATGATAAAACAGCATTTGAGGCATATGCGAAAGCTTTTCCACATAGCGTCGTATTGTTGGTTGACACATATAATGTTCTCAAATCAGGAGTACCGGAAGCAATTAAAGTTTTTAAAAACATGGATAAAAACAGTAAAAAAGGTATCAGACTAGATAGTGGTGAACTGGGATATTTATCGAGGCAATCCAGAAAAATGATGGACCATGCAGGTTTTAAAGAATCAACAATAACCGCATCGAATTCATTAGATGAATACACTATTAGAGAACTGGAGATCCAGAATGCACCTATTGATTATTACGGTGTTGGAGAGAGAATGATTACAGCAAAATCGGATACCGTTTTTGGTGGCGTCTACAAACTTGTAGCTGTTGAAAAAGATGGTAAAATCAGTGCGAGAATAAAACTCAGCGAAGAAGTTGCAAAAGTGACAAATCCCGGATTCAAGGAAGTCTGGAGACTATACGACAATAAGCATGGCAATGCGTTTGCTGATTTGATAACCTTTAAAGATGAAGAGGTTGAAGAACCCTATAAGTTGTTTGACCCAATATCTCCATGGATTAGTAAAACCGCCAAAAACTTTACGGCAAAAAGACTTCAGGTTCAGGTTATTGAGAAGGGACAATTAATTTATGATTTACCGGATTTGGATTCTATAAGGGAACATCTTAACTCTGAAATGTCCAAATTATGGGATGACTTGTTCCGTTTTGAAAGCCCTGACAGGTATTTCGTCAATTTATCATATGATTTATGGTCAGAAAAACAAAAATTAATGGAGAAATATAGAATTAACTAATCATAATTTCGAAGAGGAGATTATCATGCAAACAAGATTAACTAAACTACTGGACATACAATATCCTATCATCCAGGGAGGGATGGCTGCCATTACAGATGCAGTCATTGCATCCGCGGTATCCAATGCAGGTGGAGCAGGTATCATCGGTTCTGGAGGGCATGATGCAAAATGGGTCAAAGAGCAGATTGCTTTAGCCAGGCAATTGACAGATAAAACTTTTGGTGTCAATATCGTTTTGGCAGCTGAAAACAAGGATGAAATCATTGAAGTTGTGTGTGAAGAAAGACCAACATTTGTTACATTTGGTGCTGGGAATCCAATCCCGTACATTGAGAGATTAAAGAATCTTGGAATTATAACCATACCTGTCGTTGCCAATCTTAAACAAGCAAAAAATGTTGAGGCTGCTGGAGTGGACGCTTTGGTTACTGAGGGCATGGAAGCAGGTGGGCACATTGGCAGACAAACAACATTATCATTATTGACCAATGTCATACCAACTATTCAAATACCGGTAATTGCTGCAGGTGGAATAGCAGATCAGAGAGGTTTTAAGGCTGCCATCGCCATGGGTGCTGAAGGTGTTCAGATTGGATCTGCCTTTCTAATCTCTGAAGAATGCCCCGCACACATCAACGTCAAGAAAAAGATAATTGAGTCAACAGATATGGACTCGGTTGTATTGGGGTACACAATCAGACATGATGTAAGAGGCATCAGAAATAGATTTACAGATGACTATTTGGCTTTGGAATACAGTGACGCTCCAAGAGAAGCGCTCAAAGGCAAGATGAAGGGCGTTTACAACAAAGCTTTTCTGGATGGAGATGTTGAGAATGGATACATAGAGGTAGGACAAAGTCTAAATGCATTGACTGAAATATTACCGTGTGAACAGATTATTCAAAAATTGGTAAAAAGAATATAATTCTAATTAAAATTGAACTACTAATTTAATGATATTGGAGACGCAGTTTAAATGAATAAAGAGTTTATCAAAGAAACGATTACCAAGGATGGGAAAGTGGACATAGGCAAAGCGGCTGTGTTCATATCTATGATAGAAAGCAAAAACAGAGAATTATTTGTAAAAACGTATATTGAAGAATTAGGTCTAAGAGTGGTGATAACAGAAGTTGCAGGCTCGGGAGGAGACCTTAAAAAGAAAATAATCAATTCATGTGTTGGTGCGGCTTTGAATATTGATGTAATAGATAAAGAGGCACATCATGTCCACGGCTTGATTCATGCAGCCCAAGAAGCTGGGAGAGGACTGATGTTAGATATGCCGCTGGATGCTAATTTGCATATTAAAATTGCCATTGTTCGAAGTGAACATTGGATAGCTGTATCGATGTATGGTAATTCAGCATATCACATTTTATCAAACCATAGTCGTTTGGGCCTTGGGTATGTCAATATCTAGGGAACAACTTAAATCAAAGCTAAGAGCAGGAAAACATTGCCACAAATAGATGATTCTGTTGTGAATCATCTTGACATCCATTTAACGATATGATAGATTGTTGAGAGTGATTATTAAGACAACTACTACAAAAAGGCTATAAATATATAGTATAGAGAAAATAGACTGTCTTTTTGGAGCGTTGGGTTGGATAAAGTTGAATAATAGCTTGATAGAGTAAATAGTAAATAGAACAAGCGAATGGTTTGCCATTTTCTTGTTTTTGTTTTTTGTAAAGGAGGTTATTTAATGGGAGTATTAAATGGGATTAAGGTTTTAGAACTGACACAAGGACTATCAGGTCCATTTTGTACAATGATACTTGGAGATATGGGTGCAGAAGTCATCAAAATAGAAAAACCTGGAAACGGAGATGATTCAAGAGCTTTTGGACCATTTGTCAATGGTGAGAGCGCATACTTCATGAGTGTCAATAGAAATAAGAAAAGTATGGCAATTGATTTGAGAACGCTGGAAGGCCTTGGAATTTTCGAAGAATTAGCAAAAGAAGCGGATGTTGTGATAGAGAACTATAAACCGGGAACTATGGATAAGTTGGGCACCAATTATGAAAGGATAAAAGCAATAAACAAATCTATCATTTATTGCTCCATATCGGGATATGGACAGGATGGCCCTTTCAGAGAAAGACCAGCATACGATGCGGTAATACAGGCTATGAGTGGAATGATGAGTATTACAGGACAGGAGAATGAAAGCCCAACCAGAGTTGGTGCACCGGTAGGTGATATGACTGCGGCTCTATATGGTGTTATTGGTATAATGGGAGCATTATATAGACGAAAGGATAGAGTGGTTGGGGAAAGGATTGACATATCCATATTGGATTGCCAGATATCGATACTCGAGAATGCCATAATGAGGTATAATTTGACTGGAGAGATTCCGGGACCTATTGGCAATAGACATGCTTCTATAGCACCATTTGAAACATACATGACAAGAAACAATGAAATAATGGTCGCAATAGGAAATGACAATATATGGGCGGATTTTTGCAGACTAGTCAATAAGAAGGATTTAGTAAATGATTACAGGTTCTATAACAATGAAAAAAGGATTGAAAATTATCATGAGTTAAAACCTATTCTCAACAAGATATTCATAGAAAACACAACAGAAGAATGGCAGAAAAGTCTTGATGAATCAGGTATACCAAACAGTCCTATTAATACAATAGATAAATTGTTTGACAACGAACAGGTCAAAGCAAGGAACATGTTGATTAAGATCAACCATCCAATAGCGGGAGATATGATTATACCAAATTCCCCAATAAAATTCATGGAAGAACCCTATTCCGAAAAACAACCATCTCCAATGTTAGGAGAACATACTTCAGAGCTGCTGAAAAGTAGATTGAACATGAATGAAGAAGATATTGAGCAATTAATTAAAAAAAGCATTATACAATAATATATTAATTAAATACGTATAATTTAGAAAATATCTTTAAATAAATAGAAATTATTGACATTTTCTAACATTATTAGTATTTTAATAAGTGATATATACAAAAGAAAAGGAGGTAACGAAATTGCCAAATGAAAAAATTACTCAGCTAATAGAAAAAAAAGCAGCGATAGAAAAAGGCGGAGGAGAGAAAGCGATACAAAAGCAACATGCGAACGGGAAGCTGACAGCCCGTGAAAGGATTGGGAAG
>LGGM01000108.1 GCA_001509345.1 Clostridiales bacterium 38_11
GAAGCAATTCTGGGGGCTCAAAAGATGAAATTACTCACTTTTCTTTCCATAGATCCCCCCTTCTTCAGTTTCGGTTTCTTAACTTGTTTGCGTTCATCAGCTCGTCAGCTTTAATCATCAGTGTTCCGATTGATTCTTCCTTATCCAAAAATATTTTCGCCATCAATGGATCAAACTGTGTGCCAAAATTTCGTTTAATTTCCGATACAGCATCCTGTTTGCTCATGGTTTTTCTGTATGGTCTGTCTTCTGTTGAATAAACCCGTAAGATGGTTATTAAAGCCAAGGTAATGTCAAAGAAAGTCACCAGACTAGAGCCCCAGCTCTGTCCTTCATTGTATTCAACAGGAGTACCGAACATCTCTAAAAGTATTTCTGAACCATTCGGTCGTTTGACGACCAGATTATCCACGTGTGATGCAGTTCCTTTCATGCCTTTGACAATGGGCAACTCTTCGGCTGGGTAAGATTTCATATCTTCTTTCTTGTAGGCTTCAAAAGCCGCTAACCCTCCTGCGGAAGCTCCTATTGCCACAATTGGAAAGTTCTAATTTTTACCGGTAGCCATCCTATGCTCCTCCTCTATGTGCATTATATATCTCTTTTATACAATTAACTACCGTCGCCCAATTAATTCTTTTTTTCAATAACCTGATAATATAGCGATTCAGCTTTTTTGGCCATAATGTCTACTGTAAAGCCTTTTGAATAATTGTAGGCATTTCGGCTCATTTCATTTCTTTGCTTGGGATTCTCCAAAAGTTGAATGACCCTGTCTGACCATTCGGTTATGCTGTTATCAGTTTTAAAGCCATTGTAATTATCAATAATGACGTCATTTATGCCACTGGATTGGACTGCGACAACAGGGCACCCTCCAGTCATGGCTTCCAGTATAACCATCCCCTGTGTCTCCGACATTGAGCTAAATACAAATATATCAGATGCGAGATAATATTTCGCAATCACATTTTGCTCGACTGTACCGATTAACACAATAACGTCGCCCAGATCTTTATCTTGAATAATTCCTTGCAATTTATCTTTCAAAGGTCCATCGCCAATTATCAGACATCGAAAGGGAACTTTAGAATTATTTTTTACCCGTTCAATGGCATCAATGAGGAAATAGATGTTTTTTTCTTCGCTCAGTCGCAACACGCTACAAAGCAACCTCTCTCCCTCAGATGCATACATATTTTTAATAGCCAGCACTTTATCATCATCTGATTCAACATATTGAGCGGGATCGATGCCAGTCGGTATCACCTTCTTCAATCGACTGACACCAATGTTTTCCAGATATGATAAGGCCGAAAGAGTGGGTGCTATGATAGCATCACATTTCTGTGAAAACCTTCTGATCATTTTGTGTGACACTATATTTTTAAATATTAGTCTAGAAAACAGAAAATTGGGCAGATAATGAGCATATAATTCCAACCGTGTATGGTAAGTAAAAATAACAGGAATATGTTTACTGATACCAAGCTTCAATCCTTTTTTACCCATCCAGAAGGGATGATGCACATGGATGACATCAAAATCATGTTTTTCAAACTCTCGATCTATATCGTTAGAGAAAGCATTGACAATTGGGAAATCATAGTTGCCTGTTTTTACATGCAGTAGTGACTTACAGCGGAAAATGTCTTCTGCTTCTTCTTTTTTGGGGTCGCCGGGGTATTCAGGTGCGAAAATCACTATATGGTGTCCTCTTTTTCTTAATGCTGAAGCTAATCTATAGATTGAAATCGGCACACCAGCTACATATGGTAAATAATTATTGGTAAAGATAGCGATATTCAGAGGTTTTCTAACTATCTGTGATGCTGAATGTATCTTAGTATGACTGTAATAATCGACTTCTTTAGAAGCCGGAATATAGATTGAAATGGCAATAAAGCCAAGTATTACAATAACAATAATAAAGTTAATCCAATTGATGTAAAAAAATGAATGAATCACAATCCAAACATTCTCTAAAAGTCTAGTTGCAGTATATTTCGCAGGTAATTCCTCTTTGATTACCTCACACGTGATTCCATCAGGCGCCACATTTACAATTAAATGGTGAAAGTAGCTGTTTGGTTGCTGGCGCAGAAGTCCACCACCCCCTCCGCCACTGATAAAATAATTAACTCCTCCGCTTTGTCTTTCATCAAAGATCGTTGGACCGTTTGAAAACACTGCAGTGATCGGGTATGTTTCGAGTATTTCCAATAAAAATTCCTGAAACACATTATCCTCTATGTAATTTAAGACTGCGTCAAAAACAGAATCACTATCTAACTGAAAAGGAATATCATTCATAATCATAAAAATATGATTAAAATTGTTAGCATATTTCAACTCATTCTCCAACCATGCCATCTGCCATTGGTATGATGTCTTCCCGGTGGTATCGAGAAATATAAAGTAGCTTCCATTGTGCTCAAAAGAAAAATAAAAGGGCCCAAAATGCTTATAAAATTTTTCATCCCCATTTCTAGAGACTTCATTATCTCCAACACCCAGAATCACAGGGATATTTAATTTTCCCAAACTCTTGTTCAGTATCCTATATTTATCTTCTGATCCGCTTAAGACAGCATTCCCAGTAGATATGACAAAACTGATATCAGAATCCGTGTTGATTTTATGAACAATTTTTCTTTCAAAAATATCGATAGAATTTCTGATGTTACCCAAAACAGCAAAAGAAAAGCGGTCATTATTTTCAACGGAGGTTATAGCATTGATGCTTTCTATATTTTTAGATTCAAAATCGGATTCATATAAAGACAAATATCCCTTATAAGCGATCAATAAGAACAATAAAATAATATCAATAAACAGGATTACTTTAAGGTTTTTTCTTCGTTTCATTATCTCTTCCTTCCTATGATGGTTTTTATATCTCAATAGATGAATCAATATAACTTTTATTGGTTATTGTTTCTTTCAGTTCTGAAAATTTCAAAATAGAATAATGTTGCCCCTATTATAAAACCGATGTAAATTGTGAAAAAGCGCCACATAAACGTTACGGTAACTATCTCCCCACTCTTGACAAAACTTTTGAATAAAAGTGTAAATCCACCCTCTGCTATTCCTGTAGCACCAGGTGTTGGTGCAAAGTACATAAAATAGGTTACAACAATCTGAGATAGCAGTATTGTGATTGTAGATACACTCGAGTTGAGGCCTTTAATTAAAACAACAGTGAAATAAAATGATGTGGTCAAAAACCCTAATGTGGATAGTAAGGATAGCATCAAATATTTGCGTTGCCCACTTAAATATCGCTTGATATTACTTGAAAATCTGTCAATTGTATGGAGGGCTTTGATTATTTTCCGCTTGGAACGCGTTGACTTAATTATTTTTTTTGTTCTCAAACGTATAGTGAAATATAGAAGTAATCTTTTTATTTTCTTAGGATTTCTGATTAGCAGATAGAATCCTAGAATAGTCATAAGATTGATACTGACCAATATTATTGTATATAAAGCAGTATGTATACTCGTCGTCATTCCAACAATTGATTTGTTAAATATCAGAATTAGAGGCGCAGTAATCGAAAAAAAAATCAGCGGTATAACAGTGCGTATACTCGTTGCTGCTGTCGCGTCTGCTATATGTATATCTTTCTTAGTCAAGAAATGAATCTGTGCTAATCCACCACCAGTTGCAAATGGTGTGATATTAGATATGAACATATTGATGAAAGTCAATTTGGCAATATAACCTAATGATATTTTGACATCAATAGCTTTCAATATGAAGTAAAATCTCAAGGTATCCATCAAAAAATAGACAGGTGCTAAAGCAATAAGCTTAATAATGATACCTTTAGATAAAATTCCAAACGATAACTTAAAAGATTGATCATTAACAAAACGAGAAATAGCTATTAATGACATAACCGATATTGTAATAAATAAAGCAATGAGAATCAGATATTTAATTTTGCTTTTCTTATTAGTATCGAAGTTTGTCTCACTATTCATGACTACACCTTCCTGCAACCCTTCTTTAGCATATACGCAAATTATACCATTAAATGTTCATACAATATACTGATACTTCATTTATTAATACAATTGACCTTACTCAATATCCCATTTCTCTCAGCAATCTTGCTAGAGAACTCAACCGCTCTCCAATAAGCTCATCATCATCACTTAAAGCTTGTTGAAATAGTTTTATATCTTCATCGATTTTTTCATTATCTGTACAAATAGAGACGGTCATGGCATCTCCTTGCAGTCCTATTCGGTCAATCATAGGTTTATCACTATCATAAAGTTTTTCGTAACGATATGCCTCTCTGAAATGCAGCTTCGTTCTGCATACTAATATAGCAAGATCTAACACCCTATGAAGAGGTAATTCTTCAGATTGTCTGGACCATTTTTCACCGGTATGTCTCCACACCTTGGCTGAAATTTCAACCTTGCCTCTGTCATTCCATTGGGCAAGACCTAATGATAATCCTTTGGCATCAGTGTCATAAGCGTATCTCCCATCAACATTTTCGTAGTTGTCGGAAATAATGACAGGTTTGTGTTTTAAAGTCGTCGGTATTTTCATAATTGTATGCCTCCATATTTTGGATATTTTTAACTAAAAATTTTGCAACCTACTTAACATATTTACTAATTTACTAATTTACTAAT
>LGGM01000109.1 GCA_001509345.1 Clostridiales bacterium 38_11
GGAAATTTATCATTAACATTTGATGATAATGAAATAACAACCCTATCTTTTGAAAAAAATCTTTTGAATAAATTTCCATTAGATAATAACGGTAAGATTATAGATTTTGACAAGATAGAGCGTGTAGGAGGCGGGACAAATACATTATTGTATGGTGTTCCTGGTTCTGGTAAAAGTTGGACGATTAATAAGGAATACTGTGACGATGAAAGCAGAATGGAGCGTCTCGTATTTCATCCAGACTACACATACTCAGATTTTATTGGTCAGATTCTTCCCAATGTATCTGATGGTATTGTTAGTTATAAGTTTACTGAAGGACCGTTTACAAGCTTACTGAAAAAAGCATATACTCATCCAGATAAGATGTTCTTCCTTGTAATTGAAGAAATTAATAGAGGTAATGCCCCGGCAATTTTCGGTGAAGTATTTCAGTTGTTAGATAGAAATGAAGAAGGCACAAGTGAATATGGAATCTCAAACGTAGATATTGCAAGGATTGTTTATGGTAATACAAATCACAAGGTGCGGATACCTTCTAATATGTCTATTATTGGGACAATGAATACATCTGATCAGAATGTATTTACTCTTGATACTGCTTTTCAACGTCGCTGGAATATGCGTATGATAGAGAATACATTTGAGGGGCATGATTATGCTACAGCTACTATCCTGGACACTGATGTTACTTGGCAACGGTTCTGTGAAGTTATAAATAATGAAATTGTCACAAAGAATATTCGCATGACATCATCTGAAGATAAGAGACTCGGTACATATTTTGTTCGTGCTGCAGACTTGGAATATCATGAAGAAGCAGACAATCTAGATCTTCCGGAAAGAGAGCGCATTTCAGCAAAGTTACTTAACTATAGATTTGCAGAGAAAGTTCTCAAATATCTATGGGATGACGCTTTTAAATTTTCTCGTGAAGATATTTTCAAGAATACAATATACAAAAGTCTAGAAGAAGTTGTTAATCATTTTAATTCCAGGAGTTCTGCAAAAGCAGTAGGCAATGCAAGACTTGATGTTTTTAAAGAAGAGGTAATTGATGCTTTTCTAGCTCAGGATGTTAGTAATAATACTGTTGAGTAAGGTGGTGATAATCTATGGAAATGAGCGCTGATTTGCTGAAGAGCAAGTGCCATGTTAATACAAATGAAGAAGGAGATCGATTTGTAGGTATTAAAGCTGATTCTGAAAATGCGATGGTCTATTTCCCTATGGGTTATCAATTACCAGATACAGAGCATGAGCGAAGAAGGGATATTTTGCATTTGATATCCGTACTTTCAGAATTCACGGCTAGAAAAGATAGAGTTTTACATATGAAGAAGTTTGAGGCTCCTCAATCAGTTGACTTTCCTGTTAATGCATATATGGAAGTGATAAATTACTATCTGGAGCAGCGTTCTTATTATACGGAAAAAGAACCTATCTATAAGACTAGTGACCGTGGCAACACTGACTGGGCAAAAACAATTCGCCAGCAAAAACCTTTGTTGCAAGCTAATAATTCCCCTATTTACTTGAAACAGACTGTAAGAGATTCAACACCTAATGATCGTAATTTGATTACACAAATTCATAAGTATTGTGTATATGAAAGTTTTCAAAAATTAGGGTGGTTGTTCACTCCGAATCTTCCACCAAAGCCAGATTTTCCAGTTGACATAAAGCGTTTTCTTATTGAATTAAATGATAAGTTAGGTAAAACGAATAACGATAAAGATAAACGTCTTTTTGCATCTATGATTGCAATGCTCAAATATATTGATGAAGAGACGAATAAACGTCAATTCTATTTTGGTACAGATAGTTTTGAATATGTATGGGAAAAGCTCATAGATAGGGTATTCGGGGTTCGTAATAAAGATGCTTATTTTCCAAAGGCAACATGGCATCTTAAAAAGGGTAAGACAAGAGCATTCGAAGCTCTTAGACCAGATACAATCATGGTTCACAATAATAAGATTTTTGTTTTAGATGCAAAGTACTATAGATATGGAATAACAGGCGAGCCACTTCATTTGCCAGAAGGCAGATCAATTCACAAGCAGATAACGTATGGTGAGTATATTAGCACCAATGATAAATTTAAAGATGAAAATGGTAATAATCCTACGGTTTATAATGCGTTTTTGATGCCATATAATTCACGAGATAATATTTTTGATTTATCCGGCATATTTGAGAACTGCGGAGAGAGTACTGGTGAGTGGAAAGGTCAAGACAATACTTACGAACACGTTCAAGGAATTTTAGTTGATATTAATTACTTGATGCACCATTATACCGGCAATCACTTAAGAAAAATTATGTCTTTAGCTGAATCAATAGAGAATGCTCTAGTTGAAAATGGTGGTCATTTGCCCACTGAATCGAGTACTAGTGAATCTGTGAGCTAATTATTTTGCAATTAATAATGTAATATCGTAAAGAACTGGAATGATCGGAAGACTTATAACAAAAAAATAAAATCACCGCTACCATAATAGGCACTGACCTAACCCATGAGTAGTAGCGGTGATTTTTTATTTTACGGACATTTTCTTTATTTTTTTTCGGTGGTTGCGTTGTGCTGTTGCATTTCTGCAACTAGGACAACAGTACCTTTTACGCCCATTAGAAGTCTTAACTAAAAAGTGATTGTTGCAAGCTGGATTAGCGCATTCCCGGTATATTTCGGAACCAGGTCTCATATAGAAAATTGAAAAATACATCGCTGAGAGTAGGTTTGATGCTTTCCATGATGGCTCCATTTTACTTGCTATAAAACGAGGTACAATCCCAGAAAGATTAGAATTAATTTCCTCATTCAAAACAATTTTTGCAACAGTTATTAGAGCTTGCTTTAAATTATCATCAAATTTCTCTAACGCTGGTTTATCATAAAACTCAATGCCATTTTCAAAAGATACTTTATTTACTATACCAATTTTCTTCATAAGATGAAAAAGGAAATCGATGGTGATTCGTGCAGCAGGTGTTTCATTTGGTGCATTGCGATAAAGATAAACAATATCCTTATATCGAAGGTCGCTCATCCCAGGATAATTGTGAGTTAGAGAACTCCCAGATATTATATCCTGGTACTCTTCTATGTTCAGTGCATAGTTAGATTTATACACTAAATCCTTAATTAAATATGTATCACTTTCAAAGCCTTCTTTGGTGCCATCAATTGCTGGTACAGAGGAGGCTTTTTCTAATATCTTAATAAATCCGTGATGACAAGTTGAATAAGCCTTATTCATCGAACTTAGCTTAATGCTGACTTGTTCTGAAAGAAGAAGATAAAGAGTCAAATATAGAATTTTTTCATAATTGCGTTGCGGTTCTTCAATTTCACTCATTAGAAGAACAGTGGCTTTGATGTGGTTGACAATTTCTGTTAAAGAATAGATATCAATTTCTTCGTATTCGGTCTCGCTTATTGGGAACAGAAATCCATTTTCCTCAAAAAAGCATCTTAAACTATCTATATCATTTGGTAAAGATATCAGCTCACTCAATAAATTTTCTTTACGAACTGACCCCATAGGTGTAGTGCGACAGAGCCCATTTGAACCACTGAAGGCATAATGCAATTCATTTTGCTTATCTGCCTGTATTTTTAAAGTTTGTCTCATTTTACCAGGAGTAAGGTTAACAACATCAACGCCGGTAAAACACCTATATCCTTTCAGAGAAAAATAATCATTCCCCAAATTAAAAAAATTCTCGTTTTCTAATGCAATATTTTCTATCTCCGACATAAATATTTCTCCTTTCTTTAATGAAACAGCTTAAAATTCAACAGCACAAGTAATCAAAAACATAATTATAAATAAATAATACACTATTTTTGCAACTAAAACAATAATCTCATATATAGATAATTCGAAAATAGTAAGCGATAAATACAGAAATTTACTTACTATTTTAGATTGATTACAATTATTCATATAGAGGGACAACCTCTAAATATATCAATCTCAAAGTCCTAGTGCGCATACGGACGGCGGGATGCATAAGAGTTCAGAATACAGTGATAAAGACTGTATTTGGAATGAAGATGCACCCACCGTGATTTCGTGTGCCCATTTTTAGGACAAGCGGAGTCTGTGGTCATCTTCATCACAGGCTCTTTTTGTATTCCGCCGCCCAATGCCAGGACGGAAAGGAATACTTTATGAAGATTCGAGTTTTATATGAAGACAACATCAAAAATGGTCACAAGAACTACACCACAATTGAAATTCCAGATGGAGATTACAGCGTTATGCTGGACATTGATTACGAGCAGCGTCTTGCAGAGGCAAAGCCCGAAAAGAAAGCAGAAGTACAGCGTTGTAAGACTTTACAGGAAATGTTCGACCTAATGAATTCCAAAGAATACAACCACTGGCGCCGCTATCATAGGCATCTTGGCAATCCGAAGACTCCATATCGTAAAGATGATCAGGCTGAGGATGAAACTGATGTTATGGATACATTTGCAGATAACTCTCAAGAGATAGAGCGTTCTAACCAATACGAGTACGAGGATGTTTGTAAATGGATACGCAAGGTACTCGGTAAAAAAGAAGATTGGGCGGATATGTTTATCGCCGTTCGCATAGACGG
>LGGM01000110.1 GCA_001509345.1 Clostridiales bacterium 38_11
TTTTGTTTTTTGACTTAAATCTCCTGTTATGATAATATTTCATAAATCAAATCAAATGTTTTCCAGGAGGCTTGGTATGAGAGTCAAAATCAACTCAGTTATACTGTTTTTTCTAATTTGTTTTTTGCTTGTTTCAGGATTGATAAGCAACACTTTGGAGGGTTTTGCATCACAACAGGAGACAATTATTTACAGAAGTGCTTCAGAGTATGATTATCCCCCATTTTCTGTTGTGACAGACGGGAAAGCGGATGGTTTTTCAGTCGAGCTGTTGAAGGCTGCCGCCAATGAGATGGGAATCGAGATTGAATTCAAGGTGGACTACTGGGAAACGATTAAGAAAGAACTGGAAAATGGTGAATTGGATGTGCTGCCTCTTGTTGGATATGCAGAGGAAAGAGAGCAGTATTTTGATTTTACGGTTCCCTATATTGTTATGAGGGGCAATGTTTTTGTGCGAAAGGACTACACGGGAATCAGTTCGGAAGACGATTTGTATGGTAAAGAAATAATTGTCATGAAAGGTGATAATTCCCAAGAGTATGCGGAGAGGATGAATTTCACCGATCATTTGATTTTAGTCGATACTTATTCAGAGGCATTCGAACTGCTTAGTTCGGGGAAACATGATGCTGTCCTTGCGCAAAGTCTGGTAGGACAAAAGCTGATAAATGATATGAAAATAACCAACATCGAAGCTGTCACACGGATGGCGGATAATGGTATAGATAGAATCAAGGTCTCCCTCGAAGGGTATGAGCAAAAGTTCAGCTTTGCCGTAAAAGAAGGAGATAAGGAACTTCTTGCCTTGCTGAATGAAGGATTGGCAATCGTATCTGAAAATGGTACTTATGAAGCATTATATATCAAATGGTTTCCTTTTTTGATCGATGTTACACCTGATTATAGACAAGTTGCCTATTATTTTTTCACAGCACTAATCATAGTGATTATTGTTTTATTATTACTATCTCTATGGTTAATCAGAAAAGAGGTTAAAAGGAAAACAGCTAAGTTAGAAAACAATCTTTTCAGAAACAACATTATGTTCAACGTCATGAACCAGGAATATGCTTCAATTGAAGATTGGCTGGATTATGTCCTAAATGAAATGATCACGATGACAGGTAGTGAGTTTGGCTATATCTATTTGTTTGACGAGACAACGAACGAGCTCACTCTCAATTCGTGGTCTAGCGGTGTCATGAAAGAGTGTTTGGTTACTGAGAAAAAAACCGTTTATCAATTGGAAAAAACCGGTATATGGGGTGAGGTCATTAGACAGCGAAAACCAATGATAGTCAATGATTTTAGCGCTGAAAACCCACTTAAGAAGGGTTATCCTGAGGGTCACGTGAAGCTGAATAAATGGATGGCGGTTCCAGTTTTTGAAGATAATCAAATAGTCGCCACGGTTGGTTTTGCCAACAAAACCGATGATTTTGATGATAATGACATCTATCAGGTCACTGCACTGATGAGTGGTGTCTGGAATATGATTGAAAGGACCAAATACAGAGATAAGGTTGAGGTAGAAAAAAATAAGTATTTATCTACACTGGTGTCTATAGGTGACGGTGTTATGGTCGTCGGACTGAATGAAAGGATTGAGATGATCAACAAAGCCTGTGCCGAAATGACTGGGTGGACAGAAGAGGAAGCAAAAGGGATGTATTACAAAGATGTATTCAGATTATCACATGAGAATCCTGAGTATGATATCATGGATCCTATTGAAGAAGTTCTGAAATCGGAGATTACCCATGAGTTAAGCAATCACGCCATGTTGACATCAAAGGATGGAACCGTCTATTTGTTGGAGGACAGTGCTGCTCCTGTTAAAAATCTACAGAATGTGATGTTGGGTGTTGTACTTGTCTTTAGAGATGCAACTCAAAAAGAACAGCAAAGAAGGCAGATTGAATACTTGAGTTTCCATGATTCTCTCACGGGCCTTTATAACAGAAGATTCTTCGAAGAGGAAATGAGACGTCTTGACACGCCGAGGAACTATCCAATGACAATCATAATGGCAGACCTTAATGGGCTGAAGCTTACAAATGACGCATTCGGACACCATGAAGGGGATAAACTGCTGAAAAAAACAGCTAATCTCTTAAGAACTTATTTAAGAGCTGAGGATATAGCAGCCAGGTGGGGTGGAGATGAGTTTGCCATTCTGATGCCACAGACTTCTTCGGATGATGCTGAAAAGATTATTTTGAGAATCATTGAGGGTAGCAACAAGTTGAATACAGACAAGGGATTATTGTCCATAGCCTTTGGCTGGGACACAAAGACAGATAGCAGTAAGGATATGGAGAGTATTTTCAAGAATGCTGAAGAGTATATGTACAAAAGAAAAATTAGCGAAAGCCAGGGTGTTAGAGGCTTGACCATTAAGACTATCATCAATACGCTCTTTGAAAAAATTCCGAGAGAGGAAAGCCACTCTCAGCGAGTTAAAGAGATAGCAATTAAGATAGCCCAGGCACTCAAACTATCCCAGCATCAGATAGATGACATTGCTACTTTGGGTTTATTGCATGATATAGGTAAAATAATTGTTTCAGATGAAATTCTGGAAAAACCGGGAAGATTGAAACAAAATGAGTATGATGAAATAAAAAAACACCCGGCTATTGGCTATAGGATGCTGACCGCCACCAATGAGTTTGCAAACATAGCAGAGGGTGTTCTAAGTCATCATGAGAGATGGGATGGAAAGGGATATCCAAAGGGAATCAAAGGGGGTATAATTCCAATCGAATCAAGAATTATAGCGATTGCTGATGCCTACGATGCTATGACTTCATCAAGACCATATAGAATAGAAAGTATATCATTGGAAAAGGCGAGACAAGAATTGATCAACAATGCCGGCACTCAATTTGACCCAGATATTGTTAGTTTAATTGTTGAAAAGCATATTGTTTAGATGATTTAAATCAAAAAACAAAAGAGACGGTTCCTTTTGTTTTTTGTTGCTCTGCTTTACGCTGACTCATTAATGCCGTATAATCATTATAAAGATATATATAGGAGGACGGATAATATGGATAGAATTGGATTTATAGGATTGGGTGAAATGGGTTTCCCCATGGCAAATAGACTCTGCGATGCCGGATACGTGATCCATACAACCATACACAGCAAAAAACAGTCTTCTATCGATAAGATCAACAGTTTAAAGGGGAAAGGTGCTATGATAGAGCATTCACCAGCTGATATCATGAAGATTGTTGACTGGGTAATCACCATATTGCCAACTGATAAAGAAGTTGAAGAGGTGCTATTGAATCAAGAGTTTCTCAACCATGTCAATGAAGATACTTTAATATTGGACATGACTTCATGCAAGGCTGAAACGATTGAAAAAATCGGTAAGATTTATATGGAAAAAGGAGCTAGGGTAGTCGATGCACCGGTAAGTGGTGGAACTACAGGTGCTGAGCAGGGAACATTATCTATCTTTGCATCCGGCAATCGTTCTGATGTGGATGAACTGGAGAAAGTATTTTCTATATTAGGGGGAAAAACTTTCTATCTGGGAATGCTCGGAAAGGGTAAAGCCATCAAGAGTATCAATCAAATGATGGTTGCTGTCAATTCATTGGCATTTATTGAAGCCTATAGATCCGCCTTGAAGCAAGATTTGGATTTGGATCTTGTCTATGATGTGATCAAACAGAGCTCGGGATATTCCAATGTTTTTGACAGAAAATTCTTTAAACTGGTCAACAGGCATTTCGAAAATGGCTTCAAGTTGAGCCTAATGAGAAAGGATCTGAAAATTGCCCTTGATTCAGCGGGCGATATTCCTTTACCTGTAACCAGATTGGTGTATGAATTGCTTTTGATGGCAAAAGAGGATGACGATTTGGATTACATTGCGGTGACCAAACTATTGGAATAGGATTTTCCAGATTCATATGGCAAAACAACAAAATGAATGTTAAAATGAACTTAGCGTTAATCTTTGATTTATGGTTATAGTTTGTGATGTTTTTTAGGAGGAAGGGGTATGGTTCAAGATTTCAAGAAGTTTGTGTTGCGTGGTAATGTGATCGATTTGGCTGTTGCGGTCATTATCGGTGGTGCTTTTGGAAAGATTGTCAGTTCCTTTGTCAATGACATTGTCATGCCTTTGATTGGTGTGATACTGGGTGGTGTCGACTTTAAGACACTCAGATGGGTCATCAAACCGGCAGTGGACGAGACACCTGAGGTTGCTATGCTTTATGGTCAATTTATTCAAAATATTGTTGACTTTGCTATAATCGCCTTTGTCATTTTCATGATGATACGTATAATTGAAAAAGCGAGGAAAAAACCTCAGCCTGAAGCAGTAGCTATACCGGCAGAACCTCCAGCAGATGTGAAATTGTTGACAGAGATACGAGATTTGTTGAAGAGACAATAACACTGCAATCAACAATAACAAAAAACAAGTAATGACGCTTTTATTTCTTTCTGATATTATAGAAGGATAAAAGCGTTATTTTTTCGAATTTAAATATGAAAGATGTGATTGAATGATTAAGAAAACAATCGTATTCATATGGATTACAGTATTTTTAATTGGATTGTTGGCCACGATTCAGCACAGCT
>LGGM01000111.1 GCA_001509345.1 Clostridiales bacterium 38_11
TTTCATTTGATCAAAAGCCTTATTAAAGTTGCTTTTTTTTATCAACAAGTTTTTAAAATATTTTTCTATTTACTTATTGACAATTCTTAGCTGGTCTTTTGATTTTCCATATATCTCTATTATAATCCATTATGGTTCTGTCACTAGAAAAATATCCAGACTCAGCAATATTTTTCAATGTCATTTTAAACCATTTGTTTCTGTCTTTATAGGTTTCTTCAACCTTTTTTTGTGCTTTTAAATATTCAGCAAAATCCTTTAAAACGAAATAGGTATCATTATGTGCAACTAAACTGTCATATATATCCTTGAATTCTGTGATATCATCCGCAAAAAATCCGTCAACGAGACTGTTAACAACTTTTTTGAGGTCTTCATTGGACCGATAAACCTGGAATGAAGAATAATCACCTTCATCGTAATATCTAATCACTTCTTCAGATCTGAGACCGAAAATGAATATATTGTCTTCGCCAACCCTCTCCGCTATTTCAACATTTGCGCCATCTAGAGTTCCTAAAGTCAGTGCTCCATTCATCATGAATTTCATATTTCCTGTTCCACTGGCTTCTTTGCTGGCAGTAGATATTTGCTCCGATACATCTGCGGCTGGATATATGATTTCAGCAATGGAGACATTAAAGTTTTCTAGAAAAACCACCTTCATATATTTACTGACAGCAGGGTCATTGTTGACAATATCGCCCAATAAACTGATAAGCCTAATAATTTTCTTCGCCATATAATATCCGGGAGCTGCCTTGCCAGCAAAAATAAATGTCCGAGGGTAGATAACCATATTTTCGTTCTTGATTTTCTTGTAAAGGTAAAGTATGTGCAAAGCATTCATCAGTTGTCTCTTGTATTCATGAATTCTCTTCACATGGACATCAAATATCGAGTCTATATTCACTTCTATTTTGTTATGTTCTTTAATATAGGCTGCCAATCGTTCTTTGTTTTTTCTTTTTATAGCATACAGACTGTCAATTGTTTCCTGGTCATCTGAGTAATTAAGTAATCCTTTTAGTTTTTCGGCGTCATATTTCCACTTATCTCCAATCCTATTATCTAGGAATTGAGTAAGATCGGGGTTAGACTTCAACAAAAATCGTCTATGGGATACGCCATTGGTTTTAGCGTTAAATTTCCAAGGAAATATCTGGTATAGCTCTTTGAAGGTTTCATTGATGATAATATTGGTGTGGAGCTCAGCGACACCGTTGACAGATTTAGAACCGATAATGGCAAGATTGGCCATATGTATCTGTCCATCTCTTATTATGGCATTTCGACTCCTGATATCACGGGTTGTATCTTCGCCTAGCTCGATAAACCTCTTGTTAATTTCCTCAATAATCATATAGGTTCTGGGCAGTAATTCTCTAACTATATCCACTTGCCATTTTTCAAGGGCTTCAGGTAGAATCGTATGGTTGGTGTAAGCACATATTTCGGTGACTCGTTCCCATGCGTAATCCCATGATAAACTCTCTTCATCCACTAAAATTCTCATCATTTCAGGGATGATGAGAGCGGGATGTGTATCGTTAATCTGTATCTGAATCTTCTCCGCCATATCATCAAAGTTTTCATTGTTGGTTTTATAGCGTCTAAGAATGCTTTTTAATCCGGCACAGACGAAAAAGTATTGCTGTTTCAGCCTGAGCAAACGCCCTTCATAGTTCGAGTCATTTGGATAGAGAACATGTGTGATGGCCTCGGCAGAAGCCTTATTCTTGATAGCATTGAGATAGTTTCCTCGGTTAAAGGAAGCCAGATCGAAGTCATCAACCGTTTCTGCGCTCCATAGTCTCAGATAATTCACATCATTAGAGTCATAATCCAATACAGGAATATCATAAGGTACAGCGGTTATTGCTTCATAGTTTTCATGAATAAATTGGAGCCTTCCATCTATCATCTCGGATTTGATATTTCCGTAGAATTTTATGATTTCTGATTTTGAGGTTTTCTTAATTTCCCATTCGTTTCCATTTGCTAGCCACTTATCAGGTAATTCGACCTGATGGCCATCTATTATTTTTTGCTCGAAAAGACCATATCGATATCTGATACCCATGCCAATGGCTGGGATATTCAAATAGGCAAGTGAATCCATAAAACAAGCCGCCAATCTCCCTAGTCCACCATTGCCAAGTCCAGCATCTTTTTCTACATTTTCCAGATCTATTATATTAATCCCAAGATCTGAAAGACCATCCTGGACAACATCATAAATACCCAGATTGATCATGTTCATTCCCAATAACTTACCAATCAAAAACTCCATGGAAAAGTAATAGATTCTTTTCTTATTCAGTTTCCCATTCAAACGCGAACGGCTGTCAGCCATAAAAACTGCAACTTTCTTCATAATCAGTGATGCCAACACCCTATATTGTTCTTGTATAGTACTTTCTTCGAAGGATTCTCCGGTAAGTTCCTTAAATCTTTCCAGATATTGTTCCTTAAAAGCATTTTTGTCAGCAAACATATTATCTCCTCTTCTTGGTTGATTTCTTTTTCTTGATGATAAGACCAGTAAGACCTGGAAGCTTGATTTCAATAGAGTACTTCATTCCATGAAGCCCAATCTCGTCCGCTTCATAATCATTTTTCTCTATTTGACCGGTTCCAGAAAAATCTTTATTGTCGGAATTCAGTATAATTTGATAGTCACCGGGTTCAGAAACACCAAGTCTATATTGTTCATAATACTGATGGGTGAAATTCAGAACTACAACACAAATATCTTTATCACTTTTTCTGATGTAGGAAAAGATACTCTGATCGCTATTGTCTACGTCAATCCACTGAAAGCCATCCCAGGTGTTGTCTTTCTTCCAAAATGATTTTTCTTTCAGGTATAGACGGTTGAGATTTTTTATGTATCTGTGATGAGCCTCGTGTGCTGGGTATCCCAATAGAAACCATTCTATCTCCTCATAATATCGCCACTCTACGAATTGGGCTATTTCATTTCCCATGAAGCTCAGCTTTTTACCGGGATGCGTCATCTGATATAGCGCCATCAGTTTCAGGTTCTGGAATTTTTCTTCATAGGTGCCTGAAGCCTTTTCTATTAGGCTTTTCTTTCCGTGAACAACCTCATCATGAGAAAAAGGCAAAATAAAATTCTCACTAAAGGCGTAGAAAATTGAGAACGTTATTTTATCGTGATAATACCTTCTTTCAAAGGTGTTTTTGCTGATGTAGGTAAGTGTATCATTCATCCATCCCATATTCCATTTGAAATTGAATCCCAGCCCGCCTTTGTCAACAGGATAGGTCACTAATGGCCAGGCTGTGGATTCTTCAGCGACCATCATAGCAAATGGATAGCGTTCAAATATGGCGGTATTGAGCTCTTTTAGGAAGTCAATCCCGTTGAGGTCATCCGTCCCGCCCAATTGATTCCTGAATGGAGTGCCATCAATCCCAAAATTAAGCTGCAATATAGAGGTGACACCGTCAACCCTTAGACCGTCAATATGATACCGATCGAAATAAAAGTTTGCATTGGAAATCAAAAAGTTCTTTACAGCTCTTCTGCCAAAATCGAATTTTTTAGTCCCCCAATTGGGATGATCGATTCCCCCATAGAGCTCCTCGCCATCAAAATTTAGCAAGCCATGTTCATCTCTGCAAAAATGCCCGGGAACCCAGTCTAAGATTATTCCTATATCGTTTAAGTGACATCGGTCTATAAGATACATCAGATCGTCAGGTTTTCCATACCTGCTGGTGATTGAATAGTAGCCTGTGGTCTGGTAACCCCAGGAACCATCGTAAGGGTGTTCCATAACCGGCATTATTTCCAAGAAATTATAGCTCAATTCCTTCATATACGGTATCAGCTCGTCAGCTAATTCCCTATAATTCAAATAGGCACCATCAGACTTTGTTTTCCATGATCCTAGATGGACTTCATAGATATTAATCGGTTCTTGAAATAGATTTCTCTTGTTCCTTTTCTTCAGCCACTTACCATCATGCCATTCATACTTTTGCAAATCCACCGTCACTGATGAGGTGTCCGGCCTGACCTCTGAATAAAAAGCATAAGGATCTGCTTTATAGACAAAATTGCCGTTTTTCATGAAAATCTTGTATTTGTATACCTCGTCCTCGCCGATTCCCGGGAAAAAGCATTTCCATACACCGGTCCTGTCATCTCTTTCCATGGGATTCGCACAGTCATTCCAGTAATTAAAAGATCCCACCAGAGAAACCTCAGAGGCATTAGGAGCCCATAAAGTAAATAGTATGCCTTTATTGTCCTTATCATTCTTGAGATGAGCCCCAAAATAATTGAAGCTGTCATATAGTTCCTGAGATAGATATTTTTCCCATTCTTGGTTTGTAATTTTGTCCATTATAACCTCAATGCTTTTCTTTAATTATACAATATTTTTGGGACCTTGTATAGTTAAGCTGGCGTTAAGCATTGAAATCTGAACAAAAAAAAGAGAGGCAAGCCTCTCTTTCCTATCTCTATTTCGTCAATTTTGCAATCAAAGCATCAACAATTTTTTCCCAATCTGAGATAACCTTATAATCAGATACATCGAAAATTGGTGCGTGTGCATCT
>LGGM01000028.1 GCA_001509345.1 Clostridiales bacterium 38_11
TGTACTTTGGATCACCATACTCATTGTAGAGTATCTCCATAATGAAGTAGCATACATCCAGACCGATCAAATCACCAAGAGCTAGTGGGCCTATTGGGTGATTGGCGCCTAGTTTCATAGCTTGGTCAATATCTTCTGCACTAGCTATTCCATCAGCCAATATACCGACAGCTTCATTAATCATCGGAACCAGGATTCTATTAACAACAAATCCAGGTGCTTCTTCTACTGCAACGCCTTCTTTCCCAATCGCTTTTGTAATTTCTGCAACCTTATTGAATGTCTCTTCTGATGTGACAATTCCCTTGATGATTTCAACCAATTTCATAACTGGTGCGGGATTAAAAAAATGCATTCCGATTACTTGTCCAGGTCTTTTGGTGGCAGAACCAATTTCAGTTATAGACAATGAAGAGGTATTTGATGCCAGAATAGTCTCTGCCTTGCAGATTTTATCCAATTCAGCAAAAATCTCTTTCTTGATATCCATTTTTTCGACAGCCGCTTCCACAACCAAATCACAATCTGCTGCATCGTTCAAATCGATTGTTGTCTTGATCTTGTCCAGGATTTCTGTTTTCTGCGCTTCCGTTATTTTCCCCTTTTGGACACTTCTTGAGATGTTCTTCTCAATAATGGAATATCCTCTTTGTACAAATTCTTCCTTGATGTCTCTCAATACCACCTGATGTCCGCTTTCCGCAAATACTTGGGCTATGCCTGACCCCATTGTTCCTGCTCCTAATACACATACTTTCATGATAATACCCCCTTAGATTTATTTATCACCATTAGTTTATTGGTTTTTTGCCTCTTTTGCAAGTCTTAATTCGTCAATCAGTGCTGGAATGATTTTATTCAGATCACCAACTATACCGACATCTGCCACTTCAAATATCGGGGCTGTCTCGTCTTTATTAATAGCAACTATGAATTCTGATTCCTCCATACCCGCAAGATGTTGGATGGCACCAGAGATACCACAAGCAATGTAAAGATTTGGTCTGACTGTCTTACCCGTTTGTCCGACTTGAACTTCTTTAGGCATCCAGCCTATATCAACAGCTGCTCTAGATGAGGATACAATACCACCCAATTCATGAGCCAGTTCATTAAGTTTTACGAAGTTTTCAGGGTTTCCTACTCCTCTACCGCCTGAAATCAAAACATTAGCTTCTTGAATATCCATCTTTTCAGTTTTTTCATTTACAACTTCCAAAATTTCATAGATTTTATCTTCTGGGTTGATTTGAACATCAATTGACTCTATTTCAATATTTCTTGTAGTATCAATTTCACTTTTTTTCATAACACCGGGTCTTACTGTTGCCATTTGTGGTCGATGATCCGGGCATATGATTGTGGCCATTATATTCCCACCAAATGCAGGTCTTGTCATCAGAAAATCTCTGTTCTCTGCGCTTATTTCCAATGATGTACAGTCTGCAGTCAATCCCGTAAACACTCTACCAGCAAGTTTAGGTGCCAAGTCCCTTCCAATGGCAGTTGCTCCGAACAAGAATATTTCCGGTTTTTTATTGTCAATCACTTCAGCTAGCACTTTTGTATAAGGCTCTGTCATAAATATATTCAAATCCTTTTGATTTGCATACAATATGTTGTCAGCACCATAGTGACCAAGTCTCTCTACATGTTCTACATTATGCCCAACCAACACAGCTGTCACTTCCTGACCTAAGTCTTTGGCAAGTTCCTGTGCCTTTCCTAAAAGCTCTATGGATACATTTTGGATTTTCTGATCTTTTTGCTCTATAAATACAAATACGCCACTGTAATCTTCTTTTTTCACTTTAGTTCCTCCTATCTGTTATATGATAAACTTTTCTTGCAATTTTTCGACTATTTTTTTTGCAGCTTCTTTTTCGTCTAGGTCCTTGTAAAGTTTCCCTGCAGTTTTTGCACCTTTTGTATATGATTTTTTTACCTTTGTGGGAGAACCCTTAAGTCCTATCTCATCTTTATTGATATTCAAATCTGCTATACTAATAATCTTCACTTCTTTTTTTCTATATGCATCGAAGACACCACCGACATTCATATATCTAGGTGAATTCATTTCAGATAATGCTGTTATCAGACAAGGCATTTTAACGCTTATCAAGTGATATCCTTCCTCAAACATTCTCTTGATTACTAAACTGTCTTCTTCCTTCTGAATATCTTTAGCATAACTTACATGAGGTAATTTTAAATGCTCTGCAATCTCGGGACCTACTTGAGCTGTATCACCGTCAATCGCTTGTCTACCTGTGATTATTAAATCATATTCTATCTTTTCCAAGGCTTTTGCAAGGGTTAGAGAGGTTGCCCATGTGTCTGCACCGGCAAAGGCTTTATCAGTTAATAAAATTGCTTCATCTGCTCCCATGGCTAATGCTTCTCTTAAAGCAAGATCCGCCTGAGGAGGTCCCATGGTCAAAACGGTTACATGTGCACCGTGCTTATCTTTTAAAGTCAATGCCGCTTCTAAGCCACTCTTATCATCCGGATTGATGATACTAGGTACTCCCTGTCTTATGAGTGTTCCGGTAATAGGGTCAAGTCTTACTTCATTTGTATCAGGTACTTGTTTTATACATACTACAATTTTCATTGTTTAAGCCTCCTATAGCATATGTGCTGAAATTACCATTCTTTGAACTTCTGAAGTTCCTTCATAGATTTCAGTTATTTTAGCATCTCTCATCATTCTCTCAACTGGATATTCTCTAGTGTAACCATATCCACCGTGTAATTGAACTGCCTGTGTGGTGATTTTCATCGCAGCTTCTGAAGCAAACAGTTTCGCCATTGCAGCTTCATAACTATATGGCAATCCATTGTCTTTGTTGAATGCGGCTCTATAAACCAATAGCCTTGCAGCATCCGCATTAGTCTGCATATCAGCCAGCATAAATTGTGTGTTTTGGAATTTTGAGATTGATTTACCAAATTGCTTTCTCTCTTTGACATATTTGACTGTCTCGTCAATAGCTCCCTGAGCAATTCCCAAAGCCTGTGCTGCAATACCAATACGACCACCATCCAGAGTTTTCATAGCAATTGAGAATCCTTTCCCTTCTTTTCCTAGCAGGTTTTCTTTTGGCACCTTAACATTATTAAATATCAATTCACATGTAGCGGAGCCTCTGATACCTAATTTCAACTCTTTTTTGCCTATTGAGAATCCCTCAAAACCCTTTTCTACAATAAAAGCTGAAATGCCTTTTGTTCCGGCTGATTTATCAGTCATAGCCATTACGATAAAGATATCAGCATATGAAGCGTTGGTAATGAATATTTTTGATCCATTCAATATATAATGATCACCATTGAGTACAGCTTTTGTCTGCTGACCTGCAGCATCTGTCCCTGCATTAGGTTCTGTCAATCCAAAAGCACCCAGTTTTTCTCCTCTTGCCAATGGCACAAGATACTTCTGTTTTTGCTCTTCAGTGCCGAATTCATAAATTGGAGCCGCACATAGAGATGCGTGTGCTGAAAGCACAACCCCTGTCGTTCCACATGCTTTTGAAACCTCTTCTACCAACATGATATATGAAGCATTGTCACCACCTGCTCCACCGTATTTTTTGGGGAACTGAATTCCCATCATGCCGTATTTTTGCATTTTCTCAACTGTTTCGATTGGAAATCGTTCTTCTTCGTCTACTTCTGCTGCGATGGGTTGCACTTCTCTTTCCGTGAACTCTCGATACAGCTGCTGAAGCAAGATTTGCTCATTTGTAATGTTAAAGTTCATTTTAAACCTCCATTGTTTGGTTACAATATTATTTTAGATATTTTTTTAACAATCTTTTTCAAAAACTAAGACTCCCAAAAAGAAAGTCTCAATTTTCCCTTATACTGCTTAAATCAGACCATTCGATAAATTTCTACTTTGGTGGCATACATGTAGCTTTACCATCCAATACAATTACATTATTTTGATTTGTACAGGTTGTTCTCATAACAATCCTATTCTTCTCTTCATTTATTTCGATAACTTCACCTTCAGCTTTTATAGTGTCTCCAAATCTAACCGGAGCTGTAAATTTTAATTCCTGTGCCAGATAAATTGTCCCGGGTCCTGGAAGATGTACTCCTAAAACTGCTGAAACCAGTCCTGCTGTAAGCATGCCATGTGCTATTCTGCCTTTGAACATCGTGTTTTTGGATGTTTCTTCATCTATATGGGCTGGATTGATATCTCCTGTGATGCCTGCATAAAGATATACATCTGACTCACTGATAGTCTTTTGGAAAGAAGCCTTGTCGCCAATTTTTATTTCTTTGATTGTTTTGCCTTTCATCTTATACCTCCCTATTTTATTCACATTTATTATTATGCATGTTCTATGCCAATTATGTGCTGTTTTTAGAAAATCTTTAACCCTATTATATCAATGGTTTCACCCGATAGCAAATGATTAGGGGTTTTTGTTAATAATTTATCGATTCAAATTGATCAAATCCTATTTTTTTGTAATTCTAAGTTGACATATATGTCTGTGATTGTTAATTTTAACTTACATATTTCAATTTTCCCACCATATTGTGTTCTGATATGTTTACACTTCTAGACCATATTTGTCAATTTTTTCATAAAAAGCTGTTCTACTAATGCCCAATATCCTTGAAGCTTTTGACTTATTATAGTTGACCGCTTCAAGACAATTCAGTATAGCTTTTTTTTCGGTTTCCTCAACAATTTCCTTTAAAGTTTTGAATTCCTCAAAATCATAACTACTAGTAATATCCAAAGGTAAATGTTTTGGTTTGATTACAGATCCCTCATCCATAATATTGATTGCTCTTTCTATAATGTTCTCCAGCTCTCTGACATTTCCAGGCCAATTATATCGCTTTAGCTTCATGATAGCACTTTCACTGATTGTTTCAATTTTTTTGAGATACCTGACTCTGAATTTCTCTATGAAATTCTTGCTTAATTCTTCAATATCTTCAGTTCTTTCCCTTAAGGCTGGAATGCGCAGGGTCACAACATTTAATCTATAGTATAAATCCAACCTGAATTTTTTCGCTTCGATCATCTGCTGTATATTTCTATTTGTAGCAGCAATAATCCTTACATCGATTTTTTTTATCTGAGTGGAGCCTATTCGTTCTATCTCTCGTTCTTGTATGGTTCTTAATAGTTTGGCCTGCATATTCAGTGGCATATCTCCAATTTCATCTAGAAAAATAGTGCCTTGATCCGCAGCTTCGAACTTCCCTATTTTGCCACCTCTTTTTGCGCCTGTAAACGAACCTTCTTCATACCCAAATAATTCTGACTCCAGAAGGTCATCCGGAATAGCTGCACAATTGACCTTGATAAATGCATTCCCTCGTCTAGCGCTGGAGTTATGTATTGATTGGGCAAACAGTTCTTTCCCTGTTCCACTTTCACCTAAAATCAACACATTTGAATCCGTATATGCTGATTTTTTTGCCATACTGATAGACTGCTTGATGGCATTGCTTTTTCCCACAATATTACTGAAACGATATTGGGCTCTATTCATCTGAGTTATTTCATCGCGATAGTTCTCAAGCTGCTGCTCAATCTTTGTAATCTTATTATACAGTTCATCTAATTCCCCGATATTGCGGAACATAACTTTACCAACTACGTTAGTTACTTTCCCATTTTCAAAAACAGGAATTCGGGAAGCTATGATGTAATCGCCCTTTATTTTTTGCAGATCACCTATCTCTGAAACGCCAGTCTTGGCGACTATATGAAGTCTAGTGTTTTCAATTACCTCAGTGACATGCTTGCCAACAAGTTTTTCTTTTTCGAGTCCAAGAAATTTTTTGTAGGCATTTGATATCATTTTTATATAGCCTTCTGAGTCAACAACAATCAACCCATCGTATGCCATATCGAAAATAGTCTTTAGTATTTCTTTTTCTGTTTTTTCCGATGTCAGTTGTTCTTCTATTCGGTTATACTCGCTAATATCTCGCGCTGTGAGAACGCATCCGATATAATAATTCTTTCTTAGAATTGGTTCCTTATAAAGGATAATCTTTTTATTTCTTAAATTTAAAACTGTGCTATAGGACTCCTTGTCTGCAGCTTTAATGCCTGTAATATCGTAATGATCAATAAGTTCGGAAATATTCAACCCTATTATATCATTTGGGTTGCTATGAAAGATTTCTTCTACTCTGTCGTTTGCCTCCACAATATCACCGACTCTGTTTAACAATAATACTCCACTATCTATACATGCCATCAAAGACTTATGCTTGAAAAAGCTATACTCAAGCTTTTCATAGTGCATTTTCATAACATGCCTTTTTCGAATTAAGCTCTTAAACTTGCCAAGATCATCTACAACGAAAAATAACTCGAATGATTTGTTGAAAATTGTATTTGTTTCTTCGAATTCCTTGACAATGCATTGTTCATCAACAGGTTTCATAATGTCATTAACTGTTTGACCCGAAAAATCCTTGATCATTATTAGCGAACGTTCAGTCAAGATACCAATAGGCTCGTTGTGAACATTTAGAACTGGAAAACTATCAACACTATATTTCTTTATTTTTTCAGAAACATCAAGTAAAGATTCGTTCTCGTATATGATGATAGGATTTTTCATCATGATTTCTCGTATTAACAGATTAATCTCCCCTTGACAAGCATATATTTGTAAGTATTTGTTAACACTAACTAGCTTAATACCATTATACAACTTTGTTTAAAATATATCAATCTATTTTTCATCAATTTCCCATCAATTATCATGATTATTGTATTATTATCTTTACACAAGAAAGGTTAATGTATTTTTAACAATTCTTTAACCTATTACCAATAGATTTGTTATATGCTATAATATATCGAGGAGGTGACACGATGAAAAACTCAAATATTCTAATACTAACCGCTCCCTTCGGAAATGGTCATAAAATGGCAGCTAATTCTTTAGCCGAAACTTTTAAGCAAGAAGGATTCAATGTGATTGTTCGGGATTTATTTACTGAATCACATCCTATGCTTACAAGCAATATTTCCAAAACACACAATCGCTTGTTTAGTCTTGGAAGCACTTATTCATATTTTTACTATGGAATCGATAAAATTTCTTCTACAAGGCTGATTAATGTTTATCGTATGTTCGGATACCATACACTCAAAAAAATAATCAAGGAATATCAACCTCAGATAATTATCAATACTTTTCCAATGCTGTCAGCCCCTGAATTTATGAGAAAATATCAGCTGGGTGTACCGGTCATCAACGTTGTTACCGATTATTGCTGTCATCGATTATGGATTAATGAAAATTTTGACAGAATCTACCTTGCAACAGACGATCTGAAAGAAAAACTGATAAAAATGCATATCCCGATCAATAAGCTAGAAGTTACCGGTATCCCAATCAGACCAGGGTTTGAAGAGGAAATTGATGTGAGGAAGATCGCAAGGAAATACCAGGTCAACACGGACAAAAAAACCATCCTCATTTCAGCTGGTGCAGCGGGCGTATCTAAAGGCTTGGACTATGTTTGTACAAAGCTAAATACACTTAAAGGTGTTCAGATATTTTTGGTATGTGGCAACAATCTAAAGCTCAGAAACAAAATAGATAATCTTGGCCTAAACAATGTCAAAACATTTGGCTATATCGACGAGATACATGAATTGTACAGGCTAGCAACCATTATGATTACAAAACCTGGTGGTATAACACTTAGTGAAGCTGCGGCAGCGAAGCTTCCTCTAATTCTTTATAAACCCATCCCAGGTCAGGAAAAAGAAAATGCAGATTACTTTGTCCACAAGGGTGCTGCTATTATTGCGCATACTTCAGATGAGGCGTATGAGCATGTAATTCGTGTGTTAAATGATGAGGACTTGCTTGGGCAAATGAGAAAAAGCATGTCTAATTTTTATAGATCATCATCTTCCCAAAATATAGTTCAGGATGTACTATCAAGATATACCATGTAAACGTAATATGCAAACAGGAGCAGAAAATGAACCACAACGAAGCAATCGATTACATTCACTCAACTTATAAATTTGGATCTAAGTTAGGTCTTGAAAATATAAGCGAATTGATGAATAAACTCGACAATCCCCAAAACAGATTGAAGTTTATCCATGTGGCTGGCACAAATGGGAAGGGTTCCACTTGTGTCATGTTGTCTTACGTATTAAAAGAAGCTGGTTATCGAACCGGCTTGTTTATTTCCCCTTATCTAGAAAGTTTCAGTGAAAGAATTCAGATAGACAATATGCCAATAGCAAATGAAGATCTTGCATTATCCGTTTCAACCGTTAAAAATGCTATTGATATGATGGTTAAAGAAGGCAAAAGTCATCCTACCGAGTTCGAAGTGGTTACAGCCACTGCAATGGTCTATTATTGTTTAAAGGCTGTCGATATCGTCATCCTTGAGGTAGGAATGGGTGGGAGACTAGATGCCACCAATATAATTGAAGCACCTGAAATTGTTGTGATAACTAGCATAAGCAATGACCATAGTGAGTATTTGGGTGACACGCTTGAAAAAATAGCCTATGAAAAAGCATCCATCATAAAAGAAAATTGTGATGTTGTCATTTATCCTCAGAAAGAGACGGTTTATGAAGTCATTAAACAATTCGCAGTCGAAAAATCAGCTATTATTCACCCAGTGGCAATAGAAGACATGAGCATTGTATCCTTTGGAGCACATGGGCAAAAACTGCTATATAACAACAAATTGACAAACACAGGTATAATGGAATTTTCGCTGAATCTGATTGGATCCCATCAAGCTGTCAATTGCCTGACCGTCCTAAAAACAATTGAAGTCTTGATTGACAAAGGTTACACGATAAATACAAGTCATATAATCAGGGCATTTGGAACAGTCACGTTTAATGGCCGAATGGAAATATTAAAACGCAAGCCACTGATAATAATAGATGGAGCCCATAATTCCGATGGATTAGAGCGATTAGCTGAAAATATCGCTGCATATTTTAAAAGCTATAATGTTCATTTGTTCTTTGGTATGCTAGCAGATAAGGAAATCCATACATCTTTAAAAATACTACTTAACTATTGTTCAGACGTTGTAACATTAACACCAGACAATCCACGGGCAAAGCCTGCACAAGATACAGCGGATATGATAAAAGAGATATCCAGCATACAAGTTGCCGTGTGTGATGATATAGCACAAAGCGTGAATTATATCCAAACTGGATCTAAAGACGTCAATCTGTTTTGTGGGTCTCTTTATTTAATAGGTAATATCAGAGCATTAATCAATAGCCAAGAACAGCATGGACATATATCGTCCACATAATGTTACGATTATTTAATAATATAATTGTTTACAAATAGGTTTTTTTGTATATAATAAATATGGTTTATAAATTCCCCCCTCTTTAAAACATATATTTGTTTTGTTGTATCGTTGGATCCGGTTGCAGAAGCAACCGGATACTTTTTTTGTATTATCATAATGCCATTTTGAAAGATATGCATTATTCGCATTTTTTCCTGCATATTTTTTTAACTAATAGATACTCTAAGATAGTAGTTTTTAGTTAATGTTTTTATGTTCTTGCATATACACTGGAAATTCACACTCAAATTCTTTTTTTTTATTTTTTTATGCAATATTTGTTTGACATCTTGCATTTTAGGTGTTATAATTCAATTATCCCAAGTTAGAGAGGTTGGAATCATGAAGGTCAACTTGAAATCCAATAACCACAATGTTGCAAAAATACATTTCGGTACTGATATAAACCTTATTGGAGGTATTACAATGAATAACAAAAACTCAAAAGAATTAACTATCAACAAAACAAAATTCAAAGCTTGTGGTACGATAACTTGCATACACAATGTTAATAGTAAGTGTATTCAGAAGGAATGCGAAATGTACGAAAGGTTCTTTAGACAAGAATATTAAAATCATCAAAAGTATAACCCGACAGTGTCGGGTTATTTTTTTATACCTTTTCAAGCTCTATGCATGTATCATGTCCATTGAGATTCTGGACTTCACAATCTAGTGCTGTTGATTCAATCACTTCAACTGACAAAGTCTCCTTCATGATGTAATCTCTGTATCTATTCACGGCCTCGACAATCTCTTCAGGCCCTTTGAAAAAGACCTTGATATTGTCCATCATTTCATAGCCGTTATTCTTACGCATCTGTTGAATCTTAGAAATAAATTCTCTTGCATAGCCTTCATTCAGTAGATTTTCATCAATATTGGTGTCAAGTATGACAAAGAGATTGTTTGCCATTGATACATTGAACCCCTCTTTGGAAGTAATCCGAATATCCAAAATATCTTCTGTTACAGTAACTGCTTCATCATTGACAAGCAATTCTATACTGCCACCATTATGAACCCTGTTGATGATTTCCAAGGCATCCAGTTTAGTTAGAACCTCTGCAAAAGCCTTGACATTCTTACCCAATTTCGGACCTGCTGTTCTAAAGTTGGGCTTGAGACTGAAATTCATGAACACATTCAAGTCTTTTTCAAATACCACTTCCTTGATATTAAGCTCTTCCATAATCAATGGAGTAAGATCTGATATAGTTGCCTCGTACACACCATCAATGTGTATTTTTTGTAGCGGTTGTCTGACTTTAATTCTTTCCGTTTCCCTTGCTGCTCTTCCTAAAGTAACCAGGTTTCTTACCAAGTCCATTCTTGTTTCAGTATTCAAATCAATCAGATCTTTATTGACTTCCTGCAAATAGCTCAAGTGTACAGATATTTCCCCCGTCAGATTTCGATAGATTTCCTCTGATAAATATGGCGAAAACGGTGCCATCAACTGAGAAACACCAACCAATATCTCCATTGTTGTATTATAGACTGATTTTTTATCCTCTGATAGTTCGGTTGCCCAAAATCTTCTTCTGGATCTTCGAATATACCAGTTTGATAAATCTTCGTTAACAAATTCCTGGATAGCTCTAACACATTTAGTTTGGTCATATTGTGCCATGCTTTCACTTACATAGCCTGTCAGATTATTGAATTTAGAAAGAATCCATCTGTCCAGTTCCGGTCTGTTACTATAAGGGACAAAGAAATCTTTTGGGTCTATCTCATCAGTGTTTGCATATAGTGTAAAGAAATTGTAGACATTCTTGATTGTCCCAAAAAACTTGCTCAACACCTCTTTTAAGCCATCCTCATCAAATTTTGTCGGTATCCATGCCGGAGATACATATAATAAATACCATCTCAATGCGTCTGCACCATACTTATCAAACATTTCAAATGGATTAACTGTGTTTCCTTTCGATTTGGACATCTTTTTTCCAAATTTATCCAATATCAAATCGTTAACAAGAACCCTCTTGTAGGGTGAAACCCCTTTAACAAATGTTGAAATGGCAATTAGTGAGTAAAACCAACCCCTGGTCTGGTCAATTCCTTCGCAAATGAAATCCGCTGGAAATAATTCGTCAAAATTATCCTTATTTTCAAAGGGATAATGGTGCTGTGCAAATGGCATAGCACCACTATCAAACCAACAGTCAATGACATCTTTAACCCTTTCCATAGTGCCACCGCATTCCGGACATTCAAAGTGTATAGCATCCACATATGGTCTGTGCAACTCAATATCCTCGTCAATATTTTCGATAGCTTTTTCCGCAAGTTCTTTTCTGGATCCAACACTCTCGATATACCCACACTTGCATCTCCAAAGTGGCAGCGGGGTTCCCCAATACCTGCTTCTTGATATCGCCCAGTCATTTAAATTCTCGAGCCAATTTCCAAATCGCTTTTCGCCAACATAAGGTGGATACCATTCAACGGCGTTGTTGTTCTCAATCAATTTATCTTTTAGCTTGGTCATCGCTATGTACCAGCTTGGTTTTGCATAATAAAGCAGCGGGGTTCTGCACCGCCAACAATGTGGATAATTATGGACTAAATTTTCTTTTTTGTATAGTTTCCCTTCCTTTTTTAACCATTCGATAATTTCCGGATCGGCAGCCATGACAAATTTACCTTTCCATATCGTATCAATATATTTCCCAGTCTCGTCAACCGGCTGCAGTATTGGCAAGTTATACTTTAGCCCGGTTTGGTAATCATCCTCTCCAAAAGCTGGTGCGGTGTGTACGATACCCGTTCCATCCTCTGTTGTTACATAATCACCACAGGTCACATAGAAAGCCTTTTTATCAGTTTTAACAAATGGCATCAGTTGATCATATTCCTGATACTCAAGTTCTCTGCCTTTTACTTCTTCGATTATTTCATATTCCTCTTTTAGTACTCTGACGGCTGAGTTTTTCTCAAGGATATAAACTGCATCTTCAGTTTTTGCCTTTATGTAGGTTTCATCGGGATGAACTGTCAGGCAAACATTTGACGCCAATGTCCATGGCGTGGTTGTCCAAACAAGAAAGTACTCATCTACATCTTTTTTCTTGAATTTGACATACACAGTTGTTGTTTTAATCTCTTCATAACCTTGTGCCACCTCATGGGAAGCAAGTCCAGTTCCACATCTTGGACAATAGGGTAAGACTTTATGACCTTCATAGATAAAGCCTTCCTTATTCATCTTGTCCAATATCCACCATACGCTCTCAATGTAATCATTTTCAAGGGTTATATAGGGATTGTCAAGGTCAATCATATAGGCCATTCTCTCTGTCATCTCTCGCCAATTATTCTCATATTTAAATACGGATTCTTTACATTTCTGATTGAATTTATCTAAGCCATATGCTTCTATGTCTTGTTTGTTATTTAAACCCAGTTGCTTTTCAACCTCAATTTCAACTGGTAGACCGTGGGTATCCCAACCAGCTTTTCTTTTGACTTGATATCCCTCCATTGTCTTATATCTACAGACGGAATCCTTTAGTGCTCTAGCTATGACATGGTGAATTCCCGGATTGCCGTTAGCGGTAGGGGGGCCTTCATAAAAAATAAAGTTCTCTTTATCTGCTCTTGTTTTAACACTTTGACTTAAAATATCTACTTTATTCCAGTAATCTCTGATTTCTTTCTCATATTGGTTATACGGTGCTGTCGAAATGTTCTTGAATATCTGTTTCATTTAATCCTCCCATTGAATTAACTCTTGTTATTGATCGATTATCGAAATAAAAAAGCCCCTCTGAAATCAGGGACGAAACTCTCCGCGGTACCACCCAGGTTGCAGGTCAAAAAAACCTGCCGCTTGAATAATTAACGCTTATCACGGGATATCTTACTCTTTTCTGATATCCGACTCATGGATGATTTTTACCTCAAGTCCGTTGATGGTCTTCCAGCCAAGGACCATGTCTCTGAAAACTTTATTAAGGCTACTCTTCCAATCAGTGTCTTTATAGATTATAGATAATAATACAATTGTTACTGAGATATGATATCGTATGAAAAGGCTTTTGTCAACAAAAAGCAAAAAAGAGAGCTTTCACTCTCTTTTCCATGTATAAGTTTACCTAATAGGACAGATACCACTTTCACAGCTTTCATCACCAATATCAAGAGTTGTTTCGACTGATTCGTATTTGTTAAGTAATGATGGTATGAAAGGTTTCATTTGAGAAACCCTTCTATTGTACTCTTCTTCGTCAATTGATTCATAAGGCAGCAGTTCATAGAAGCTATCATCTAGTGAAAGGAACGATAACGCAACCACATCATCCCAATTCTTCCAGACCCACTCCTCTACCCCATCCCATTCATTGTCCCGAACATGAATAGTTATTGAGCAATTATGATCTACATAGTGTTCCATGAACAATTTATAATCCTCAAGCTGTTCAATGGCTGTGACATCATATTTCGTCTTTCCAGGTGGGGATTTTATTGGAAATTCTATAACTTTAGTCGTGCAAGTAGCCTCATCTTGCCCGATTTCTGGGAAGATTGGGTATTCAAGATCCTCACAAACCTTTACCATTGGATCATGAGCGTTAACTCTGACCCGTCTTATGAAATATGGAGAGTGGGAATAATGCACACCGCTGGATACGATAGGCAACTGAGATAAAGTCCCTTCAGGTTTCACAGTTGTTACCAGAATAGGGGCACTTTCGCCTATTTGTATAGCATATTTAGCCGCCTCATCCTTAGCTACCTTACGCATTTTTTCAAGGACTTCGGCTTGTTCTTTTCGATTAAGCTTACAGGCATTAACCATATCCTGCCAACCTGTCAGTGAACAACCCGTCAGTTTATCTCTTTGTTGAACTGAATCCCAGGTTGGGATTTCCAATTCCACACAAGTCATTCTATAGGCTGCTCTAACTGAAAGTTTTTGGGCTTCTAATAATCCGTCAATATCCAAAGATCCATCATCATTGACAAAGGCAAACACATTCACCGTTGTCAAATTACACAGGCCATTTGAATCGAGCAGAATCTCCCCACATGGATTGACACCATTCATGTTGTCTCTTCTTTTTTTACCGGCCGTCTCGTTAACCCATCCAGGTTCGCCTGAATATCGCATTTGCTGTATTTGCCAATGCAGCATTTCTCTTGAAGGTTTTTCTTTATAATAGATGGAGTTGTTACTCATCTGTCTGTGGATGATGTCTTTATCCACAATCCATTGTCCATCAATCTGCTTATAAAGTTTGTTTTTAGCCTCCATGCATTCTTTATCATCCGGGTCAATTAAAACAATCTCCGCAGTTCTTCTGACACCTCCGACGACAACATTTTCACCGATTATATTAGCAACATCCAGACAATCAATCGGTTTCAATTTAACCCTAACATTGTCCTCTATTGTGGCTCTCTTTTTAAGTACCTTATCAATCTTCAGAAACATATTTTTAAGGCTTGAATGCCCGCTGGCAGTACCTCCAAAAGTCTTGAGCTGCTCCCCTTTTGGTCTGACATTGTCATAATTGATAATGATTGTCTTGATATTTCTGTACTCGTTGCTATAAATAACATCAAAAAAATATCCCAGTGATTGAACCCAACCTTCTTTGCTGTCTCCCACAATAATCTTAACCGTATTGTTATACAAAAATTCAAGACTTGTATTATCTTCCCTTTTCTTTATATCGATAGGTGTGAAGTCCTCATGAACAATCTCAAAGTCGGTTCTAATTTTAGGTAGCTTTGCAACATCATCTTTTAAAACCCTCACGCCAACTCCAGAACCAATCATAAGCAGATAGAATAGGTCTCTGTAAGCCTTAAAGCTGTCAATCACTTGGAAAGCGCAATTAAAGTTTGCCATAGGATAGTGTTCAGCTACCGGTGTGCCACCTACCCAAAATGTTCTACCTGACAAGAATTGCTTGAGATTGAAGATGTTGTCATAAAGTCTTTCAGCCTCGTCTTTAGTTGTCGGAACAAGACTGCAGTTATATTCTACTGCTCTTCTAACGGTCTCCCACCAATACTCTCTTCTTCTCTCTTCAGAAAGCCATCTCGAATAGGTTCTATAATAGACAAAATTGCCCAATTGCTTCATAGGAGATTCTTTATGCTTATAATTGCTGATGAATTCCTCGGATAAAACTCTGCCGTCACGTCTCTTTCTTGCGTCTCTGGACTTATCCCTCTCATATCTGTATAAAATATATCTTTTTGCAACATCTTTACGGCTACTGTCCATTAGTCTATCTTCCACCATGTCTTGAATGACTTCAACAGTTGTAGCTCTATTGGATGATGTCACTATACTTCTTATGTCGCTAGCTATTGACTGAGCAAGTTCGACATTAGCACCATCTTTGGTTTCATTCATGGCTTTTATAATTGCATTAACAATTTTCTCGCTTCTGAAATCGACTATTTCTCCTGTCCGTTTAAGTATTTGTGTCATTTGATATCCTCCCAGCATATAGTGTTTCTAAGTAAAAAAATAAACCTGAATACACAATATATTGTATCACCAGGTTCAGAGTAAGTCAAATGGTTACCCACTTTTTTCTCTCTTTCTATAAGCATTAATAATACTTGCTTATACACTGTTTGAACAATTATAGTTTTGACTTGTACAAACAAAAAGTCTTGTTTTGCAAACGATTCAGGCTTCTAAATCTTTCTTATGTATTTTTATCTCAATCCAATCTCCAATCTACCTTCTTTACTCCGTTCTTTTCAAGGAAGTCATTTGCCTTGCTAAAGGGTTTGCTGCCAAAAAATCCTCTATGAGCTGACAGTGGGCTTGGATGCGGAGCAGTCAGCACCAGATGGTTGGAATTAGTCAGCATTGATCTCTTATTTTGCGCCGGTTTTCCCCATAGGAAGATAGCTATTGGACGATTTTGTTCATTAACAGCTCGAATAACGGCATCTGTGAATTGTTCCCAGCCCATACCTTGATGTGAATTGGCTTGGTGTGCTCTAACGGTGAGAACTGTGTTTAAAAGCAATACGCCTTGCTCTGCCCATTTTTTCAAATACCCGTGGTAAGAGATTGTGCATCCGATATCATCATGCAATTCTTTGTAAATGTTTTGAAGTGATGGTGGTATCTTTTGTCCCGGCATTACTGAGAAACTTAATCCGTGGGCTTGATTTTCATTGTGATAAGGGTCTTGTCCCAGTAGCAAGACTTTTATGTTTTTTAGAGGTGTATAATGGAGCGCATTGAATATGTCATGCTTATCAGGATAGATAGTATGGGTTTTATACTCCGAAATCAAAAACTTGCGAAGCTCCTGATAATATGGTTTTTCAAATTCGTTTGATAGTACATCATTCCAATCATTTTTTAAAATCTTAGACATAACTCCTCCAGTATGCATAGGCGCCAATAATTATTCATGCCTTTCAAATAATGAACATTCTTGTTATTAGCATGTCCTCAAGATTGTCAGTGGTGTAGCTAACCTTGTACGAGTCAATCCTCTTGACGCCTGGGTAATAAGAAGCTCTTAATGCGCTCATATGTGTATTGTAACTTATGCTGACATCAAATGAATCAGGTAATTCTACATGACATCCATCCATATTCCCGATTGCTTGAATTGTTTTTTCTTTCAACAAATCTAAAGCATCTGCTCGGTTCAGACTGATAACACCTTCTCCAAAGCCCTCTTTCATTGGTGCGGTTATGATACCCTTGTTGAAGCTTTCAGCCCAATCGCAAATCATCTTATCACCTGATATCATGATTACCGGAACTCCAAAACAAGCCGAGGCATATGTATGTAATAGATACTCAGAACAAATCATATCATTAAGTATCATTTTATTGACCATAGTATGCATTGTATGGGACAGGGGATTTCCTGTCATTGATGCTGCTGAATGATACCCGATAAATATGGCTGCATCAAATGTTTTATCCAGCCCCTGAACCATTGAATAAGGGCTTCCTAACCATTCTCTTATTATTTTAACACCCTTCGGGAGCATGTCATAAAAAATGTTTTTCCCTGTGTCATGAGCATCTTTGACAACAATCTCTTCAACCCCATTTTCCAGCAAGGTTTCACATACAACCTTCACTTCAAGCGTCATTTGTTCAGCTGCTTTGAAATGCTCTATTTCTCCTAAGATTGTTTCTTTCCAGCTTGTAACACCCGCACATCCTTCTATATCTGCGCTAATAAATATTTTCATTTCTACCCCCTGAAATATAGAACTTTAAATCCTCGTCCATTATGATACCCTTAGCAATTATATTAGTATCTCCAATCAACTGGAGTTGTTCAACTTTTCCATTGTTCATCCGAATCGCAACATCCAGAGAACCTCCCAGAACATTGATTCTTATTAAATCCTTTTCTATCTCTTTTCTCAGAAAGAGAGTCAGTGCAACGCAAGCAGATCCGGTACCACAGGCTAAAGTGAAGTCCTCAACCCCTCTTTCGTAAGTCTTGACTGTAACTGTTAAATCTTCCTCTAACTCATAAAAATTGATGTTTGCTCCTTTAGAAAAGGTTTCATGATACCGAAGTGCTGTGGAAAGTTCAATCAAGTTTCTATTGTCTGTGGTTTTCAACCCTTTATATTCCAAAACCACATGGGGTAATCCCGGATTACCAAGCTCTATATACGAGATAAGGTAATCAATCTGATTCACTGAAACCAGCTTTTTCAATTCAACAAGCTCCGGCAAGTTAAGCAGCACGCCGACCATTCTATCCTTTATCACTTCTCCTGTCACCATACCTGCTGTTGTCTCAAAAGTCATTAGCTTACCAGCTATTCCATTGATATAAGCATATCTTGTAATACAACGTGCCCCATTTCCGCACATCTCTCCGATGCTTCCATCTGAATTAAAAAATCTCATTCTAAAATCAGAATGACCGTCAGTATTTTCCAATGCCATCAAGCCGTCCGATCCGATTGAGAGTCGCCTTGTGCAGATTTTTTTTGCCAATACTTGAAGTTGATCAAGTGACAAAGCGTATTGTCGATTGTCAATGATGATAAAGTCATTGCCTAGCCCGTGCATTTTTGTAAACTCTATATTCATAACGATTGCCTTCTCAGATGTTCAACGTTGTCACTATGTTTAGCTAAAACACTCTTGAAAAATCTGTAAAAGTTTCCTCCTATGATTTTTGTTAGTGTTTCTTCAGAATGGCCTCTTTTGAAGAGTTCCTCTGTTATTTTTAGACTTTCTCCATGATTGTCCAATACATCCACGCCTGTCCCTGCACTAAAAAGCAGGTTGCACAGGTCAAACCCAAACCCGATATTGCTATCACTTGACTCAAGAATGATGTGTTCAATATGATCACAAATCCGTCCTATATTTTGCTGATCTTTATGCTGTGAAACTATGCTCTTATAGGCATTCAATCCTATAACACCGTTTCTCTCAGTTATGGCTTTAATCTGGTCATTATTCAGATTTCTTCTGATGTGATTTAAATCTCGAGCATTCGAATGTGATGCAATAAACGGCTTTTTCGTATGCTTGAATAAGTCATCGAATCCTTCGTCATTGAGATGGCTTGCATCAAGAAACATTCCAATTTCTTCAGCTTTTTTGATTACTTGTATCCCAAAAGGCGTCAGTCCCCCTCTTGCTCCTTCTTCAGGATCTCCAAAATAACTGCCGTCTGCAACATAATTCCTTCTGCTCCACGTCAATCCGAGCCCTCTCACACCCAATCTATAAAAAATCGTCAACAAATCCAAATCATTAAGAATCGGATCAGCACCTTCCATCGAAATGATAATGCCAATCTTGCCGTCTTTTAAAGCTATATCCATATCATCGCTACTTTTAATAAGCATTAGGTTGTCACTACAGGCTTCGATTTCTTCAATGATATCATTTACCTGATCCAGTGCGACGTGTAATGCCATTTCCGGGATAAAGATGGATTCTACGTACACCGCAGCCACAATAAAATCAAACCCACCTTTTCTGAAACAATCAAGATAATTAGCCTCTATGATTCTTGATTCACCCTTTCTTTTTTTGTCGAAAATAATCCCACCCAGGTCCAGATGGGCATCTATAACAATATTGTTTTTATGCAACGCTAATGCTTTCTCTTTGTACAACACTATTCTCTCCTCTTTAAAAAGCTATCTATATGCTATTAGACTATATGTAATATACTACATAATATTTTGCAATAAGTAAATGGTTTTGAATTAAATCAATACTAAAGTAATGAATTATATATGGACTTTATGGCCATTACAAATTATAATAATGAATATCTAAAACATCATTTGGGAGATTATTATGTTTGATATCAAAAACAATGAATTACATGTAGATGGATACTCTACAACACAATTGGTCAAGGAATTTGGCACACCTTTATATATTTACTCTGAGAATAAAATCATGGATAGAATCAAGGAAATAAAAAAACATTTTTTAGACAAATACCCTGAGACACATGCTGCATATGCCTGTAAAGCCTTTTGCACGCTTTACATGTGTAAACTAATAGAAAGAGATGGATTATGGCTTGATGTTGTAAGTGGGGGTGAGCTTTATACTGCCATCAGAGCCGGTTTCCCCAGCAACAGAATAGAATTTAATGGCAATAACAAATCTGAAGATGAACTTCAAATGGCATTAGATTATAACATTGCGAGAATTGTTGTGGATAATGTTTCTGAATTGATTCTTCTGAATGAACTATGTATGAAAAAGGGTGTCACCTCTAAAATTCTTTTTAGAATAACCCCTGGGGTTGTAAGCTCAACCCATGAATACATTACTACCGGTACTAAGGATTCAAAGTTTGGAATCCCTTTAGATGAAAATATCATTTATCCTGCAATAGAGTATGCCATCAATAGTGAAAACTTGGATTTCTTGGGTTTTCATTTTCATGTGGGATCTCAGTTACATGATACTAATGCGCATATGGGGGCTCTTGAAGCAGTATTAAGTTTAATAAAGGAAACAAAGGCAAGATTTGACTATGAGATTAGAGACTTCAACATGGGTGGTGGATTCGGAATTAAGTATACAGATGAAGATAATCCACTCCAGCTCTCAGATTTTGTTGATCCCTTAATGATGCGTTTAACTGATTTCTGCATTGAAAATGGTTTACGCAGACCTGCTGTATCTATGGAACCTGGGAGATTTATTATCGGCGAAGCGGGATTTCAGCTTTACACTGTTGGTAATATTAAAAAAATACCTGGCGTCAGAACCTATATATCTGTTGATGGTGGGATGACAGATAATATCAGACCAGGGTTATATGGTTCAAAATACAATGCCATAATTGCCAATAAAGCAGATGAACCTAAAGACTCTCTTGTATATATCAGTGGTAAATGCTGCGAATCGACAGATATCATCATTAAAAACCTGAAATGCCCTTTGCCGGAAATCGGAGATATAATTGCTGTTTTTTCTACTGGTGCTTATGGCTATTCCATGGCCAACAACTATAATAAACTACCCGTTCCGGCTGTTGTAGTCATCAAAAATGGGAAACCTCAATTGATTGTAAAAAGACAATCCTACGAACAAATCATAGAAAATGAGATTTTGTAAATATTCTTTAAAAATCTATTGCAACAATAAAAAACCACCTATCTTGAAGACGGGTGGTTTTTTGGTTGAACCAGCGACGACCTACTTTCCCAGGCAGTCACCCACCAAGTATCATC
>LGGM01000112.1 GCA_001509345.1 Clostridiales bacterium 38_11
AAAACCATCACACTTTCCCGTTGAAATATGCTAAAATAGAAATTAGCAAACCTATCTTAACAAGAGGGATCCCTCTATTCTTCTTTTTCCTACAGTAAACTAACGCAATCTTGGGTTTTAATTAATTTGAAAAGTTAGCCAAAATAATGTAGAATTAGGTTATTCAAAAAACAAGGAGCACAATTTGAGCAGAAATGTCAAAACAAGCAGGCTTACTGAAGCAGCTTTAATAACAGGCATATTAATCATATTCGCAATGGTCGGAAATTTTGCGTTTCCATTTATAGATTTTCTATATCCCCTACCAGCATTATTATTAGCCAAGAGACATGATTACAAGGCAGCTATCATGGCGTTGGTGTCAGCGGGTCTGATTATATTGATGCTGTTGGGTATCCAGATGGGAATGTATTACGTTGTGCTGTATTCACCTATGGCAGCTATAATGGGTTACTTCATCAGTAATAATAAAAAGCCTATTTTGGCAATTGCAGCAGGCAGTGGGGCCTATCTGCTATCTTTTCTTTGCTTATTGTGGATTATGCAGGCATTTCTCAGTATCAATCTGGTTGATTATCTCAGAGAAACGTTTGTTGAAAGCCTAAAAATTCAAGAGAATCTTTTCTCGAACTTTGAGGGTATGCAGGAACAGCTTGAGGCATCAAAAGAAACCTATCAAAATATGCTTGAAATGATTATTCTTTTACTCCCGGCTGTTATTATATTTGCATCGGTTTCTATGGCTATAATCAACTATTTTGTTGCACAGAAAATGGGAAAAAGACTCAATGTCTCAATCGAACCAATGGAGGATTTTAGCCATTTCAGACTGCCAGCGAACATTTCACTAGGGATTCTGATTTTTCTTGCGGGAACCTATCTTATCAGCATGACAGACTTTGTCAATAGTGAGGCATTGTCTTCCAATATTATATTTATTTTTCAAATATTGTTTTTTATTCAAGGATTGGCTGTTGTCAAATTCATGATGGTCAAGTACAAAATCACAAAATTGCTTAGACTGATAATGTTGATTCTAATATTGATGAACGGTTATCTGAATTTGATGGTCACCATGGTCGGTTTGACAGATATTATTTTTGACCTGAGAAAAATCAGAAATAAAAATAGGTGGTTGAACTGATGAAAGGATTAAAAGGACGAAGTTTTCTAACAGAAGAAGGCAGTATTTTTTTCTATATTTCACTGGCACTGTTTATCACAATGGTGATTCTTGGCAACTATTATACGGCACTTTCGGCAGGGATTGCAATTTTAGTGGCTATAAGAATCAACTCGAGCAAATTCGAAGATAGAAAAAAAGAACTAAACCAATATCTGATTGAATTTACCAACACCATTGACGATATGTCAAGACAAGCCTTGTTGAACTTTCCTATACCATTGACCATAATAGGCAGTGACGGTGAAGTGCATTGGTATAATTCAAAATTTAAAGAAGTGGTTAAGAACGACAAGGGTCACAAAGACAACATCAAATCATATTTCCCTTCTTTTTCAATGAAAAGTTTAATGGATGTCAGCGAAAACGCTTCGTTTGACATACAATATGGAATGAAAAATTACAATGTGATTTTTAGCAAAATCGAAGGCAATGAAACGGATAGTGCAGTTTATATGCTGTATTTTCTGGATAATACAAGATTTACCAATCTGAAAGAAGCCTATTCAGCTGAAAAAACACTAGTTGCGGTCATTGAGATTGACAACTTTGACGAAATATCAAAAAAAATGGACCGCGTGGAAAAAACATCCCTTATGGCCAGGATAGAAAGAGAGCTAAGTGTTTTTACGCAAAGGATGAATGGCTTTATGGTCAAACATTTGGATGACCGGTTTTTAATTATATTTGAAAACAGATTTCTAGATAATCTAATGACAAAGAAGTTTGATATATTGGAACAGGTGAAGCAGATAAAAACTGAAAAGGATGAGTATTTTACTTTATCTATAGGACTGGGGATAGGTGGAAAAACCTTGAATCAACAGTATGAGAATTCACTTGGTGCATTGAGCATCGCTCTTGGAAGAGGTGGAGACCAGGCTGTTGTAAAAGGAGCGACAAGGGTTACCTATTTTGGTGGAAGAAGCAAGGCAGTAGAAAAAAGCACAAAGGTCAAATCGAGAATCATTGCCAATGCGATTAGACAGATTATAGCCCAATCATCCAATATAATCATCACTGGACACAAATCTGGTGACATGGATTCCTTCGGTGCCTCGCTAGCTATTCACGCTATTGCCAAAGCGATGAATAAGGAAGCCTATATTATTCTAAACAGCATGAATCCAGAGCTAAAAAGCGTGTTCGAGCGGATAAAGGCTGATGGAGCAGATTACTCCAAGATTATCATAAATAATGAAGATGCGTTGAAGGTGATCAATGACAATACCCTGGGTGTGATGGTTGACACACATAAACCGAGCTTTACTGAAGCCGCAGATATACTGAACAAGATAGAAAGAGTTGTTCTCATTGACCATCATAGAAGAGGGGAAGAATACTTGGAAGATCCTGTGCTGGATTATCTGGAGCCCTATGCCTCCTCTACCTGTGAACTGATAGCAGAGCTTTTTCAATACATGAATGACCAGATAATCCTTACAAAATTCGAGGCGGATGTCATGCTGGCGGGGATTATTATGGACACTAGTGCTTTTACCTTCAAGACGGGTGTGAGAACATTCGAAGCCGCATCATACCTGAAAAGGGCAGGAGCGGATTCCGTAGATGCAAAAAGGCTATTAAGCGATGAGCTAGACACATGGAAACGAAAATCAGAGGTCATCGAAAGGGCTGAAATCTATAGGGAGATAGTGGCAATATCAACTATTGATGACATCTACACCACTGGACTGATTATAGCTTCCCAGAGTGCTTCAGATCTGTTGTCGGTTAAAGGGGTACAGGCAAGTTTTGTCCTAGTGAGAAGAGAAAACCATATCCATATCAGTGGAAGATCAACAGGAAAAATCAATGTCCAGGTCATATTGGAAGGTTTGGGTGGAGGCGGTCATCTTGAAATAGCAGGGACACAGTTGGAAACTCAAGATATGGAGGAAGCCAGAAAATGGCTTAACCAGGAAATTGACAAATACATGAAGGAGAGTACATAGAATGAAGGTTATACTTTTAATGGACGATAAATCAATGGGCAAAAAGGGTGACATCATCGACGCAAAGGACGGATATGCCAGAAATTTTCTAATACCGAAGGGTATTGCCATTGAGGCTACAAAGGAAAACTTGAAACACCTGGAGAGGGAAAAACAGAAGTCGCTGCATCATGAAGAAAAAGTACTTGAGGAGGCTAAGCTTCTAGCGGAACAAATCGAAAGCAAATCTATTGAAATAAAAATAAAGGCAGGCGAGAACGGAAAGCTGTTCGGTTCTGTCACAACTAAGGAGATAGCGCAGGAGTTTAAAAGTCAACACAATATTGAAATAGACAAGAAGAAAATAGAATTGAAAGACCCCATAAAAACAGTTGGCACCCATGAGGTGCTGGTTAAGCTTCATGCTGAAGTGAATGTAAAATCAAAGGTGATAGTAACTGGGATATAGGAGTAAAATATGTCCGAACAGATGATAGGTAGAATACCACCTCATAGCCTTGAAGCGGAGCAATCCATTCTTGGCTCCATAATGCTGGATAAAAACGCACTGGAAACAGCAGTCACCAAGCTTAAAAGCGAGTATTTTTATTTCGAGGCCAACAGAGAAATATTTGAAGCGGCAAAAAGCCTCACTTTGAAGAATCATCCGGTTGATCTGCTGACCATAACCGAAGAGCTAAAAAAAAGAAAGACTATCGATCAGATTGGCGGGATAGGGTATCTTGTCGGGTTGTCAGATAATATTGCGACCACACGGAATACCGAAGCCTACTGCAACATCGTGGAAGAAAAAGCCATCATCAGAGAGTTGATTATGGCAGCGGAGGAAATCAAAAACAAAGGACTGGATAATGCCAGCGAGTCAAAAGCCCTAATAGAATTAGCGGAATCCAGAATCTTTTCGATTTCGCAGTCTAGACAGCATAGAGATTTCTCACATATGAGAGACATTGTGCTGGATGTTTTCAATCTCCTAGAGGATCGAGCCAATAGTGACAGCGATATGACAGGACTGACAACCGGATTCAAGGAAATAGACATGATGACATCAGGCCTACAGAAATCGGATTTTATATTGATAGCAGCAAGACCCTCCATGGGTAAAACAGCACTTGCATTGAATATGGCTCTAAATTCATCAATAAAAGCCAAAGCCAAAGTAGCTATCTACTCATTGGAGATGTCCAAAGAGCAACTGGTTCAGAGAATCATCAGCATGGAGTCTCTGGTGGAGAGCAACAAACTGAGAACCGGCAGATTGGATGCGGAAGACTGGGAAAGGATTACCTATGCAAGTGGCGTCATTTCAGATGCTGAAATATATATTGA
>LGGM01000029.1 GCA_001509345.1 Clostridiales bacterium 38_11
TTGGAATACGAATAGAAGATATTGTTGTAGTGGAAAATGATGTGGGTGTTTCATTGAACTCGGTGACAAAAGAATTGCTTGTTCTCTAAAATGAAAGGGGTATTTATGAAGTCGTTAAATTATCTTTTTAAGGAATGGATAGTACCGATAGTTGTTGCGTTGATTATTGTTTTTTTGCTCAATCGATACGTTTTTGTTCTGGTGACAGTCCCGACTGGATCCATGGAAAATACCATCATGCCTGGAGACAGGTTGTATGTCACCAAGATTTTTGATGTAGACGATTTGAAAATCGGAGATATTGTTGTTTTTGAATCGGAAGAACTGGATAAGATTCTGGTTAAAAGATTAATGGGAAGACCAGGGGATGAGGTCTATATTGACGAGAATGGTATCGTCTATACCAATGGCTCACAGATAGACGAACCGTATGCCAAAAACACACCGCAAAAACCCCAGATTTTTAACGTACCGGAAGGGACCTATTTTTTCATGGGAGATAACAGAGGGAGCTCACATGATGCCCGATCGTGGGTAAACCCTTATATTCCGGAAAATAAACTGATGGGTATTGCACTATTCAGATTCTTCCCATTGAATAGAATAGGCTCAATTGAATAGGAGGATTATAGTATGACTGAAGAAAGAATAAACGCAGAAAGAGTTTTTCATTATTTTAGAGAGATATCCAAAATCCCCAGATGTTCCAAGAAAGAGGAACATATAAGTCAATATCTGTATGATTGGGCCAGGTCCAAGGAACTGGAAGTCATTCAGGACAAACAAAAGAATATAATCATTTTCAAAGAAGCGTCTAAAGGCTATGAAAATGCACCAACTGTCATTCTTCAGGGACATATGGATATGGTCTGTGAAAAAAACTCAGACAAGGTACATGACTTTGGCAAGGATCCAATCAGCTTGGTTTATAAAAATGACTTCATCTACGCTGATGGTACAACTTTGGGAGCAGACAATGGCATAGCGGTGGCTATGATACTGGCTATACTTGAATCCAACAACCTGGAGCATCCGGCCATAGAGGCTCTGATTACAACAGATGAAGAGACTGGCATGACCGGCGTGGCAAATCTGGATGGAACCCTCCTTAACGGCAGGATAATGATTAATCTGGACAGTGGTGACGAGGGTAAGTTTCTGGCAGGATGTGCCGGAGGAGGACGATTATATTTTTCAACCGATATAATGAAAGAAGAAAGTCAGTATCATAACGCATTCAAGCTGATAGTCAAAGGACTAAAAGGTGGACACTCCGGTGCTGAAATACACCTTGACAGAGGAAATGCCAATAAAATCATGGGCAGACTGCTGTATCAGATAAAGGATTTGGTTGAACTTGTTGAGATAGGAGGCGGTTCAGCTGAAAATGCCATACCAAGGGAAGCATTTGCAGTAATAAAAACAAACCACCATGATGAAATGAGCAAAAAAATTGACCATTTGCTTCTTGAACTCAAGAACGAATTTAAATTCTCTGACCCTGAAATTGATATAAGCATTGAATCAACTAATTCCAATCATACTAGGGTTTTTGACAAAAAAATATTTGATCAGTATCTCAATTTGATTAATCTAGTTCCATGTGGACCACTGAAAATAACAAATGAAATAGATCTCGTCATCTTGTCCAATAACCCGGGTGTGGTTAAAGTCGTTGATAAAAAGATTCAATTGATATGTGCGCCTAGAAGCTCCATCGCTTCATTGCTGGAGGATTTTGTTGTGAAGATGGAGCAATTGGGAATTGTTACCGGATTTAAGCTGGAAAAGATGGCCTTTTATCCTGGATGGGAATATGCCAAGGAATCCTTGGTCAGAGATATCTGTCTTAGAGCTTTCAAAGATATTTTTGGGAAGGATGCAGAGGTTAAGGCTATACATGCAGGTTTGGAATGTGGGTTCATCATGGAAAAAATTCCTGGACTGGATGCGATATCATTTGGACCAAATATGTACAATCTCCATTCACCTGACGAGCACCTAAGTATCAGTTCAACAGAGAGAACCTTTGAGCTGTTGAAAGAAGTTATTAAAAGAATAAAATAAATATTGCTTGCTTATTATTCTAATTGTGTTACAATTAAACGTTATAAATTGATAAAGAAAAAAGGATGAAATTAATGCTAATAAGAGAATTAAATGTAAAAGAAGACATCATACTTGGGCTGGAAGCCATGGGTTTTACTGAATTCACACCCATTCAGGAAAGAGTTATTATGCCCATTATTGCAGGTCAAGATGTAATTGGTCAGGCGCATACAGGAACAGGAAAGACGGCAGCATTTGCAATACCTGTCTTGAATAATCTTGATCTGTCCCTTGACAAACCACAGTGCTTAATCCTATGCCCAACGAGAGAATTGGCTGTACAAGTCAGAAAAGAAATTAAAACAATCAGTAAATTCATGAATGTTACCTCAACGGCTGTTTACGGTGGCGCACCTATTGTTGATCAGATTAAAAAGATCAAAAAAGGCAGCCAGATTATTGTTGGCACACCAGGCAGGACGATTGATTTAATCAATAGAAGAGTGTTGAAATTCGATCACATCAAGACATTGATTCTTGATGAAGCCGATGAAATGTTGAAAATGGGATTCAAAGAAGATATCGATGAGATACTTCAAAATGCGAACGAAAAAATCCAAACACTTTTATTTTCAGCAACCATTCCCAAAAATGTGTTGAATATTAAAGACAAGTATCAAAAAAATCCAGTATTTGTAAAAACAGTTTCAAATGAAATGACTTCAGATACCATCAATCAGAGCTACTACGTCGTAAAGCATCAGAATAAAATTGAGGCTTTGGCAAGAATCATTGACATTTATGCCCCTAAATTAGCATTGGTCTTTTGCAATACGAAGAACAAGGTGGATGAAGTGACGGAAAAAATGATTGAGAAGGGCTATAATTGCGATAAAATTCATGGAGATATCAAACAGTCAACCAGGATGGAAGTATTGAATAAATTCAACAATGGTATTATCAATCTTCTGATAGCAACAGATGTGGCAGCTAGAGGACTAGATATAAAACACGTTGAAGCAGTCATCAATTATGATGTTCCTGATAAAGAAGATTATTATGTCCACAGGATTGGAAGAACCGGAAGAGCTGGAAGTCAGGGATACTCTTTCACACTTTCATCATCTAAAGAAATGAATAAAATTGAGAGTATAGAACGCTTTACCAAAAAAGAGATCAACAAGAGAAATGTGCCGACTGCCGAGAAGGTATTGGAAGTCAAAAAATCCAAGATTGCAAAAGAGATTATGCAAACCATCGAAACAGATGATTTAAGCGATATGAAACAGATGGCGAACGAACTATACTCCTCAGATTACGACGCTGAAGATGTTATAGCAGCATTGTTGAAAATGAACTATAACTTCAAGGTTGCCAGCGATGTGACTGATCTTAATGAGCACGTGGGTAAAAGAAATAAAGCAACCCCAAGAACATATGGGGACAAACAAAAGAGATCATTTGGAGATAGCAATTTACAGGATAGATATTACATAGGTGTTGGGAAGAAGGACAAGGTCAAACCAAGTGATATATTGGGTGCAGTAGCGGGTGAATCGGGGATACCTGGTGACAGCGTTGCCAAAATAGATATATACGAGACGTTTTCTTTCTTCAATGTTGCTCCTGAGCATAGAAAAGCTGTATTGACTAACATGAAGAACATCAGGATAAAAGGCAGAACAGTCAGCGCGGAATTGACAAAAAAAAGAAGATAAGGTGATGCTATGAAATTCAAATTGATAGCCTTTGATTTGGATGGAACATTACTCAACAAAGAAAAACTGATTGACCGTGAAACTATAGGGTATCTGGAAAAATTAAAGAAAAATAACGTAGAATTTGTAATTGCAACAGGAAGAAGCTATTATGACGCTAAAAGACTAACGCAAGACCTGCCGTTTGACTATGTCATAATAGCAAACAATGGGGCCGTAACCAGAAATCCAAAAAACGACGAAACAATAGAAAGAAGAACTATCAATCGAGATGATTATGCTAAGGTTATACAATTGTCAAAGAAGCATAGCCTTCATCCTATCATATATGTAGACAAGGATTCATTTGGATATGATATCATCATTGAGAGAGAGTTTGACTTTTCTGAGTACAATGATTATCTGTCAAAAGGTTTTAAACGATATAGGATTACCGATTTCTCCAATTATAATGAGAATGACGTACTCTCTATTTGTTTTACAGGCGAATTTGATTTACTTGAGAATTTTAGGCAACAGGTCCTTCGTCAATATCCTTTAAAATTTAGCACCTCAGTTTCACTGAAGCTACACGTTGAGGCACTGATGGAGATTTTGCATTTAGATGCCTGCAAATGGAAAGCCTTGAAGCGTTATTCGGACGTTCGAGGTATAGCAGACCATGAAATACTGGCTTTTGGGGATGATAACAATGACATTGAAATGATCAAAAATTCGGGAATGGGTGTAGTGATGACAAACGGCACCGATTTGATGAAAAGCATCGGTAACACAATCACCCGTTATTCAAACGATGAAAAAGGTGTATACCACGAACTGATAACAATATTTGGAGATCTGGATGACAGTCATATATAATGAGTATTCTATCTATCTGAAAGAAAGGTATCATTGCAAAGTTTATAAGCTCCCGGTAAATCTACCTTTGACCTGTCCTAATCGCGACGGTAATCTCAGTTTTGGTGGATGCACTTATTGCGGGGAAATTGGAACCGGCTTTGAGATGCATCCTTGCTCCATGAACGTATCTGAACAGCTGATAAAAAACATGTCTTATATCAGAAAAAAGTATAAAGCGAAAAAATTCATTGCTTATTTTCAAAATTTCTCCAATACTTATTTGGAACTAGGTGTTTTTAAGCGTTATATTCAAGAAGCGATCATGGATGATATAGTTGGAATATCCATATCTACCAGACCTGATTCTCTGAATGAGGATTATTTAAGATTTCTGTCAGAGCTGGGAAAGGAAAATAATCTGGACATCATAATTGAATTGGGATTACAGACCGCTAATTACAAGACATTGAAAAGGATTAACAGGGGACATACTTTGGCGGAGTTCATAGATGCTGTACTGATGATCAAGAGATATGAATTGGATGTCTGCGCCCATGTGATACTGAATCTGCCCGGGGACGACATAGAGGATACGGTTGAGACTGCAAAGATACTGTCGGCAATGGGGATGGATTTTATTAAGGTTCATTCCCTGTATATATTGAAAAACACCCAGATGGGCGATGAATACTTAAAGGGGTCTTTCGAACTGATCACGAAGGAGGAATACCTTCTTAGACTAGAAACTTTTCTAAGCTATCTATCTCCAGATATTGTGATACAGAGATTGTTCGGCAGAGCTCCCGAGAAGGATACATTGTTTTCTAATTGGGAAACATCCTGGTGGAAGTTAAGAGATGAGTTTGTAGCTAGCATGAATAGAAAGAATCTTTACCAGGGAATATACTTTGACTATTTGGGTGGCAAGGCTTTAAAAAATATGAATAAAACAAACTAAGATATAGAAAACCTTTTCCGTTCATGTTATAATTAATAAAAAGAATTGGAGGCGGTTGAGATGGTCAAGTTAGTTTGTGGTTCTAAGGGAACCGGCAAGACAAGAACAATGGTAGAAATGGGAAACAGCGCTCTTGAAACTGCAAAGGGCAAAATATTCTTTTTAGAAGCGAATAACAAGCATATATATGATTTGAATTATAACATCAAGTATGTCAACACCAAGGAATATGGCATTGTTGGTACAGAACAGTTTTTGAGCTTTGTATATGGCATGCTTGCAGCCGATTATGATATTGAGCTTGTATATATAGATGGGTTGTACAAAATAGCGAAAATTGATTTGCATGATTTGGAAGAAGTGGTAGCCAAACTGAAAGTTGCGTCTGAAAAATTCGAAGTAGATTTCATCATGAGTGTCAATCATGATAAAAGCGAAGTACCTGAAAAGCTTCAAACATATGTCCATTGAATAGAAAATAATAGGGCGGCAAATCTATAATGGGTTTGCTGTTTTTTGTGAAAGGAGAATGATGATGCTGCCTGAAGGATTTCAAAATAAAATGAAAAGCCTGTTGAAAGAGGATTATACAGCGTTTATCAATAGCTTTGATGAACAGAATTATAAGGCTATCAGAAGAAACCCTCTAAAGATTGATAAAGATTCTTTTGAGAGCAGCATTGATTACTTAGGAGATAAGGTACCTTGGTGTGAGGAAAGCTACTACATCGCTGACAACCAGAGACCAGGTAAAGACTTATTCTACCATTGCGGTCTATTTTACATACAGGAACCGAGTGCCTCACTCCCTGTCGAATTATTGGATCCTAGACCTGGAGAGTTCGTGTTGGACCTGTGCGCCGCACCTGGAGGAAAAACAACACAGATAGGCGCTAAGATGGGTAATACGGGCTTAGTGGTAGCCAATGATGTCAATTATAAGAGATCGCTGTCATTAAAGAGAAACGTTCAATTATTTGGTCTGTCCAATACTGCTGTGACCAATGAACAACCTTTGACTCTCAAGCGCTGCTTTCACGGCTATTTTGATAAGATTCTAGTAGATGCCCCTTGTTCGGGAGAAGGGATGTTCAGAAGAGACGATAGGACCAAAAACAAATATGATGGCTATGAGATTAACAAATTCACAAATCTTCAGAAGACCATTCTTGGTACTGCCGGTGACATGCTAAAACCCGGTGGGTCCATGGTCTATTCAACCTGTACATTTTCTTTAGAGGAAAATGAGGAGATAATCGACTGGTTCCTCAATCAGAATCCTGAGTTTAGAACAATACCTGCAGACAATCTTTTTCAATTAAAAAATCATGTATCATTTGGTTTAAAAGGTTTTGATGATGCAATTAGAATCTGGCCACACCGCCAAAAGGGAGAGGGCCATTTTGCTGTAAGACTGGAAAAGGATCCGTCTGTACAAGCGAATGTTCATACAAATTCTGAAGTTAATTCACTATCCATTCCCAAAGTCGCAGAAGAAGCCATCCTTGATTTTTTCAAAGACATTGGACTGGAACATAATGCCTGGTTTGACAATCTTCATTTTGAAAGAGACAAGCTATGTTTTTTTGATTCTTCTTATGTAAAAGATATAAACTATATCTATAAGGGATTGGAAGTCGGATATTTAAAAAAAGACCGTTTTTTCCCATCACAGGCGTTGGCGATGGTCGCTGATTTAAAGGTCAATAAGAAAATCAATATCAGTTCAACACATATCAATGCGAGCAAGTATCTTAAGGGTGAATCCCTTTATCTGGAAGGAGATAATGGATGGACTCTGATCACAATAGACGGATATCCTGTTGGTTGGGGGAAACTGGTGAAAGGTTTGCTCAAGAATCATTATTTGAAGGAATGGAGATTAATGTGATGGATGCGATGAGATTGGACAAGCTATTATCCAATATGGGTTATGGGTCCAGAAGCGAAATAAAGAAAATGATTAATAGAGGCAGTGTCTCCATTGACCGTAAGGTGATCCGAAATCCTTCATTCAAGGTGAATCCCATAGAATCAATAGTCAATTTTGAGGGAAAACAGGTATTCTATAGAAAATTCACTTATCTTATGCTCAACAAACCAGCGGGAATTGTGTCTTCAACCGACAGTAAAGATACGAATGTTATTGATATATTAGATGAGAAATATAAACATATCAATCTTTCCCCTGCAGGAAGATTGGACAAAGATACAGAAGGACTTATCATTTTGACGAATGATGGGTTGATGGCACATAATATTTTGTCCCCAAAGAAAAAAAATGAAAAGAAATACTATGTGGAAATAGACGGATCAATATCGCCAGACCAGATGGAAATGTTGGAAAATGGCATGATTTTAAAGGATGGAGAAAAATGTTTACCTAGCAGGATAGAGATACTTGAAAGCGATGAAATATTATGTAAACTAAACCTGTATATCATAGAAGGCAAATATCATCAAGTAAAAAGGATGTTTGCAGCTTTAGGGCGAAAGGTGAATTATCTGAAGCGAATCTCTATTGGTAAAATTGTACTGGATGATAATCTCGCAACTGGAGAGTATAGGGAACTGAGTGAAATTGAATTGAAAAATCTTCCAGTAAGTAAAGACTAGATATAAGAAATGTGTTATAATCATCAACAGGGTTCTTGGGTTCAGATGGTGTTTGAAACACCACTTGAACCTTAGAGACCGTTATCCAGGGACTCTACAGTGCTTATCTCCCACTTATAGAAGCGGGAGTCTTAGCACTGTAGTCATCGGGAAAAACTAAAAGTTTAGAAAGGTTAAATTGTGAATACTTACATAAAAAAAGAAAATTTGTTTGACAAATTCTTTCATAACAGGGATTCGTTAATACTTCAGCTGATGAATGGCGATATAACAAAAAAAGAGTACATTGAGAACAATTACAAATATCTTGTGAGTTCTGGATTCAAGCCTTTCGAAAGAATTGATTCTGTTGAGAAAGGTATGTTCAATTACCAGTATTACAATATGATGGCAAAATACTACAGCATGCTGGCTAAAAGCGAATGGAACAAATCAAAACAATTTGTTTATTATAAGGGTTATCTTGAAGAATCCAATTATTATTACAATGAAAAAGATAAAACAACCTTCAGGCTACTCAGATTTTTAGAGTATAAAAATGTTGAAGCTTATTTCATCAAAATGGAATCAACGAAATTGAAAGATGTGCTTTACGAAATTCTATTGAAGGATTATAACTATGCGGTACTTCATTCTAAAAGTCTTTGGGTACTTAATGCTCTCAAGAAAGAGAATGTATTCGAGGATAAGATAAAGAAGTCTGTGATCGATTACTATGTCAATGACAAGTACTAAATTCCATAGGAATCAACAAAGAAACTATCGCTAGTTTCTTTGCTTTTATCGGAAAATATGTTACCGGTGTTATTGAGCTATCTTGTAGATTATTTCATCAAGAGTCATATCTGAATTTACTAAAAAGTTTCCTGATTTCAGTTTTGTATCGAGTTTCAACTCTACTACTCGGGCAAGAAATTCATTTCTGTCTGCAATCAATCCGCTATTGAGCAGAATATCGCCAATCGATTGAGCGGAGGAGCCAGGAGGAATAACAACTGTAATCTCGAAATAATCCTCAGTGCTTGGACCAGTAGTATCTGGATTGTCAGGATCTTCAGTGCTGACCGGAATTTGCTCGGTTGTTGGTGGAGGCTCATCACTTTGAATTGGATTCTTATTCACATCGAAACTAAATAGAATGTTGAATCGCCATATCAGTATAATTGCGATTGCAATTACCACTGTCAAAATTATTGCATAGTCGGTAGCTTCATAAAAAAAATCTCTGATTGCGTTGATTAGTCGTCTCAAAATGAAATCACTCCATTCATTATTATCAAGTCTAATATACCATAATATCAAGCCTTGTTCAATATTAATAATATTTCATTTGAACAAGAAATAGAATATAATAGCAACATAATTTGGAAAAGAGGTTCACATGATTGAATTGAATATAACAAAAAATGATGAGAATCAAAGACTGGACAGATTTGTCAAAAAATATCTGAACGATGCGCCAAAATCATTTATATACAAAATGATAAGAAAAAAAAACATCAAGGTAAATGACAACAGGACTTCAATCGATTATTTTCTTAAGGAAGGAGACATAGTAAAACTATATATTTCTGATAGTCTGGTCGATCACTACAGAAATCAAAAAATGCATATCGAGACCAATCTGAAACTGGATATAATTTATGAGGATGAGAATATTGTCCTGATCAATAAGCCAAAAGGCATATCCGTTCAACCGGCACAGAATGGAACTACATCATTATTGGATATACTTTTGAGTGGGATAGAATTCGAAGAGACCGACACCTTCAGACCTGCTTTTTGCAACAGATTGGATAAAAATACGACTGGCATTATCATTGCGGCAAAAAACTATGAAGCGTTAAAACAGGTCAACAAATCGATAAAAGAAAGAAATATTAGGAAAATCTATCATACAATAGTTTTTGGGAAGATCGACAAAAAAATTGAAATTGAGGGTTTTTTACAGAAACAGGATACTCAAAAAAAAGTAACCGTGTCAAGGCATAAAAAAGAGGGATTTAAAGCTATCACAACTATTGTGGTGCCAAAGATCAGCAACGACTTATTTACAGAGATTGAGGTTGATCTTGTCACAGGACGAACCCATCAGATCAGAGCCCATCTGCAACATATTGGGCACCCATTGGTGGGGGATTTGAAATATGGTGGTAAGTACAAACAGCTATCAAGTCAATTTCTACATGCCGCATGCATCCGTTTTTTGAGTATCGGAGGGGCTATGGATTATCTGAATGGCAGGTCTTTTTTTGCACCACCACCATTATCCTATCAACAGCTAAAGAATGCGCTTTTTTCGGAAAAATAGCATGCATTGCTTTCATGGAGGGTTTATGAGCGATAATCAAATTTATAATGACAGAGATTTGAGAAAATATGTGAATACTCTGGTACTGGTTTATCTGGAAGCTGTTTACAGTCTCTATGATAAGCCTGATATCTATGTGGAATATTCAGTGAACAAAGGTCTCTATACCAAAATCAATGGCAAAGGTAGAATTGCCAGACATGAGGTGGATGAGATAAAGCAGGCGATGAATCTGTTGATTGAGTCTGACATACCAATCACAAAAAGCAGGCATACAAAAGAAGAAGCGATAGAGATATTCAAGAAACAGAACATGTTGGATAAGGTCAAGCTTTTTTCGACGGTATCCCTGAATATTATCGATTTGTATAGAATTAGAAACAATTATTATAATATTTTTGGAGAAATGTTTGATTCAACAGGACATACAGGCAATTATGACCTGAAGCTTGCAGACCAAGGAATAGTTATTCTCTTTCCAAGGAAAGAAGACAACTATGAATTACCGGTATATATACATCAGGAAAAACTTTTTAATGTATTCATGGAATCTGAAAACTGGGCAAAGCTTTTAAAGGTTGATGATGTTGGAGACCTTAACCTAAAAATCAGGGACGGATCTATCGATGACATCATCAGAGTCAGTGAGGCTTTGCATGAAAAGAAGGTAGCGAAAATAGCAGATAGCATTTGTAACAGCGATGCCAGGATCATATTGATTGCAGGTCCTTCTTCTTCAGGAAAGACTACCTTTGCCAACCGTCTGGGCATCCAGTTGATGGTCAACGGAAAAGACTATATAACCATATCACTTGATGATTATTTTGTTGACAGGGAACTGACACCTAGGGATGAGTCTGGAAGTTACGATTTTGATACGATTGATGCGTTGGATATCCCATTATTCAATAAAGACCTTAGTAAACTTCTTAAAGGTGATGCGGTTCAGATACCAACCTTTGATTTTATGACCGGTAAAAGGAAATACAACAAGGGACTGACAAAAGTGAGAAGTGACCAATACATTGTGATTGAAGGTATTCATGGGATGAATGACAGGCTGACTGAATCCATACTCGCAAAAGATAAATACAAGATATATATCAGCGCTTTGACACAGTTAAATCTTGATGACCACAACAGGGTATCCACAACAGAACTCAGATTGATAAGAAGGATGATCAGAGATAATCAATTTAGGGGACATAACGCGGAAAAAACGTTACAGCTATGGGAAAACGTGGTAAAAGGCGAAAATCGATATATTTTCCCATATCAGGAAAATGCAGATGTGATGTTTAATTCATCGCTTATTTATGAGTTATCGGTTTTAAAAAAATATGCCTTACCCGTTCTTAACGAAATTAAGGAGAGTAGTCCGTTCAATGTGGAAAAACTCAGGCTTTTATCTTTTTTGAAATACTTTAATGAGATTGAGGATGAGACGGTTATACCCAATACATCCATCATAAAAGAATTTATAGGGGGCAGTTGCTTTCATTAAAATTCGAGGCCTTCTCTCTTAACGGCTACCGACAACACCAAACCGACACTGACCATGTTGAGAATCATGAATGTGCCTCCGTAGCTAATAAACGGTAGTGGAAGACCTGTTACAGGAGTCAATCCCATAGTCATACCGATATTCTCAAAAATATGAAACAACAACATGGCTGTTATGCCGATGACTATCATTGAACCAAAAAGATCCTGCGCATATTTCGCGATCTTGATCAGACGGTACATCAAAAATGTATACATGAGAATCAGAGCGAATCCTCCGAAAAATCCGAGTTCCTCGCCGATGACTGCAAATATGAAATCAGTCTGTTTCGCAGGAAGGAATCCATACTGATTTTGGACGCCTTGAAACAATCCCCGTCCGTGGATCAAGCCCGAACCAATTGCTAGCTTGGATTGGAGAACCTGATAACCGGTATCCTGAGGATCAAGACTGGGATCAAGAAAAACCCGAATTCTATCAAGTTGATAATCCTCCAGTGTCATCGCTAATATCGGAATCATCATAATACCGATAGCAAGAAATAGAAGGAAATATTTCATATTAAGTCCTGCGGCAAAAAGCATGGCAATTATGAAAAACACAAATACCATGCCTGTACCGAAATCAGGCTGTATGACAATCATGCCGATAGGCAACCCGGCAAAAATTAAGATTTTAATCAAAGTCATAGGATTGTTAACATTATCCTTATGTAGATCAATGAACTTAGATAAAGAGAGAATCAGACCAAATTTCACTATCTCAGAAGGCTGAAAGACTAAAGGTCCGATTGACAACCATCTTCTTGCACCCCATTGATCCTCTCCGAATCCGAAGACAAGGACCGCTATCAGCATCAAATTGCAAATAACATAGATAGGGATATAAAACTTGCCATAGGCTTCATAATCGATAAATATCAATACAACCATCACAACCAGACCAACAACAAATGACAGAATCTGTCTGTTGACATAGCGGTCAGAGCCTGCCGGTAAACTGGCTGTTGCGCTTCTAATCATGATGAAGCCAAATATTGATAATGCTATCACTGTCACGATGAGTAAAAAATCAAATCTTTTCCAGAATTTTTTGTCAATTTTAACCATTTCAACCTCGTGTTTTCAGATTAAACCATTATATCATGTTTAAGCTAAAAACCAAGTGTTTCTCCAACAATTATTACTTTAATCCTGCCAGGATTGCGGTTAAATCTCGTGATCAATAGTTGACCGCAAACACAGTCTTTTACAAGGCAGTCACTACAAACACCAATCTTGCTGCAAGGCGTATCATAGCCCAATCTGATAGCGTTGGGAGGTGTCGCGAAATTTCTAATTCTTTCTACTGCATATTCCACAGAAGGGACCAGTTTATTGATACCAACAACAACAATAACCTGCTTGGGACCAAAGCTTATTGATGCAACCCTGTTTCCATTGCCATCGATATTGACCAGCATACCATCCTGAGTTACAGCATTTGAACTGGTGAGATAATAGTCAGAAAAAAAAGCTTCACGCATCTTGTTGTTTCTTTCTTCACCTGAGAACTTATCCCTGTCTATCAACACATAATTCCCATTCTCCAATATATCCTTAATACCCAATTCGGTTATGGTAATGGAACCTCCCCAGCTAATACTCTTTCCTTCCTCTATAAAACTAAGCATCAGTTTGACTGTTTCCTCCCTATTTGTGCAATAATAACCGTCGATATTTCTCTTTGCAAATTGCTTGATAACGGTCTGTGCCTTGAACTCATAACTCTTTTCTAAATGTGTCATTTTTTCCTCCTATAAAATAATATGATTAGCAATGCATCTTATTTTATGATATTATAATTTCGAGAAAAATTCAAAGAATATTTAGGAGATTTTATGATAAATATAGGAGCTCACTTATCCATCTCAAAAGGATTTACTGCAGCTGCCAAGACAGCTGTCGCAATTGATAGTAATACTTTCCAATATTTCCCCAGAAACCCAAGGGGCGGAGCAATTAAAAAACTGGATGAGGAAGATGTGAAAGGTTTCTTTGATACGGTAAAAATCAACAATTTATCCAACATATTATCACATGCCCCTTATACGTACAATCTGAGTTCCAACAAGGAAGATGTCAGGAGATTCGCAAGAGCTGCTTTCAGAGAAGATCTGGAAAGACTTGAGTTTTTGCCTGTGAATCTATACAATTTACACCCAGGTAGCCATACAGGCAACGGTATAGACATTGGAATAGAATATATTGTAGATATGTTGAACGATATTATTACCGATGACATAACCTCCACCGTATTACTTGAGACCATGTCAGGCAAGGGCAGTGAGATAGGTAGTACCTTTGAGGAGCTTGCTAGAATAATAGATGGTGTCAGACAAAAGGACAAAATGGGTGTCTGCATGGATTCATGCCACCTATTCAGTGCCGGATATGATATCGTGAATGATTTGGATGGCGTGCTGGAAGAGTTTGACAAAGTCATAGGCTTGGATAAGCTAAAAGGCATCCATCTGAATGACAGTATGAAACCTTTCAGTGAAAATAAGGATCGACACGCGGGAATAGGAGAGGGGCTGATTGGACTTGATCCCTTGATCAGTCTGATTACACATCCAAAATTAAAGAGACTCCCGTTCTATCTCGAAACACCATTTGAAGTAGAAGGGCATAAAAGAGAAATAAAACTGATCAAAAAAATCATATGGGAAAGAGGTATATCATTTGAATAAGCATTTATTTGACGAAATACTTATGAGGGTAGAAAAACCGGCAAGATACACAGGTGGGGAATTGAATTCTATCGTAAAGGACATAAGCAACGTGAATATAAGATTCGCTTTCGCCTTTCCAGATGTCTACGAGGTTGGAATGTCACACTTGGGAATGCACATCATTTACAACTTGCTCAACAGCTATCCCAATATCTGGTGTGAAAGGGTTTTTACGCCCTGGACAGATATGGAAAAGGAATTGAGAAACCACCAGGTGGAATTGTTTACACTCGAAAGCAACGACAGTCTGAAAGTATTTGATTTTATTGGTTTCACTCTGCAGTATGAGATGAGCTATACTAACATTCTGAATATGCTGCAGCTTTCAGGGATACCACTTGAGAGTCATAAAAGAGATGAGAATTATCCTTTGATAATAGCAGGTGGTCCATGTGCATTCAATCCTGAACCACTGCATGAATTCATCGATATGTTTTTTATTGGAGAAAGCGAGGAGCTTTTGCCTGAAGTAATGGGCCTTTATGAAAAACACAAGAAGGCAGGCTATTCAAGGCTTGCGTTTCTAAAAGAAGCGTGTCTGATTGAAGGAATCTATGTACCATCCTTCTATGATGTTGCCTACGATGATACAGGAAAGATCTCTAAAAGAATAAAACTATTCAACCAGGCACCGGACGTGATTAAAAAGAGGATAATCAAAGATCTGAACAAGTCATATTTTCCGGATAAGATTATTGTTCCGTATATTGAAACAGTTCACGACCGGATAGTTCTTGAGATATTCAGAGGATGCACAAGGGGATGCAGATTTTGCCAGGCAGGCATGATCTATAGACCGGTTAGGGAAAAATCAGTCGAGACACTACTGGCACAGGCTGAATTGCTACTCGATAGCACAGGCCATGAGGAGATATCATTGTCATCCCTGAGCACGGGCGATTATTCCAAGCTGATAGAACTGTCTCAAGCGCTATTGGACAAATATGAGGAACGAAGAATAGGATTATCTCTGCCATCCCTGCGTCTGGACTCAATTACATTCGGATTGATTGAAAGGGTACAGAAAGTCAGGAAATCAGGACTTACCTTTGCTCCAGAAGCCGGGTCACAAAGGATGAGAGATGTCATCAACAAAAACATCACCGATGAAGACATACTGGAATCAGTCAAAACAGCTTTTGAGCTTGGCTGGTCTAATATAAAGCTATATTTCATGGTAGGACTTCCAGGTGAAACAAAAGATGATATTTATGGTATAAAAGAGATGGTATATAGAATAAAAGATGCGTTCTTTGACAGGCCAAGAGAGCTTATAAGAGGGAATTTCAATATCAATGTCAGTGCGGCGTGCTTTGTTCCAAAACCTTTTACACCGTTTCAGTGGGACACGCAGAATACAGTTAAAGAGTTTCAAGATAAGACTGGATATCTGAAAAGAGAAATAAAAGACAGAAAAATTTCGTTTTCATATCATGATCCTAAGCTGAGCTACCTGGAGGGGGTCTTTGCACTGGGAGACAGACGTGTGGCCAATGGCATGAGAAGAGCATTCGAGATGGGTTGTACCTTCGATGGCTGGGGAGATGAGTTTGATTATGACAAGTGGCTTTCAGCTTTCAAGGAGGAGAACCTTTCTATGGACTTTTACAACTGTAGAAAGAAAGCGTATGATGAAATTTTACCTTGGGATTTTATCGATTGCGGTGTCAGAAAAGAATACCTGATAGATGAAAAGGAAAAATCTCTTAAAGGAATCACTACGGATGATTGTAGAGTCAATTGTTCAGGATGTGGCGTCAATACGAGTTTAGTCGGAGGTCCTTGCTTTGAAGATAGTCTTTAAGTACACCAAATTGGGTAAATTAAAATTCATATCACATCTTGATAATTTGAGAGTGCTGCAAAGGGCCTTGAGAAGGACTGGGATCATGGCAAAATATTCTGAAGGATTTAATCCACATCCGAAACTGTGTATCGCTTATCCTTTATCATTAGGCGTAGAGAGCATAGGAGAGATAGCGGAGGTAGAAGTTATTGAAGACATAAGCATTTCAGAGTTTATTGCCAGGATGAATCAATGTTTACCTCAAGGGATGGAAATAACAGATGCTGGTGTATATTTAGGCAGTCAATCGATTCCTTCCATGGTCTGCTCACAGGTTTATCGCTTCACAATCAGCCACAATGATCAGGAATCAGTTGATGCTACAATCAATTCACTGAATGGATTATTGGACAATGATTACATCATAATCAGAGAGAAAAAAAAGAAAAGCAAAATTGTCAAAAAAGAAATGAATCTGACATCTTTTATTTTAAACATTGACCTTCTTTGTTCAAAAATGCTGGATGTTGATGTCCAAATCGTCATACATGTTAGTGATAGTGGAAGCTTAAAGGTTGATGAAGTTAGAGATTTCTTATATAATAGTTTGAATGGTGTAAAAAGCATTGAGATTAAAAGGATTGCACTGAATTTTATTGACAAAGTAATATAAATTAGGTATAATAGCTATTTGTAGGCAGCCGCTCTGAACAGGTTTAAAACGAAAGTACCTGCTAAGGCGAGACTGGGTAGAGGAGGTGTTTTATTATGTACGCAATAATTGAAACTGGTGGTAAGCAATACAAAGTACAGGAAGGCGATGTGATTAGAATCGAGAAACTGGATCTGGTCGAGGGAGATGCTGTGACTTTTGACAAAGTGTTGTTGTTGTCGAATGAAGATGGTATTTCCGCGGGAAAGCCATATCTTGAAGGAGTTACTGTAGATGCGGTGGTTGAAGCACAGGGAAAAGCCAAGAAAATCATTGTTTTTAAGTTTAAGCCGAAGATAGATTACAGAAGGAAGCAAGGACATAGACAACCATATACACAGGTTAAAATTGAAAAAATAGTTGGTTAAGCTATGATTGAGATCGTAATTGTTCGTGACAAAAATGAATATCTTGGGTACGAAATCAGCGGGCATGCCGGATTTGATGAAAGTGGCTACGATATCATCTGCTCCGCCGTGTCTATACTGGCGTATACAGCTTTGAATTCGATGGCAACAGTTGCCGAGATAGCAGAATGGGATATGTCGTATAGGATAGATGAGAGCGTAGGAGACATGAGCTTGTTGCTGAAACGGACAAACATAAAGACAGACATTATACTAAAGATATTTGAAACAGGTATAAAACTATTATTAGATGATTATAGTCAATATATAAGCCTTGATTATAAGGAGGTGTGGCGATGATAGCAAAATTGAATATCCAATTATTTGCACATAAGAAGGGTGTAGGTAGTTCAAGAAACGGTAGAGACAGTGATTCAAAGAGACTCGGGTTAAAAAGAGCTGATGGTCAGTTTGTACTGGCAGGAAACATTCTTGTAAGACAAAGAGGAACTAAATTACATCCTGGAAACAACGTTGGCATAGGTGGAGATGATACACTTTTTGCATTGGTTGATGGCGTAGTTAGGTTCGAGAGAAAAGACAAGAAGAGAAAAAAAGTAAGCGTATACCCACAAGAAGCATAAATCTGACCTACCTTTAAGGTAGGTTTTTTTTGCGTTAAAAGGAAGTGATGAAATGTTTGTAGACGTTGCAAAAATACACGTGAAGGCAGGCAAAGGCGGAAACGGCTCAGTTGCCTTCAGACGAGAAAAATACGAGCCAATGGGCGGTCCAGCAGGAGGGGATGGCGGCAAAGGTGGCGATATTATTATCATCGCTGACGAAAGCTACCGTACTCTGATGGATTTTAAATACAGAAAATTGTTTAATGCACCTAATGGAGAAGATGGCAGAAATAAAAAACAATACGGTGCAAAGGGAGAGGACCTGATCCTTAAAGTACCCGTTGGAACGCTGGTCAAGGATGAGGGAACAGGTATCATACTTGCTGACCTGAACAAGGATCAACAATCATTTGTTGTGGTTAAAGGTGGTCGTGGAGGAAGGGGCAATACAAAATTCAAGAGCTCTATCAGAAGGACGCCCAGATTTGCTGAACCGGGTGGTATTGCCGAGGAGAGATGGATAGTTTTGGAATTGAAACTGATAGCGGATGTGGGTCTGATTGGATTTCCAAATGTTGGAAAATCTACGTTCCTATCTGTTACAACCAGTGCTAATCCCAAGATAGCCAATTACCATTTCACAACTCTGAAACCAAATTTGGGTGTGGTGAAGATGCCTTCAGGAGAGACATTTGTTTTGGCTGACATACCGGGTCTCATCGAAGGCGCATCCCAAGGTATAGGACTAGGTCATGAATTCCTGAGACATATTGAAAGAACCAGGCTGTTGCTTCATGTGATAGATATTTCAGGGCAGGAAGGCAGAAATCCAATGAAAGATTTCCACATGATTAATGAAGAGCTGCATACCTACAGTGAAAAATTAGCAGGAAAGAAACAAATTATAGTGTTGAATAAGATTGACTTACCGGGAGTGGAAGACAACATCAATATGGTAAGAAGTGAGCTAGGAGACAGCTATCCGATTTTTGAGATTTCAGCGGCAACAAATACTGGCATCAAAGAGGTTCTTTACGCAGCATTGGAAACGATGAAATCAATTCCACCTGAAGAAACGCTATATGACGCTTCTGAAGTGGTTAAACTCCATAATGTGGTCAAAAAAGATACAATCAATGTGTATAAGAGAAACGAAATTTACGTAGCTGATGGTTACTTTCTTGATGTTCTGGTTGAGTCCACCAACTTTGAAGATACAGATTCTATCAGGAATTTTCAGAAGGTATTGAATGACAAAGGTGTAGTTGACAGACTTAGAGAGCTTGGCGCATCAGAAGGTGATTCCGTCGAGATATGTGGAATAGAATTTGATTTTATTGAATAGGGGCGAAAATATGATTACAGGTAAACAAAGGAGTTACTTAAAATCTTTGGCAAACAGTATTAATCCGATTGTCAGTATCGGTAGAAGATTTGTTCTTTAGAGGGAGTCAGACAAGAAAATAATTACATTGCCATAAAAATCGCACCCATATGTATGGGTGCGATTTTTATATTAGTAGTTTAACCCTGGATGTATTAATATCCTTTTGAAGTGATTTGGTTCTCAAAACATATTTGTTAATAGCGTCATTATCTATTCCAAAAAGCCTGGGTGTGCAGCCAATGAGCACATTGACCATATCTTCATAGCTGATTATCAGTTCATCTGAAAAGTATTTCTTGATGATATTGACAGAACCACCGTTTTCCAATAAGGAATAACACTTGACAAGATTGATGTCGATGTTGTAACCGTTCTTTTTGTTAATGGCGATGAAATTGTTCAAAGAATAGTCTTCCATGATTTTAACCACAACAAGTTCATTGATTGTTTCTTTAAAAAATCTCAGATTATTGGGATTGTTGAAAATAATATCGTAGGCTACTCTTTCTTTAATCATATAAAAAAGGATAAGATCCTCTTCTTTGTTGCAAACATCACAGACGATATTATCCAAATTCTCAAAAAAATCAGCGAAAATAATTTTTATAATATTATTTTTGGTTTTGAAGTAATAAGACAGCAACCCAAGGTTCACCGATGCCAGATCGGCTATTTTCTGAACTGTTGTGTTATTGTAGCCTTGCAGATAAAACAGTGATTTGGAAGCATTGATGATGTTGTTTCTGGTTTCAATCCCTTTCTTATATCGCTTGATAAGAACCACCCCACTGTTAATAATATAACAAATTATAAAGTTTGTGACAATACCTAATTTTGTGTATAATGATAATTAATCGATTTTTTTTAAGAAGGAGTCTATATGGAGACAAAACTGAGAGTCAAGCTTATCGAACATACACCCAACCCGGAGAAACTGGTGGCTGCCGCTGCCAAGTTGTGTTATTCGGACTTGTCAGGTGATGAGATTATGGA
>LGGM01000113.1 GCA_001509345.1 Clostridiales bacterium 38_11
GATGACTAACAGTGCTAAGACTCACTTTTCTATAATTGAGAGTTAAGCACTGTAGAGTCCCTGGATAACGATTTCTAATGATCAGATGACGTTTGAAACGCCTCCTGAACCCAAGAACTCTGTTGATCGTATTCTTCCAGTGTTTTCAGTAAAACCTCTTTTTTGCTCTGTTCCAATGGGAGCAGTGGTTTTCTCGGTAATCCACCTTTGTATCCCTTTTGGTCCAGTCCTACCTTCAGTCCAGGTATCCCATAAACACCGGTGACCAATTTATTGATCTCTATCATCTTTAATTGCAGTTCTCTTGCTTCAGCCAGTTTGTTTTCATGATACAATTGAACCAATCTACAGCAGTCTTCAGGTAGAATATTTGCCAACGCCAATGTAGCGCCTTTTGCACCCAGACACAAGGCAGGTAAGAGATAGCCTGCACTTCCGGCAAATACGACGAAGTCCTTATCCACATCGCGTAACATCTCACCAATTTGAATAATGTCACCCGATGTGTCCTTGATGCCAATGATGTTCTTGTTTTTTGACAAACGTGCAATTACTGATGATGTCAAATTGACACCTGTGTTTCCAGGCATATTATAGATCATTAGCGGTACATCAATATTGTTGGCAACCTCAGTAAAATAAGCAAAAAATACCTCATCGTTCATTGATTTCTTGTAATAGTGCGGCGGCAAAACAAGCACTGCGTCTGCACCTGCCTGTGCCGCCTGGTTGCTAAATTTGATGGTTTCTCTTGTTGATTCGCAGCCGGTTCCGACAATGATTTTTTTCCTCTTATCAACCTTCATAATGACATGCGTCGCCAACTCTAATTTTTCTTCCTGTGACAGATAAGCAAATTCTCCATTTGATCCAAGTACCACCAATCCATCCAAATCAGTCTGAATCCATTTTTCAAGATTAAAGTCCATACTCTCGTAATCGATATCGCCATTTTCTTTGAATGGTGTGACTATCGGTGTGTAGATACCTTTTAGCATGCTTTTTCTCCTTTTATGATGATTAGTTTTATTTTAAACTTTCTCAATTCCACCTGTAGCTTATTATATATTATAGTATGAATTTGAATAAGACAAGTAAATCTATCTAAAAGCAACTCTTTAATTGGTCAATCAGATGTGATAAACTAAAAAAAATGAAAAGGGGCGTGTTGATCTGCTTTTGATGGAAAACAACAACGCTAATGGCATTGAGATTATCACAAAAAATGATCTGATGAATGCCTTGTTAAATGGATTCTCTCTCGACAGTACAGTTGATGGTCATCAAAGGTTACATGTTGAAAAAGTTCATGAAAAAATCAACATAGACGATATTGAAATACATAAGTCAGATTACTTTGTTTGCATCAACGAGGAGTTCAAGCCTGTAGGCAGTATAAAATCAAAAGAACTGGCCCATATCATAGCCCTGCAAAAGTTATCTTTTCAATTAGAATCAATTATTGAATCTTCCTATGATGGCATCTATATCACTGATGGCAATGCTAAAACCATAAAGATAAACAAAGCATATGAAAGAATTACCGGACTTAACCGATATGATATGATTGGAAAATATATGCAGGATTTGGTGGACGATCAAGTATTATCCGAATCAGTAACGTTGCTGGTTTTAAAAAGAAGGAAAGTGACCACTATTTCGCAGGAATTCAAAACAGGAAAAAAAGCTTTGGTAACAGGAAATCCGATATTTGACAAGAAAAATCAAATTACTATGGTGGTCACAAATGTTAGAGATGTAACAGAACTTGCGGATTTAAGAACAGAACTCAACAAAAATCGAGAATTAGCTTTAAAATATTATTCGACTATTGAAGAGTTAAAGCTTCAGATGGCAAAGAGCGAACACCTGGTAGTAGAAGATGAAAATAACATGAGGGTATTAGAACTAGCCCAGAGAATTGCCCGTGTAGATACGACAGTACTGATATTAGGAGAGACCGGTGTAGGAAAAGAAGAAATAGCAAAACTGATACACCGTAATAGTTTAAGGAAGGATGGCCCTTTTGTTAAAATCAACTGTGGCGCTATCCCAGCCAATCTTATAGAATCCGAGCTATTCGGGTATGAAAAAGGTGCTTTTACCGGGGCTTCCAACGAAGGGAAAATTGGTCTTTTTGAAGTAGCGGAGGGAGGAACATTATTATTGGATGAGATTGGAGAGCTACCTTTTTCTATGCAAGTAAAACTATTGAGAGTATTGCAAGAGCAGGAAATAAAGAGAATTGGAGGCACAAAATCCATAAGAGTAGATGTCCGAATATTAGCAGCCACCAATAAAGACTTAGAGCAAATGGTGTATGAGGGTAGTTTCAGAGGCGATTTGTTTTATCGCTTAAACGTCGTTCCCATAACAATCCTACCTTTAAGGGATAGGAAAAAAGACATTTTGCCATTAGCCTTCTTATTTATTGATCAATTTAACAAAAAATACAATATGAACAAAAGTTTGACTTACTCTGCCAACAGTTGTCTGTTAAATTATGAATGGCCAGGAAATGTGAGGGAACTAAAAAATATCATTGAACGCGTTGTTGTGACAGCAAAAAGTGATGAAATAACTGATGATGACATGCCTGATAAGATTCAATGCAAAAGCAATGATAAAGTTATGATGGAACCTAATCAGATAGTTCCCCTCAAACAAGCCCTTAATCATGTGGAGGAAAGAATGATTAACCGAGCATTTAATGAATATGGAAATGTAAGAGATGCCGCTAAAGCGCTAGGCATTGATGCTTCTACCTTTGTTAGGAAAAGACAGAAGTATGAGGATTGATTGTTGCGTTAATGCACCAAAATAGAAAGATGGCCAATCTTTTATTAAATTACCAGGAGGAGATTATTATGGCACTAATGACAAAAGAGCAGTACATAGAAAGTTTAAGGAATCTTGATGTGAAAGTTTATATGCTTGGAGAGTTGGTTGAAAATTTTGTAGATCATCCTATCATCAGACCATCAATCAATTCTGTTGCTATGACTTACGATTTAGCCCATGATCCACTTTACGAGGATCTAATGACTGCTACATCCAATATTACGGGAGAAAAGGTCAACAGGTTTTGTCATATCCACCAAAGCACTGAAGACTTAGTCAAGAAAGTTAAGATGCAAAGATTATTAGGTCAGAAGACCGCATCATGTTTCCAAAGATGTGTTGGAATGGATGCCTTCAATGCAGTCTATAGCACCACATACGATATCGACAAAAAATTCGGTACTTCATACTTTAAGAACTTTATTGAGTATATGAAACTGGTTCAAGAAAATGACTGGACAGTCGATGGTGCTATGACCGATCCAAAGGGAAATAGAAGTCTATCTCCAAGTAAGCAAGAGGACCCTGACATGTATGTAAGGGTAGTGGAAAGAAGAGAAGACGGCATTGTAATCAGAGGCGCTAAAGTCCATCAGACGGGTAGTATCAACTCGCACGAACACCTAGTCATGCCGACTATAGCCATGGGACCAGAAGATAAGGATTATGCTGTTTCCTTTGCTGTGCCAACCGGTTCAAAAGGAATTTATATGATCTATGGCCGACAGTCTTGTTATACTAGAAAACTAGAAGGTGGAACAATAGATGTTGGTAACAGTGAGTTTGGCGGACAAGAAGCTTTGGTAGTGTTTGACGATGTGTTTGTTCCTAATGACAGGATTTTCCTAAATGGAGAGACCGAATTTGCCGGTGTCTTAGTAGAGAGATTTGCAGGCTACCACAGACAAAGCTATGGTGGATGCAAGGTAGGTGTTGGAGATGTATTGATTGGAGCTGCTGCCTTGGCATCAGAGTACAACGGCGTACCAAAAGTTAATCATATAAAAGACAAACTAATCGAAATGATGCATCTAAACGAAACACTGTACAGTTGTGGTATTGCATGTTCTGCGGAAGGATATCCTACAGAGGCAGGTAATTATCAAATCGACATGTTGCTAGCTAATGTCTGTAAGCAAAACGTCACTAGGTTCCCATATGAAATGACCCGTCTGGCAGAAGATATTGCCGGTGGACTAATGGTTACTATGCCATCAGAAAAAGACTTTATGCACCCTGAATTAGGTCCCGTATGCGAGAAGTTTTTCAGAGGTAAATCAGATGTACCTACATTGGACAGAGCTAAAGTACTAAGATTGATAGAAAATCTGACATTGGGCACTGCTGCAGTAGGCTATCGAACAGAATCTATGCATGGCGCAGGTTCGCCACAAGCCCAAAGGATCATGATATGGAGACAAGGTAATTTGGAACACAAAAAAGATTTAGCTAAGAATATTG
>LGGM01000114.1 GCA_001509345.1 Clostridiales bacterium 38_11
AAGATAGAGCTATATAAAAATCAATCAGGATAGAATTGGAGGTAATAAAATGGACTATAACCAAATGGCATTGGATCTGCACAAAAGACTGGTGGGTAAGATCACTGTCAACAGCAAGGTACCTGTTAAAACCAAGGATGATTTGTCAACTGCCTACACACCTGGCGTGGCTGAGCCCTGCCGACAAATACATAAGGACCCAAGCAAGGTTTATGACTACACATCAAAGTCGAATCTCATTGCTGTTGTGTCAGACGGAACAGCAGTGCTAGGCCTTGGCGACATAGGAGCATCAGCATCTATTCCTGTTATGGAAGGTAAATGCGTGCTGTTCAAGGAATTTGGCAATGTGGATGCATTTCCTATCTGTCTGGATACGACAGATCCAGATGAGATAGTCAGAATCGTCAAGATGATGGAACCGGTATTCGGCGGTATCAATCTAGAAGACATCGCGGCACCAAGATGCTTTGAGATAGAAGCAAAACTTAAGAAAATAATGAACATACCTGTATTCCATGATGACCAGCATGGAACGGCTGTTGTCACATCAGCTGCTATCATCAATGCGTTGAAGCTGGCAGACAAAAAGATAGAGGATGCCACTGCCGTCATCAATGGCTCCGGCGCTGCTGGAAACTCCATTGCCAAGCTGTTGATCAGCCTAGGGATTAAAGATATCTTCATGTGTGACAGGACAGGTATTATCAGCAGAAACAGAAAAAACCTGGATCCGTTCAAGCAGGGACTGGCAGACACAACCAACAGGAGCAACAAAGACGGTACCCTAGCAGACGCTATGGTAGGAGCGGATATATTTATAGGCGTTTCGGCACCTGATGTTGTCACAAAAGAGATGGTGGCGTCTATGAATAAAAAATCAATTGTTCTACCGATGGCGAATCCACTGCCTGAAATCATGCCTGATCTGGCCAAAGAGGCAGGGGCATTTATCGTCGGAACCGGACGATCTGACTTCCCAAACCAGGTCAACAATGTATTGGCCTTCCCGGGTATATTTAGAGGCGCGTTGGATGTTAGAGCATCTGATATCAATGAGCCAATGAAGATGGCCGCTGCATTGGCGCTGGCAGACGCTGTCGGTGACAAGCTGAGTGTGGACTGTATTCTTCCCTTGGCTTTTGACAAAGGTTACATGGAGAAAGTAGCTGAAGCGGTCAGACAGGCTGCAAGAGATTCAGGAGTAGCCAGGATTTAGTAGTTGGTCTTGACATCTGTATACCTACTGCTATATAATTCAGTTAGGACATGGGAGCCAAAGGATTGGCTGAGATCGAATTGATACTATTCTGACCATTTACCTGATCTGGATAATGCCAGCGTAGGGAGCTTCTTTCAATAAAAAATAACAACCCAATACCTACAATGACAACTACCAGATCGGCAGTTGTTTTTTTATCTAAAAAAAAGAGGAGGCTAAAAATGCCAACAATCAATCTGAGTTTGCAAATCGTTCCAAAAATTCCAAATTTGGAAGACATTTATCCAGTTGTGGATAAGGTCATCGAGTTCATTCAAAGCACAGGTATCAAGCATGAAGTTGGACCCATGGAGACTACCATGGAAGGCGAGCTTTCCGAGTTGCTACAAATAGTGGAAAAAGCTCAGGAAATATGCGTCAATGAAGGCGCTGTCAGAGTGCTATCTTTTGTCAAGATAGATTATTCTCCGAAGGGCGTGACGATGGATGAAAAAACTTATAAGTACAGATAATGAAGCGGTGATGAAAAAGGCATCAATACCCTTGTTTTATGTAGGAATCCTTTTACTGTGGCAGTTTATGACTTCAATCTTGAATGTGCCGGATTATATTTTACCATCCCCTTACGTAATCTGTTTGGAGCTGATCAATTCTTTTCCATTGTTGTTGATGCATGCGCGAATTACGGTGATTGAAGTGCTAACGGGCTTTGGCATTGCACTATTTCTGAGTGTGGTTTTATCCATTGCCATGGATAGATACAGGTATATCAAAGACCTGCTGTATCCTATGATGGTCATTACACAGACCGTACCGATCATGGCAATCGCACCGCTTATGATGATCTGGTTTGGATTTGGCTTGATGCCGAAGATCATTGTTGTGGTTCTGGTGTGCTTTTTCCCTATAGCCGTCAGCCTGACCGAAGGCCTTGCATCTGTGGATCCTGAACTGATTGATTTGATGAAGACTATGAACGCCAGTGAATCCCAGATTTTTTTGAAGTGCAAGCTGCCGGCTTCTATGCCCTCGTTTTTTGCAGGCCTGAGAATAGCAGCTACCTATAGTGTCATGGGTGCTGTGGTGTCCGAGTGGGTTGGTGCTCAGGAAGGCTTGGGAATATTTATGACAAGGGTTATGAAATCTTATAGAACACCGGCTCTGTTTGCCGTTATCTTATTCATCATCGCAATAACACTAATATTTGTCGCCATAATAGATACCATAGGCAGAAAGACTATGCCGTGGTCAAATGAAAGAAGGAGTCTGAAATGAAAAAAATAATAACATCAATACTGATAGCAACCATTTTATTGACATTGGCGGGTTGTCAAACTAAAACACCGTCACAGAGTGAACCTGACAAAGTTGTTTTCACATTGGATTGGTTTCCAAACACCAATCACACAGGCGTCTACGTCGCCAAGGATAAAGGTTATTTTAATGAAGAAGGCATTGAAATTGAGATTATTCAACCGGGAGAAAGCACAGCCGAACAACTTGTTGCATCAGACTCCGCCCAGTTTGGCGTAAGCTATCAGGAGAGCGTGACCTTCGCCAGATCCGAGGGAATTCCCGTAGTCTCCATTGCTGCTGTCATTCAGCACAACACCTCCGGATTTATGTCTCTCAAGGATAAAGGAATATTGTCTCCTAAAGACTTCGAGGGTAAAAAATACGGCGGTTGGGGATCACCTATTGAAATAGCGACATTGGCCTATCTGATGGAACAGGATGGCGCTGATGTCGATCTGGTTGATATAGTCACCATCGGTGATATAGATTTCTTTGCAGCCAGCCAGACAGGACAGGTTGATTTTGCCTGGGTCTATGAGGGCTGGTCCGTTATCGAAGCCGGGCTTAAAGGTTTTGATGTCAATTATATAGATCTTGGACAGGAGGCCGAAGTTTTTGACTACTACACTCCAGTCATTATAACCAGTGAGAGTCTCATCGCAGAGGACAGGGACTTGGTTGAGAGATTTATGAGAGCACTTGCAAAAGGATATGAATTTACTGTGGAGAATCCTGAAGACGCAGCGCTGATCCTTCTCAATAGCGCACCTGAGCTGGATGCTGAATTGGTCAAAGCAAGTCAGGTATTCCTGTCAACCAAGTATGTTGATGATGCCGAATACTGGGGATATCAAAACGAACAGACCTGGGACAGATATACAGACTGGCTGTTTGAAAACGGATTCATAACAAACCAGGTTGAATCTGAGAAGGCATTTACCAATGACTTTTTGCAACAATAGGACGTGATAAGATGGTACCACGGGTTGTTCTTAAAAATGTATCAAAAACCTATATGATGGATCAGGGAAAGAGGCTGGATACACTAAATGATGTCAGTCTTGTGTTGAATGACAAGGAGTTTGTGTCAATCATCGGGCCCAGTGGCTGTGGTAAAAGCACTATCTTTCGATTGATAGCAAAGATTGAGAGCTCATTTCAGGGAGAAATTCTGATAAATGACCTTCCTGTCAAAGATTCCGAAGAAACCATCAGCTATATGCAGCAAAAGGATCTCCTGATGCCTTGGAGGAAGATCATCGATAATGTCATTCTGCCTCTCGAGATTAAAGGCTTCTCGAGAGAGAAAAGTCTGGCATTGGCTTCTGGACATATAGACGAATTTGGATTGACCGGTTTTGAACAGGTCTATCCCAACCAGCTTTCGGGAGGTATGAGGCAACGGGCTTCATTGCTCAGAACCTTTCTTGTCGATAGCACGATCATGCTCCTTGACGAACCCTTTGGCGCGTTGGATGCTATGACTAGGACCGGAATGCAGGAGTGGCTTTTGAATATTTGGCAGAACTATCAGAAATCGGTGCTGTTTATCACCCATGACGTTGATGAGGCCATATTTCTATCTGACCACATCTATGTCTTAAGCGAAAGGCCGGGGCATGTCCTTCATGAGCTGGTAATAGACTTTGATAGACCAAGGAATAAGTCCATCATGCTATCGGAAAAGTATTTGGCGTATAAAAAAGAAATCTCTGCTTATTGTTAATGAAAATCATTTGCAAAATCATTAGTTTGTATTATAATGGCAATGTACATATATT
>LGGM01000115.1 GCA_001509345.1 Clostridiales bacterium 38_11
ATTATATATAAAAAACAACAAAATTTAAATCCTTATTGCATTAAAAATGGATTAGAATATGATATAATCAAATGTATAAAAACACTTTATATACTAATTTCAGAGAGCATAAAAAAGAGGAAGTGACAGCATGAATGCGGAAATCTTATGTTTTGGATCCGAGATTCTCCATGGAGATATTGTCAACAGCAACGCGCAATACATATCAAAAAAAATGGCGGAAATAGGGATCAATGTTTATTATCATTCTGTCGTTGGGGACAACCACACTAGGATGGAAGAAGCTTTCAGACTTGCTTTCGAAAGGGTTGACATTGTCATATGCACTGGTGGATTGGGACCGACTCAGGATGATATCACAAAAGAAATACTCGCAAAATATCACCAGTTAAAAATGGTTTATGATGAAGATAGCCATACACATGTCAAACAGATTTATCAGCGGCTAAAAAAAGATATGCCGGAAAGCAATATCAGGCAGGCTTATTTTCCTGAGGGATCTATAATACTGCATAATTCGTTTGGAACGGCTAACGGATGTCTGCTGGAAAAAAACAGTAAGATAGCTGTTTTGCTTCCGGGACCACCCAAAGAGGTGATGCCGATGTTCGAAGAGCTTGTGATTCCATACCTGATGAGATACTCTGAAGGCGTGATAGTTGGCAGGAAATACGTTGTGACAGGACTGGGAGAATCAACAACAGAGTCCATGATTATGGACCTGGTTGAGAAACAGACAAACCCTACAATAGCCACCTTTGCCGGAAATGGAAGGGTATTGGTCAGAGTGACTGCAAAAGCAATGAGCAAATCTGAGGCTGAAGGGCTTATCATACCAATAGAGAATGAACTGCTTCAAAGATTGGCAGGTTATATCTATCAATCTGAAACGGTGGATGTTGGCGAACACTCCGCAAAAATGCTGTTAAAACATAAATTGACGATTGCAGTTGCCGAATCCTGCACGGGAGGTTTGGTATCAGCTAAACTGATCAGCTATCCCGGAATTTCGGAATCTTTCCGTCAGGGTTTTGTTGCTTATAGCAACCGATCAAAAATTGAATCCCTAGATGTCAAGGAAGATACCTTACTGAAGTATGGAGCAGTGAGTCCGCAGACCGCTGAGGAAATGGCTACAGGAGCCGCTCTAAGATCAAATGCGGATGTAGGCCTCTCTACCACAGGCATAGCTGGACCAACAGGTGGAACCGAGGATAAACCGGTTGGGTTGGTTTATATAGCAGTATATTATAAAGGAAGAACAACTGTTAAAAAAATAAATTATCCCGGAAGCAGGGATGTCATCATGGAACGAGCCGCCTTAGCCGTATTGGATCTATTAAATAAAACCATAGCCAAAGAACATTTAGGCAGTTTATAATATGGAGGTCTTCATGGATATCAGGATTCTTGCATGCGATAACAATAGATATCAATTGGACAGACTAACCAATCACATTAGAGAATTTGGCATCAAATACAATAACAACCTAATCATAGACAAAGCAGTGACCGGTGAGGAGACGCTGGTTTTGCACAGACAAAATAGGTATCACATGGTTTTCTTGGATATTGATCTTGGTGATAAGGTTAATGGAGTTGAAATTGCTGAAACTATCAGGAAAAATGATGATAATATCTTAATTATCTTCGTTACGGCTTATCCGGATTTCACATCCAAGGCATATGAGCTATTTGCTTTTAACTATGTTGTTAAACCTATTGAAAAGCAGTTTTTCGAAAAAATGTTGATCAGAGGTATTAATATTGTCAAGTCAAGGTATTTCATCAGGGATAAACTGTCAATCACTATTGATGATGGTTATGAGAATCATAAGATACCCTATGACGATATCATTTATTTTGAAAAGATAGGTAAACGGGTATACTTTTATCTGACGGACAGAAGTGTTCTGAATCCTGTCATGACTTTGAACCATCTCGACAGTTTATTGGAACCAGGCTTCTTTCTGAGATGCCATAAGAGTTTTATGATTAATCATTATAAGATACAATACATTGACACGCATCAGATCAAGATGAAGAATCTAGATACAATGATTCCAATTGGCAGAAAATATAAAGAATCCATAGATAAAGCAATATTAAAAATTATATAAATGGCCTAATTTATAATATCAATGTCGTTTACGCCCGTTGTTAGGTTGTTCGCGCCAAACATATTGAAAAAAGTTCTCTCTTGTTATATAATTAACATGAGCATAAATGGTAATTGGTGAATAGATTTGTCGGGATTAACCTAAAAACAGCACTTTGACTGAAAGGTGCTTTTTTTAGTGCCTTATTTGTTATATAATCAGACTCAATCAAACTATTCTAGTTGAAAGGATTGCATATGAACGAGTTACATGAGGGATTATTCTTTTTTGAGTTTGCGGCCAGACTATTTGATCTTTTTATTGTCTTTTACATTAGCACCCGAAATATTCCAAAAAAACGCGACAATTTTTATCTTTTGATGATGACAATAACTATCATCGGGTTTGTTGCGACCATATTGAGCAATAATATAGGTCAGTATGACATAATTGCTACATTGATGCCTGCTCTTGTTCTCTTTTTTGTAATAAAAACATTCTATAATATTAAATCATTTAATCTATTGATCAGTTTTGGTTTGGCCACTTTAATGATTACAATAATTGCAAATGTTTCAGTAGTTTTTTATTCCTATGCGCTAGATGTGAATGCAAACACTTTGATGATGCCTGGATATCATCGGATCATTTACAAGATCACAAGCAAAGTATTGGTGATCTTACCGGCTTATATGATAGGAAATTTTTTATCTTATGCGGAAATTAAGGTGTCTTATTTCTCAATAGTTACATTAATAGTTGTTTTTATCAACGTTGTATTGACATTTCTAAGTATAAATTTTTATCTAGATGCGGAATTGCTCAACAGTCCCGAGTTTTTTTATGCTATTATAGCTTTGCTAATCATTACGGTTTTGAGCATTTTAGTCATCAACCTTGCCTTTAAAGTAATTCAACAGGAAAGAAAGGAGTTACAATGGAATAGTCTAAAAAAGGAATACGAAAATCAATTGAAGCATATGGATGAAATTAACAGGGTTTTGAAAATAATGAGTACCAATAGACATGATTATATAGCACATTTGGAAACTATAGGGGCGTTGCTCAACAACAGAGATTTTACGGCAGCTGAGTTATATGCGAATCAGCTGTTGTCTCAAGAACAGCATGTCGGCACTAAGATACGTACCGATAACAAACTGATCCGAGCAATTTTGAACTATAAGGAGAGGACTATCAATGCGATGGATATTAGATTTGAACATTATGTCAATATTCCTGAAATCCTGCCAATAGCAGACGTCGACTTGACGATTATTGTCACCAACGCTTTAAACAATGCCATAGAGGCGTGTGAAAGGATCCCGTCAGACCGAAGTATTGAATTGTATATGAACTATGAGCTCAATAAGCTCAAGTTCAAGATAACGAATACTTTTGAAGGTGGATTGAGAATTATTGGCGATCAAATAGTGACGTCGAAGAAAAGTGACATACTCCATGGAAGAGGGCTGGAAAATATCAAAACAACTGTTGAAAAATATAATGGCTACTATAAAATAAGCAGCACTGATAACTTGTTTACGCTGGAAGTTTTGTTATAGGATAATTAAATGATGAATTTCCACTTTAATAATCATTATTAATGTTATAGAATGGAATGGAATAAAAACGCAAGTATGAATAGCAGAATTTCAAGGGAGGATATACAGTATGAGAAAGACAAAAATTGCTATTATAGTGGTAGTGGCAGTTGCTTTGGTTATAACCGGTATTTATGTGTTTTCAAACAAAGAAAATTCTTTAACAGAAATGAGCGCCTTTGAAAAGTTTGAGGCTTCATTGTCCAAGCAAGGAGAAGTAAAAGAAGCTGATATGATGCTCAGTTTTACCATTGACATTGATCCAACTGATCCATCTATGATTGGAATGGCTGAAATACTGCGGGAAGTGGATTTTAATTACAACATCAGATATAACAGTACTAATATTGAAACTCCACTGATAGAGGGACTGCTATCCTTAAACTACCAGCAAGAACCAGCATTTAATCTGGGGTTTTATATGGATAGCGGGAAAATGATTCTAAGTTCGAACGATCTGTTAAGCCAGGCATTCTACATGGATTTCAAGGATTTTGAGCGGTATACGAACGAGATGACTGCTTATGGCGAGGATGTTCAGATGCCAGTCATTTTTATGGATATCCAGAAAATCATAAAA
>LGGM01000030.1 GCA_001509345.1 Clostridiales bacterium 38_11
AAAGTTGAAAGACTAGATGTAGGAAAAACTCCTTGTTCAACTTTTGTTTAGAAATTAAGTACTTTGCATAGCTAATGGCTATGACATTATTATACTAGGGGGTAATGAAATGAGCAACCAAAAATGCATTGCAATGCTGTTGGCAGGAGGACAGGGGAGCAGGCTCAAGGATTTGACAAACAACAATGCAAAACCCGGTGTTATGTTTGGGGGGAAATATAGAATTATCGATTTCAGCCTAAGCAACTGCTTTCATTCAAATATATATACGGTTGGTGTACTGACTCAATATAAGCCTCTTTTACTGAACAGATACATCGGAACAGGCAGTTCTTGGGCTTTGGACAAACTAGACCAAGGCGTGTATATATTGCCACCATATATGGACAAGGAAGGTGGAAACTGGTACAAAAATACAGCCGATGCCGTTTATCAGAATATCGAGTTTATAGACATGTATGATCCGGAATATGTTCTGATTCTATCAGGAGATCATATCTATAAGATGGATTACTCCAAGATGCTTGATTTCACTGAAGAGAAAAATGCCGATTTGACGGTTTCTGTCATGGAAGTGGAGTGGGAGGAAGCTACTAGATTTGGCATTACTAATGTTGACCAGGATATGAGGATTATAAAGTTCGATGAAAAGCCGGAAAAACCGAAAAACAATATGGCATCCATGGGGGTATATATATTTAAGTGGGAAGTATTGAAGGAGATTTTGGTTAGGGATGCCAGTGATAAATCCTCAGAGCATGATTTTGGGAAAAACATTATCCCAACACTGATCGCTGAGGGTAAATCAATCTATTCGTATCTATTTGATGGCTATTGGAAGGATGTTGGAACCATCGACAGCTACTATAAAGCCAATATGGATCTGCTTAAATCAGATTCAGCATTGGATTTAGCCTCTAAGGTAATGAGAGTGTACTCGAACAACAGGAACCGACAACCCCACTATGTTGGAGTTGACGCTGAAATATCCAATAGCTTGGTTTGTGACGGATGCCTGATAGAAGGAAAGGTTTCAAACTCTATACTGTCCTACGAGGTGACCATTGGCAAAAATGCTGTTGTCAGGGATTCAATACTATTTAGCAAGGTTGTTATAGAAGACGGCGCGATTGTTGAAAAGGTAATCGTTGGAGAAAATGTAACCATAGCAAAAGATACTGTCAACGGAAGTGTGGATAGCAATGAAATTCTGGTAATAGCTTAAGGGGGAGGTAACATTATGAGAAACGTAGTTGGTATTATAATCAATAGTCCCAATCAAAGTAACCTTGGTGAATTGGTCAACCATAGAAGTATCCATACGGTACCAATAGGTGGCAAATACAGACTAATAGATTTTGCACTCTCCAATATGGTCAATTCAGGCATCAACAATATAGGAGTCATAGGGTCATACCTCTATAGATCCCTGGTTGATCACCTGGGATCAGGCGAGGAATGGAACTTGAGCGCAAAAAGCAATGACCTTGCCATCCTACATGGTGGCAGAAATGTAAAAATTGGTGAGATAACAAGAATTAATCTTCAGGATTTTATCGATAACGAGGCATTTTTCACAAAAATAAACAAGGAAGTTGAAAATTTTGTTATTTGCGGATGCAACATAATCTATAACTTTGACCTGACAGAGGCGATGGATTTTCATCAAAAGAAGGATGCCGATATCACCATGGTGTTTAAAAGAGATTATCAGGGGCAAATACTCAATAAAGAAGTCATTTTGAATACGGAATGCGGAATGGTCAAAGAAATCGTATATAGTGCTGACAAAAGAAAAACAGATTCCAATGTTTTTGTAGATACCTTAGTGATCAGGAAGGAAATACTGTTGGATATCCTACAAAACGTTAAAATGACCGGTAGTATTGATTTAATTGATATTATCAAAGATAATTTGAATGCACTGAAAGTGGCCGGTTACTATCTGAATGGTTACGTTAAGATCATCAATTCCATCAAATCCTATTTTGATTGCTCTATGGATATGCTGAATATGGAAATACAGAAAGAACTGCTGCACAGTGAAAGAAAGATTTATACCAAGGCAAAAGATAATCATCCAGCAAAATACAATCTAAATTCGGAGGTTAAAAATTCTTTGGTTGCCAGTGGTACCAATATAAAAGGTCAAGTTGAAAATAGTATTATTTTTCGGGAGGCTAAAATTGAAGAAGGTGCAAAGGTAAAAAACTGTGTAATTATGCAGCAGTGTATTATTGGTGAAAACAGCATGGTTGTCAATGCAGTTTTAGATAAATATGTTAAAATAGGCAACAATAAGATATTGGTGGGGACAGTAAAGGAGCCACTGATTATCAAGAAGAATTCGGTCATTTAAAGGAGGATACCCATATGAAAGTATTATATGTTACATCTGAAGCAGCCCCTTTCGTTAAAAGTGGTGGTCTGGGAGACGTTGCCGGGTCCCTTCCAAAGGTTCTAAAGCAAAAAGGCGTCGATATAAGGGTTATAATGCCTCTTTATCGAAATATACATGAAAGCTACAAAGAAAAAATGGAAGTGATCGGCAACTTTGAGGTTGAAATGAACTGGAGACATCAGAAAAGTGAAATAAGCAGACTAGCACTGAATGATGTCGTTTATTATTTTGTAGGGAATAACTACTATTTTGACAGGGATGGGCTATATGGTTATTATGACGAAGCGGAAAGATACCTATTCTTTTCAAAGGCGGTTCTGGACTTTGTTCCTAAATTTGATTTCTGGCCGGATATCATCCACTGTAATGACTGGCAATCGGCCATCATTCCATTTTTACTTGAAAAACAATACAGAACCCATTATAGACAAATAAAAACAATACTTTCCATCCATAATATCAAGTATCAGGGGGTTTATGGTGAAGATACAATCATGGATATCCTTGGATTAAAAAAGGAAGATCTTACCAGTGACATAGAATTCAAAGGTGATACCAATATGATGAAAGCAGGCATCTACAACGCAGATTGGGTGACCACCGTATCCCCGACCTATGCTAGAGAGCTGGAATATGAATATTATGGAGAAGGACTTGAGGGGGTCATAAAAAGTAACAAACTTAAAATAACAGGCATCTTAAATGGCATAGATTATAACACCAATAATCCTCAGACGGATACCAATCTCTATGTTAACTATACTAAATCCATCAAAAAGAAAAACGAAAACAAGAGAAAATTCATGAGTGAGCTTGATTTGAAATACGACGAGGACAAGCCATTAGTTGGTATTGTTTCCAGATTGGATGAGCTGAAAGGCATTGACCTGATTACAGGAGTAATCTATGAAATTATGAAGCTTGGAATCAACCTTGTTGTACTCGGCACTGGAGATAAAAAATATGAAGATGTATTCAGACATATACACAATAGCTTTCCTGACACTGTATCAGTCAATATCAAATTCGATTCTGCCATAGCATCAAAGATTTATGCTGCAAGTGATATCATTCTGATGCCTTCGAGAGTAGAACCTTGCGGATTGACACAGATTATAGCGCTTAAGTATGGGGCGGTTCCTTTAGTCAGAAGAACCGGAGGGTTGAATGACACTATCACAAAATTCGATGTTATCACAGGTGAAGGAAATGGATTTGTCTTCAATTCATACAATGCCCATGAAATGCTTTCAGAGCTAAATAGAGCAGTTTGTCTTTTCAGGAAAAACCGTGATTCATGGAACAAATTGGTTGCCAATACCTTCAAGTCAAAATTTGATTGGAGTTTGTCAGCCAATCAATACATCAAAATATACGACAAGCTGATTAAAGGATAATTGAATGGAACTAATATACAATTCGCAGATGCCAGAGCATAAAACGCCATTTGGTGCCGTTGAGACTGGATCAAACATTGAAATCAAGATAAAAACTACCAAGGAAGACCATCTGACCTGTAATCTGATAACCTATTGTGACGAAAAAAGCCATGCTCACCCGATGGAAATAGTAGCTGAAATGGATTATTATAACATCCATAGGGTTATTTTTGAGGCACCTGCAGAGCCTTGTGTCATGTTTTACCATATTGAGGCAGTCAACGGTTGGGGGACTCTATACGTGGGAAACAATCCGGAGAAATTGGGTGGAGAAAGCTATGTCTACAAAAATAATCCAGTACCCTTTCAGATTACGGTTCATAAAAAAGATATAAAAGTCCCTGACTGGTACAAGGAAGGTCTCATGTATCAGATTTTCGTCGATCGTTTCAACAACAGCGGAGAGGAAGACCTATACAAGAATCGGACAGGCTTTGTGAAGTATACAAACTGGCATGATAAAAACCACTATATCAAAGACCCCAAAGGACATATTCTTTATTGGGATATATACGGTGGTAATATCAAGGGCATCACGGAGAAAATCGATTACCTGAAAAGACTTAGCATATCTGTCTTATATCTAAACCCAATTTTTGAAGCCAACAGCAATCATAAGTATGATACTGCAGACTATGAAAAGCTCGATCCAGGATTTGGCAAAGAAGCGGATTTTGACTACTTCATAAAGGTATGTAAAGACAATGGAATTAATGTAATACTGGACGGCGTTTTCAGTCATGTTGGAAGTGACAGTAAATATTTTAACAGAAGAGGCACATATCCTACGGTAGGTGCATTTCAATCTAAGGAGTCACCCTACTATGAATGGTTTGATTTCATCAACTATCCACTGGACTATGACAGCTGGTGGAAAAACCTCAGTCTGCCAAATGTCAGGGAAATGCATCCTACCTATCTGGACTATATCGTGACTGGAAAAGACAGCATTGTCAAACGTTGGATCAAAAGAGGCATAAAAGGATGGCGGTTGGACGTTGCGGATGAGTTGCCAGATGAATTTATTGAACTGATCAGTAAAGAGAGTAAAGCCACAGATAAAGACAGCATTATCCTCGGCGAGGTTTGGGAAGACGCTTCCAACAAGGTAAGCTATGGTAATCTTCGAAAATATTTCCTGGGAAATGAACTGGATTCAGTGATGAATTACCCCTTCAAGGAAGCCTTTATCAAGTTTGTGCTAGGGGACATGGATGCTGCTGATGTGTTGAAAAACATGATGTCTCTGTATGAGAATTATCCACGTGAATACTTTTATTCCTGCATGAATCTGATTGGTAGCCATGACACAGTCAGAGTATTGACCATACTTGGAGAAGCGCCGGCAGAGTATAAGATAGAGGATATTGATGCCTTTGAATACGAACTAACGGTGGAACAATATCAGCTTGCCTCTAGGAGACTGAAAATTCTGTCGTTTTTACAGGCAACATTTCCAGGAATTCCATGCATTTATTACGGAGATGAAGTTGGTGTGCAGGGATTCAGAGATCCATATTGCAGAAAACCCTACCCTTGGGGGAAGGAAGACCTGGAGTTGCTTGAATGGTACCGAAATATATTTGGACTGAGAAATAGACTGGACTCATTGAAAAAAGGCGATTGGCAACCTTACATCTGTAAGGATGGCGTTTTTAGCTTCATCAGGGCATATGATAATGAAAGAATACTATGCGTTGTAAATGCCTCTAACGGAACAAAAGAAATACCTATATCGTCAAACCATGCGTATGATATAATCAACAATCAGCCCATTGATAATCTACTTAAGGCTGAAGGCATTAGCTGTCATCTAATCAAAATGACAGACAAACCCTGATTGATTATTGACAATGTAATTAGAGTGTATTATTCTGATAATTGTTGACAATGTAATTAGAGCGTATTATTCTGATTATGGAAAAATAAAAAGGAGGATAAAAATGATTAAATTACACATGCAAGCTATGGAAATTTCATATGCAAGAACAGCACAAGACATCAGTGCGACTGTTTTTAATCTGTTTACACAGCCTCCGAATATTGGTATTAAGTAAGATCAAAGCAATATTTGATAATATTTGACCGCAGGCTGTTGAAACAATCCTGCGGTTTTTAAGTTCTATACTGCAGGGCAACCCTGCGGTTTTTGCATTTTGATAGATAATTATAGAGGTGAAGAATTGAAAAAACTTAACAAACTATGGCATTTCATGAGAAACAATAGAGGAAAATATATTCTTGCAATTATATTTATGGGTGTCTCAGTAGGTTTTTCTTTGATGGTGCCAGTTATCATTCAGATGGTTGTGGACTCATTTATTGGAGAACTGCCTTCAGATCATTTACTTATTCAAAGAATCATTCAGATGCCGGGGGGCAGGGAATATGTACGTAGCAATCTATGGATTGGCGGACTTGCAATCATTGTCGTTACTGCGATTTATGGTTTGTTTCTATTCCTGTCCAACAGGTTGTCAGCGGAGGCGTCTGAAGATATCGCGAAAAACATAAGAGATAGGGTTTACGATCATATCCAGCAGATGCCCTTTGATTATCACAAAAATTCAGACACAGGAGATCTGCTGCAAAGAGCTACTTCTGACGTGGAGACAGTCAGACGATTTCTATCTATACAACTGATGGAGGTAGGAAGAGCGATTTTCATGGTGGTTATCGCACTTTATTTTATGCTTCAGATAAGTTGGAAAATGACTATTGCGGCTATGATACTGACACCTATCATTTTTTTCTTTGGCTATATATTCTTTATTAAAGTCCAAAAGGCCTTTAAGATATCCGATGAAGCAGAAGCTGAATTATCTACTGTGATTCAAGAAAATTTGCATGGCACTAGAGTGGTTCGAGCCTTTGCCAGAGAAAAATTCGAGATCGAGAAATTCAAAGAAAAGAACAAATCATATGCAGAAAAAACCTACAGACTAATCAAGTATCTGGCTTATTATTGGTCTATTTCGGATTTCATATCACTTGCATCCATTGGGCTTGTGCTGGTATCAGGTGTTTATTTCACCTATATGGGAGAGATAACCCTAGGCGCAATCATAGTATTCATTCAATATGAATACAGGCTTCTCTGGCCGATCAGGCAACTTGGAAGAATTCTTTCGGATTTGGGAAAAGCTATCGTATCTTCTGATAGAATTCAGGAAATACTGGACGGCGAAATAGAATCTGACCAAGAGAATGAGACAACACCGGAAATCAAGGGAGAGATTGTGTTTGAAAACGTTTCCTTTGCATATCCGGATAATTTTGAGCGGAAGGTATTGGACCATGTATCATTTACTGTGAAAAAAGGACAGACAGTAGCGGTCATTGGTAGGACAGGCTCAGGAAAATCCTCCCTGATTCATTTGCTGGGACGCCTTTATGATGTGGATGATGGGCGAATCATGATTGATGGCGTGGATATCAAAAATATCCAGAAAAAGTGGCTTAGAAAGCATATTGGCATTGTTTTGCAGGAACCGTTCCTGTTTTCAAAAACCATCAAAGACAATATCAATTTCAGTAGCCGGCAATCTGAAAATTCCATCTATGAAGCCGCTAAAATAGCCTCGGTCCATGAGGTCATAGAAGAATTTGAAAAAGGATACAACACGCTGGTTGGTGAAAAAGGTGTGACATTATCAGGTGGGCAGAAACAAAGGCTGGCGATAGCCAGAACATTGGTCAATGATTATCCCATCCTTGCATTTGACGACTCCTTGAGTGCTGTGGACACGGAAACAGATTTAGCTATCAGAAAGGCTTTGTCAGAGAGAAAGAAAGACATCACAACATTCATCATTTCCCATAGGGTAGCTTCTGTCTACGACGCAGATAATATACTGGTCGTCGAAGATGGGAAAATCACCGAGAGGGGCACCCATGCAGAATTGATGGCATTGAGAGGTTATTACAAACGAATCTGGGATATCCAGATGGCGTAGATTCAGGAGGTACAACCATGTCGGATTATGAATTTCAAGAACAAGACTATTCAAAAAAAATAGATATGAAAATATGGAAAAAGATATTCAAATATCTGATTCGCTACAAGAAACTGGTGATTATCCTGATATTTTTCATGATCAATCTGGCTCTTGCAGATGCCATATTTCCTCAAATGACCCAAAGGGCAATTGATGATTTTATCGTTCCTGGTAATATTGAAGGCCTGGAAAGCTTCATACTCAAGTTCTGCCTGTTAATCATATGGCAATCAATTAATATATTCATTTTTATATCAACAGCAGGAAAAATCGAGATGAATTTGACCTATGACATTAGAGAAGAGGCCTTTGACAAGCTTCAAAAGCTATCCTTCTCGTATTATGATAGGACGCCAACGGGATGGATAATGGCGCGGATGACATCAGACACCAGAAGACTGGGGGAGATCATATCCTGGGGTATTGTTGATATTGTATGGGGATTTTCATTGATGATTATCATTGCGGGCTTTATGATAGCATATAACCTGCGATTGGCTTTATTGACATTATCAGTTGTGCCTGTATTGGCGATTCTAAGCATTTACTTTCAGAAAAAGATTCTTGAAGCCTATCGTGTTGTGCGAAAGATCAATTCGAAGATTACAGGCTCTTTCAGCGAAGGCATTTCAGGTGCTATCACCACCAAGGTATTGGTTGGAGAAGAAAAACACCTGAATGAGTTCAAGGAAATCACATCAGATATGAAACGGTCATCTATCCGGGCAGTCATCTTCTCGGCTCTGTTTTTACCTATAGTCTTGACTCTGTCAAGTGTTGCCATAGGACTTGTAGTATGGTCGGGTGGCAACAGTGTCATTCAAGGTGTAATCACATATGGTACATTGGTGTTGTTTATTTCATATGCCACACAATACTTCGAGCCTATAAGGGAAGTAGCGCGTGTCATAGCTGAGTTTCAACAGGCACAAGCCGCCGCGGAGAGAGTCATATCCTTGATAGATGAGGAAATGGATATATATGATACGATTGAAGTCCAGGAAAAATACGGCACCATATTGGAACCGAAAAAGTTCAATTGGGAAGAACTGAAAGGAGACATTGATTTTAAAAATGTTTCATTCAGATATAAGAACGGTGAAGAGGTTTTGAAAAGCTTCAACCTGTCAGTCAAGCAAGGCCAGAGTATCGCTCTGGTTGGAGAGACAGGGTCTGGGAAGAGTACAATTGTAAACCTGATTTGCAGATTCTATGAGCCAACAGAGGGTTTGATTGAAATAGACGGTGTGGATTATCGAAAAAGGTCAATCGCCTGGCTGCATGAAAACATCGGATATGTGTTGCAGGCACCGCATCTATTTAGTGGAACCATCGAAGACAATATAAGGTATGGAAAGCTCGATGCAACAGCGGCAGAGATAATCGAAGCGGCTAGGCTGGTCAATGCCCATGAGTTTATCATGAAGTTCCCTGAGTCCTATCAGACACAGGTGGGAGAAGGCGGAGGCAAATTATCTACTGGAGAGAAACAGCTGATATCATTTGCAAGGGCGATTATATCAGATCCAAGAATATTTGTTCTTGATGAAGCCACCTCATCGATTGATACACAAACAGAGAGAATGATTCAAGATGCGATAGAAAAAGTTCTCCAGGGGAGGACCTCATTTGTGATTGCCCACAGGCTATCAACCATAGTAAACTCAGATAGAATATTGGTTATCGAAAAGGGAGAAGTCGTTGAAGAAGGAACCCATGACGAGCTGATGGAATTAAAGGGACATTATCACAACCTATATACCAATCAGTACAGGGAAAATGCCTTCAAAGCCCTCTAGATCCTAGCCACAAATTCAAACTTCTCATTATTAGGACCATCAAAAAAAATAATCTGCGCAGTCCCTACAACTCTTGGTTGAGAATGTTCGATACCAAGAGTTTTTAATAGTTTCATCTTATCAGTCAAAGAATCAACCTTGAAGGCGATATGCTCTATTGGACCCGGTTCTCTTTCCTGATTCTCATCCTTTGCAATCAATTCAATAACAGTACCACCAACATCGAGAAAAACCAATCTGCTCTCAGGGTACTGATAATCCTTTAAAATCTTTGCATGCAATACCTTCTCATAAAATGCCAGTGAGTCTTCCATATCCAATACCTTGATGCCTATATGTCCAAATTTCATTTCTACACCTCCTGATTCATTATATATTTTGACCTGACAGATGTCAAAGGTTAGGTTTTTTGATATAATGATGATAACAAGTATTTGTATTGCTGTTTTATGAAAAAGTAGGATTTTGTCTGGAATCCACCTTGTTCCAGTTAATAGCACCGAAAATATGAAACTCAGGGAGAGATAAAGATGAAAGTAGCTGTCATTTATAACTTGGAGAGCCAGGCTGTTATCAATCATTTTGGTAGACCATGTCAGGAACAGTACAGTCAGGAGACTATAAATGACATCAAAAATTCTTTGGCAAAAGGAGGGCATCAGGTATTTGCATTCGAAGGGGATAAGCATATAATCGAAAAACTGGAACATTTTATGACCCCTGCCATTTCGGGACAAATATCTGGAATGGTTTTTAATCTATGCTATGGCATTCAGGGAAAAGGCAGGTATATGCATATACCGGGAGTATTGGAAATGATGGGTATTCCGTATGTGGGATCAGCACCTGATACTCATGCACTTGCCATGAACAAGGTTGTCACTAAAATAATTATCGAAAAAAAGGGTTTGCCGACACCAAAATTTACAGTTATGGAGAGATCCGACTCAGATATGCGTGCAGATATGCAATATCCATTGATAGTCAAACCAAAGGATGAGACATCTTCACTTGGATTAAGAAAAGTCACTAACGAAGCTCAGTTGCGAAAAGGGGTCAAAGCAATTTTTGATGCTTTCACCACACAAACACTGGTAGAGGAATATATTGACGGAAGAGAGATAAATGTCGGACTTCTAGGTAACAACCCTGTGGTGGCATTACCACCCGTTGAGCTGCTTTTTAAAGAAGATCCAAGAATCTTCACATTTGAAGACAAGTACAATATCAGTGGAAGAAAAGTTGATAAGATATGCCCGGCCTTACTCTCAAAAGATGAGACGGTAAAAATCCAACAACTAGCAATTGATACTTACAATGCGGTGGGATGCCTCGATTTCGCCAGGGTGGATATTAGGTTGGACAAGGAAGGAAATCCATATGTTTTAGAAATAAACTCGATGCCGGGTCTTAACAGAGACAGTTCTCTTGTAATTGCAGCTAAAAACAAAGGACTTGACTTCACAGCATTTATCAACAGACTTGTTGAAGTAGCCCATGAAAGATATATTGATCAAGTAATCACTTTATCCGATGACTAACAGTGCTAAGACTCCCACTTCTTTAAGTGGGAGATAAGTACTGTAAAGTCCCTGGATAACGGTTTCTAAGTTTCAGATGGCGTTTCAAACGCCACCTGAACCCAAGAACCCTGTTGATAAACACATAGCCAGATGATATAGTAATATTAAGAATTTATTAGGAGGAACTGCAATGAATGAAGATTTATCCAAAGAAAAATGTATTCCATGCTCAATCGGAACACCGCCGATAGTTGGAGATGAGCTCCGGGAAATGCTTGATGAAATCGGACCGACATGGCAATTGGTGGAAGAAAAGCAAATAGAAAAGTCATTTAAATTCAAGGACTTCAAGTCTGCTTTGGAATTTGTCAATCAGGTTGGCGAAATAGCAGAAGAAGAGGGTCATCATCCTGATATCGAGTTGGGTTGGGGGCGTGTAAAAATCAAACTCATTACCCACAAGATTGGCGGTTTGTCCAGAAATGATTTTTTGATGGCGGCTAAAATAAACAAATTATCTATCGGCTTTTTTTGAATTTAGTCTTTTAAGCCTGAAGAAGTCCTCTCGCTCTTTTTCCTCTAAGACTTCCGCAATATGTTTTGTAATCTCCTTATATTCTGGAATTCTTATCTTATCAAGGGCATTGGCTCTTTTTCCGGTTGTTTTTACCTCCTCTGAAAGTTTGAATATTGCATTTTCAATCTCAGTTAATTTATAGAGCAGTTTTTGGACTACATTCATTTTAGTAACGACGAGATCCAAAGCAGTATTAGTCCGGTAGAAACCATAATAGGGCATGATTGGGGGCGTGTTGTCTCTTATTAAAGGTATCTCCACACCCATGATGCTCTTTCCCAAGATGTTGATATCTTCATCCTTTGGTATTGTCATAGCGATGTCTTTGACATTGTTGATTCCCATTGTAATCACAGCAATTTGCAAGGCATTGTATGCTTCCTCAAAATAATCAGCTATCTCCTCTTGAATCTTTTCAACCTCATCTATCATTCCCATCATTTCTCTGATGAGAACACTTCTTTTCTTGTCAAGCAAATCATACCCATTCTGGGCAAATGCCAGCATAGCTTTTGATTTGATTAAATTAGCTTTGGTTGGTGTGAGGTTTTCCATAATGTCACTTCCCGTAATATTTTTCAATCATTTTTTCATCAATCCTGTCTAGCGCTTCCTTAGGTAAAATTGACAGAATCCGCCAACCCAAGTCAAGACTTTCATCAAGCTCTCTGTTTTCTGTAAAGCCTTGGTTTACAAAAGAGTTTTCAAACTGTCTCCCAAATTCCATGTATTTTTTATCTTCCTCTGAAAGATCTTCTTCGCCAATAATCTGCGTGAGCGCTCTTGTTTCCTGAACCTTTGCATAGGAGGATATTAGTTGGTTTGACAAAGGAGCATGATCCTCTCTCGTGTAACCCTCACCTATACTATCTTTCATCAGTCTGGAAAGTGACGGTAATATGCTGATTGGTGGATTTATGTTACTATTAAACAATTCTCTAGACAACACAATCTGCCCTTCTGTGATGTACCCGGTTAAATCTGGAATTGGATGGGTTATATCGTCATTTGGCATTGTTAGAATTGGAAGAAGTGTAATGGAACCCTGTTGGCCTTTTATCATTCCTGCTCTTTCATATAGCGAAGCCAAGTCGGAGTATAGATACCCTGGATATCCTTTTCTACTTGGCACCTCTTCTCTGGCAGAAGATATTTCCCTTAATCCCTCGCAATAATTTGTCATATCGCTTATAACCACGAGTATATGCATACCTTCATTATGAGCAAGATACTCAGCAGCTGTCAAAGCGCATCTGGGGGCGCTATTTCTCTCTGCAACAGGGTCATCAGCAAAATTTAAAAAAATAACCACATTTTGCATGGAGTTGTTTTTCTCGAATTTATCAATAAAATAAGCGCCTTCGTCCCTAGTGATACCAATACCGGCAAAACAAACAGCAAACCGTTCACCTTCTGCTCCAGTGATTTTAGCTTGATTGACAATTTGTGCGGCCAATTCCTTATGTGGTAGACCATTCCCTGAAAAAATGGGAAGTTTCTGACCTCTTATAAGGGTCATTAAAACGTCAATCGTGCTGATTCCGGTATTAATGTAGTTTTTAGGATATGCTCTCGCAACAGGATTGATAGGCCTGCCGTTGATATTGAATTTTTCTTTTGAATAGATAGGTCCACCACCATCCACTGGTTGTCCGATGCCATTGAAAATCCTTCCCAGTATGTTTTTGGAGAGACTAAGTTCAAAAGATTTACCTGTGAATCTGACGGATGTGTTCAATGTACTGATGCCGGAAGTCCCCTGAAAGACTTGGACAGCAATAAACGCTTCATCTATTTGAACAATCTTACCAATTCTTTTTTCACCATCAACAGTGATTTCCAGAATTTCACCATACTTGGCTTCTTTAACACCCTCGAGGAATATCAATGGTCCATCGGCCTTCTTAATGCTTAAATATTCTTTTTTCATAAAATCACCTTGCGTATTTTTTAATTAAATCATCATGATAGCTATCAATCTTAGTCTCCAATAATTTAATGCCTTCAAGATTGTCATTGGGTATATTGTATTTCATTCTTATAACCTCATCATACAGTTGAATGTTATTGACTGAGGATATCGGTATTCCCGCGTCAATGCATTTTTTAGCTTTGTCATACAAATGAACGATTAAATTCAACATTTCACTTTGTTTGTCCAGAGGAACGGAGGCATCCTCCTTATGAAAGGCATTCTGCTGTAAAAAACCCTTTTTTAAAACCCTTGCTATATTCAATGTTAAACGTTGTGAGTCAGGAAGGACATCTTCTCCCACAAGTTGTACAATATCCAATAACTTGCTCTCTTCTTGAAGAAGTGACATCATTTTATTCCTATTGCTTAAGATCTCTTCATTTACATTTTCGTCATACCAAATACTGAGAGTTTCCAAATAACCACTATAGCTATTAAGCCAGTTGATAGAGGGGAAATGTTTAGCATGGGCTAATTTGGAATCCAAAGCAAGAAAAACATTTGCATATCTTTTGGTATTTTCTGTAACCGGTTCCGAAAAATCTCCACCAGGTGGAGACACGGCTCCAATGATAGTAACAGATCCTTCTTTGTTGCTCAATGTTTCAAAATAGCCTGCCCTTTCATAGAACTCAGCCAAACGAGAAGAAAGATAAGCAGGATAGCCTTCTTCCGCAGGCATTTCCTCGAGTCTGCCGCTGATCTCACGTAGAGCTTCTGCCCATCTTGAAGTAGAATCCGCCATGACAGCCACGTGGTATCCCATATCGCGATAGTACTCCGCCATTGTAATGCCAGTGTAGATACTTGCCTCTCTAGCAGCGATAGGCATATTAGATGTATTGGCAATCAAAATTGTCCTATCCATTATCGGCCTACCTGATTTGGGATCCACTAGCTTAGGAAATTCATTTAGCACATCCGCCATTTCATTTCCCCGTTCACCACAGCCAATATATACAATGATATCCGCGTCAGACCACTTTGCCAGTTGATGCTGTGTGACAGTTTTCCCCGTGCCGAATCCTCCTGGAATAGCAGCAGTTCCGCCTTTGGCTATCGGGAAAAAAACATCCAATATTCGTTGGCCTGTTAACAACAGCTTAGAAATTTTAAGTCTTTTCTTCGTTGGTCTCTTGACTCTTACAGGCCATCGGTGATACATCTTAAGTTCATGAGAATTGCCCTGATGATCTTCAACCTTGCCTAACACATCACCAAACCGATAAATGCCATTTCCTTTTATTTCAACTATTTTACCTTCAATTCCAGGTTTTGACATTAAAAGGTGATTCACCAGCTGTGTTTCTTGTATTTCAGCAAAAGACATTCCTTCTTTCAGATAATCACCTTTGGACAATGTGAAGCTAACTTTCCACTCAGCATTCTTATCCATTGAAAGCAAACCAATCCCTTCCGGGATAAAATCTTTGTTGATTTCATCTATTCTTGACAGTGGTCTACCAATACCATCAAATATATTACCTATCATTCCAGGGCCTAAAGTAACCGAAAAAGGCTGTCCAAGTCCTGCTATTTTCTCATTGATTGACAATCCCTCAGTTTCTTCATAAACCTGTATGATTCCAATATCATCATTAACACTGATAACCTCACCAATCAACTGATGATTACCAACCAGTACCATTTCTCTCAATTTAAACGACTCCATACCCTTTCCCTTAACAACGGGTCCGTTTATATAAATAATGTTGCCTTCATTGGTACTCATGATTCTCACCTTCTTTTTCCTCAATCAGGTTTTGTATGAGTTGACCGAAGTATTCGGAATTTTCCTCAAGTGTAGTGTTAATTGTATAGTCATACTTGATTTTTTCATCAACAATGATGATGAATCCTCCGATGATGCTATTGTCTATGTCGACCCGACTCGAAGAATTCGTCAAATCAATATCCTCCTTACGGACAATAATCCGCATCTCTTGTTTGCCTATGGATTCGAGAGCCTCTTGAAACTTTTTAGCAAAATAGGTTTTATATTTTTCGGTTTTAACAAAAGACTCCATCTCTTTTTCTATATAGCGTTTGAATCTATCGATGATTCCAGACTTAGCTTGCAGCATTTCTCTTTGTGCTTCAATCTTAGCTTGTAAAATTATCTTTCTGCTTTTTTCAAGTGCTTTACGTTTGTATTGTGTCACATCAACAGAAATTTCATTTGTAAGTGATTCTTTCTGGTTCTCGGTTTCTATTACATACTTTTTTTTGAGTTCATCGAGTTCCTTTTCCACCGTCTGAATATGTTTTTCGTAAATGATCTTTTCAAAAACTTCTATTTTATTAGTTATTGTAGCCATCTTGACACCTTCTTCACAGCTTCAAACCTATTGAATTACCAATTTGTTGTGTTATATAATCTTTGTGTATTACCCCTTCAGGCTCCGGAATCTGTATAAACAGTTTCTTATTCTGGGATAACTTCTTTTCCATGATATACTGCCTGTTTTGTATGGTCAGATTTTCAGATATCATTATGATACCGATATCATTTTGGGTCATCAGCTTTTCAATCATATTGATGGTTTCTTCAGGCGTATTAACTATGCTGCCTGAGATGCCTGCGAGCCTCATACACAGTAAGGTTGCCTCTTTTTGACATAGCAAGTAAGATTTCATTACAGCCTTCCCAAAATCAGAATAGAAACAATCAATCCATATATAGCGATACCCTCGGCCAAGCCTACAAAAATCAGCGTTTTCCCGAGTATCTTGGGATCCTCTGAGACTGCACCAAGAGCTGAAGAACCCACGCTACCTACAGCGTAACCAGCGCCTATAGTGGCCAATCCAGTAGATAAGGCTGCTGCCAAATACCCCAAGCCCGCCGATCCTGCGTTGGAAGAATTCACAACAGTTTGCGTTTCGACTGCATAGGCCTTGTCACCAAAAATAAGTAATGCTGCCGCAATCATTAGCATAATAAACATCGAGACATTGGTGCCTAAGATAAGCTTCAGTTTTTTCTCTGCAGCCAATATATTATCACGATAATAGAAATAAATTCCCGCGCCTACTGTCAAACACAATAAAATAATGAATAATGCAATAATCAATTTCACTTTTCTCCTCCTAAATTTTATCGGGATTGAATTGAATCCCTTCTCCCTTGTAATATTTGCTAAACATCTCATAATAAAACAACCTCAAGCCTTGTACAAAAACAATCAAACCTTCAAGCCCGATTATGATGATGTTTCCTATTATAATCACTATGACACTTCCCAATAAGCTACCCATCATGTTTGCCATGGTACGAAAAGCGATGAAAAGTCCAACGTGGTTTAATGCAAATGCTCCTACTCTAATAAAAGAAATACTGTTGCTCATCATAGCTAGAAATGTCTCTAGCAAATTAAACCCGCCTTCAACATAGTATTCCGAGGGATTTTCTTTATAAAGGGGTCTTTCTTTTGTAATGAGATTTGTTAGCGGTTGCTTGACGATTAATAGACCGACAGATAAGAAGATCACAGAATTTAAGATATAACCGGGAAGAATATCATTTCCAGTAGCCAATCCAATGACGAAAGCCAGAAGTGCAATAAATAGCACCATTCCATTGATACCATTTTTACCAAAAATAGCCTCTTCATACTCACGACGATTGATTTTATTGATAATGCTGAAAGCATAACTGATCAGCAGGAGCAACAACCCGAAAGCTATTGTAGCGATCAGCATCAAATTAATATTGTCTATGGGGCGAAAATAAATATTAATGGGCAGCAATTTAGATATGATGTGTTCAAATCCGAATAAAGAATCATAAATTATGCCAAAGAACATTGAACCTAACCCTATTCTCCAAAGCAATCCTCCAAAAGTCTGTAATTTTGTCCTGAGCATTAAAATTCCAGCCAAAAACAAAACCATTCCTTGACCTAAGTCTCCAAACATCGCACCGAAAAGGATGATGTAAGTCAGCCCTAAAAATGCTGTAGGATCCATTTCATCGTAGGAAGGTACCCCGTACATATTGACTAACATTTCAAAAGGTTTGAAGAATTTTTTATTCGATAGAGAGGTTGGTGTGTTAATTCTGCTAGTTACCTCAGTACTTTTTTTGTAGGACAAAAGCAAGTCTTTGTACATAGAAAAAATTCTATCGAAATCGTCACTATGTTCTTCAGGAGTCCATGCTGATATATAGGTAAAGTTAGCCGTCGCAGCTGTTTTGCTCCTGACACCATCTAGTTTGGATTCCATCAAAATTTGAGAATACAGTCTATCAAGAGTTTCTTTGTTATCTGCTATGTATCCGCTGCACAGAGATTTTAGCGCTCTAAGTTTCTCTTCATATTTTTTTGTTTCGGATTCAATTTTAGCCTTCATTTCTGTTGAAGTCCCTAGATAGTCTGGATCTATCTCAATTTCCATAAATTCTGTGCTTCGAAGTATCCGTTCCATCTCGACATCCAAGTTTTTCGGAGAAACAATGATATAGAGTTCCATTTCATTGTAATCACCTATATGTAGCACAATTGCAAATATATTTTCATAGTTCTGAGATATTTTCTTCCTTTTTACTTTTGTCAGAAACCCGAATTTTACAGTGAAAAATTCGAGATTCATAAGTTGCTTGAAATCTACGTCTATATTTTGCAGAATATTTATATATTCAAGAGATTTCAACTTAGACAGTTTACCTTCAATAAATGCTGTTTTTGATATGAAATCTGAAAATTGTTTATAAACATTGTCAAACTCTTTTTTGACTGATTCAAACGTATAATTACCTTTTGCCTTGTCTTTAATAAATTGCGGCTCATAATCCATACTGGCTGTTAGATCCCGGATTCTATCCAGATACACATATGCTTCTTTGTCTGATGTCTTTAGCTTGATATCTTCCATATCTAGAATCTCATCAGCGTGATTCTCAGTAACACCAATTACAAAATCATTTTCTTCAATTTCCTTCATCGTTTGGACGAACTGACAGTTACCGTCAACAATCAGATCTCGTAGAAGCTCATCCGCGATTAAATTCTTGCATACTATATTGATCATGTTCAGTTTTCTGACGGCCAAATTAATTCCTCCTTTCCAAATCTCTGACCAGAAATTGCGCAATTCCGGGAATTTTATATTGAATGCCTTCCATTATCGTAAATAAATCCCTCATCTCATATTCCATCTTGAACATAAATACGATAAAAACCAGAATAGTGCCACTACCTCTTCTGCCATATTCATCCAAGAGATTGAAAAGATAGTGTTCCATATTTCTTTCCATCAGGAATTCCTGGCCTTCAAACATAGATTTATAAGCACCTTGTGATATAATTAGCTTGAAAGAATCAAGTTCCATGTAACAAAACTCCTTCAATTGCTTATAGTTGTACCTAAATCCATTGTTTAAAGTGAAATTGAAAAGCTCCTCAGCTGAAATCCCAAAATATTTTCTTCCTCGATAAATCCATTGGATATTCAATAAGTCCACATTGATTCCATAAAGTTCGAGATTTAGATTACGATCCCGCTTATCAAGCTTTATCATGGATTCATAGACTTGCTCAAAATAAAGTCTATCCAATGCCATTTCCATGTAAAATAGTATTTTAGAAGGATCCTCATTGGTGTATCTTTTTAAAACGTCGTGATATTTGGTATCTGCAAGTCTATCAATAAATTCTCCCACATCATCAACATTGTCTAATCGATTGCAATCAATTAGAGGATATGTTTTAAAATGAATCCGCTGTTTGTAGACAGTTGAGGAATCCTCTCCTCTGACAACTGCTCTCAGACATAATTTGATGTTCTCGAC
>LGGM01000031.1 GCA_001509345.1 Clostridiales bacterium 38_11
CAGAACCATAGCAATCGGGAAAATGAATCCTTTGTTGCATTGAATTGTGGAGCGATACCTAAAAATCTTATTGAGGCGGAGTTGTTTGGTTATGTAGAAGGTGCTTTCACAGGGGCTAAACAAGGTGGCCAAATAGGAAAATTTGAGATAGCTGATGGTGGAACACTATTCTTGGATGAGATAGGGGAGATGCCTTATGAGTTGCAAACGAGGCTTCTTAGGGTCATAGAGGAAGGTGTGATCCGAAGGGTTGGAGGAACCGATGAAATTCCAATTGATGTCAGAATCATTGCGGCAACCAACAAAAATCTTAGAGAAGAGGTTGAAAAAGGAAATTTCAGAAAAGATTTGTATTATAGATTGAACGTTTTACCAATCAGGTTACCACCACTCAGAGAAAGAAAAATAGATATTCCACTATTTATTGATTATTTTATGGAACGGAAATCCAGGAGACTCAATAAAAAAGAAGTCATCATCAGGGAAGAACACATGAGATTTCTTATGGACTATGATTGGCCGGGAAACATCAGAGAATTGGAGAATTTTGTGGAATTAGTCATCAATACAGAAGGAGTTCCTCTAACTACAGGCAATAAATTTGATATTGCGACCGGCAAGAAGGAACCTAGTGGTATGGATATCACCTTAGATGAACTAGAAAAAGCGCATATTCTAAAAGTTCTAAAAAACAACAACGAAAATATTTCAAAAACGGCGAAAATATTAGGGATTGGAAGAAATACGCTATATAGAAAGTTGGAAAAACACAAAATAAATGAACCAAAATAGAACACTGCTATAAAATGGAACACAAATATTTTAATAAATTGATCCGTTTTGGAGCAATATTTAAATTGTTTATTGACATGTACTTTTGTAAACGCTGAAAGCGTTCTAATTGTAAGCGCTAATCAACAGTAATGAATTGTTCGATTTGGCATGGATTTTGCAATATCTCCTATCAACAGGGTTCTTGGGTTCAGGTGACGTTTCAAACGCCATCTGAACCTTAGAAACCGTTATCCAGGGACTCTACAGTTCTTATCTCCCACTTATAGAAGTGGGAGCCTTAGCACTGTTAGTCATCGGATAAATAAGTTTATGGGAGGTTTCTTTATGAATGGATATAATGGAAAGATGTTAAGAGTTGACCTGAAAGCTAAAACGATTAAGACAGAAGCGCTAAACGAAGATTTGGCTAAAAAGTATATAGGTGGAAGAGGTCTGGGAACTAAAATCATGATGGATGAGGTTGACCCTCAGGTTGATGCTTTAAGCCCTGAGAACAAGTTGCTGATTGTAACCGGACCGATGACAGGAAATCCGGTGGCTACAGGAGGTAGATACATGGTAGTTACCAAGTCTCCATTATCGGGCACCATCGCATCATCCAACTCAGGTGGGAAATGGGGAGCTGAGTTGAAATTTGCAGGATATGATGTCATCATATTTGAAGATAAATCTGATGAACCGGTATACCTGAGTATAGAGGATGATAAGGTAGAATTGTTATCTGCGGAAGATCTGTGGGGAACTACAGTATCAGTCACTACTAAAAAACTTCAAGAAAAACATGTCAAAGGCAGCAAGGTATTGACAATCGGCCCGGCCGGAGAGAATCTATCCAAAATCGCGGCAATCCTCAATGATGAAGACAGAGCCGCCGGCAGATCCGGAGTAGGGGCTGTCATGGGATCGAAAAATCTTAAAGCAATTGTGGTTAAAGGATCTGGAAAGCCTAAAGTATTTGATGATGAAAAACTGAAAGAAACGAACAAGGCACAACTATCCAAAATTAAAGAAAATGGTGTAACCGGACAAGGCTTGCCTACGTATGGAACAGCTGTACTGGTAAATATACTGAACGAGCTTGGAACCCTACCAACCAACAATTTCCAGTTGTCTCAGTTTGGAAAAGCTGAAGATATAAGCGGAGAAGCCTTGGCTGAAAAATACTTGATAAAAAACACAGCATGCTACAGATGTCCTATCGCATGTGGTAGATATGTCAAGATGGAAGCCGGAGAAGGTGGCGGACCGGAATATGAAACACTGTGGGCGTTCGGAGCAGATTGCGGTATCAATGATCTCAGATCCGTTATAGAAGCAAACTACTGGTGTAACGAGATGGGACTTGATACCATCTCAACAGGTTCTACAATCGCTGCAGCCATTGAACTAAAGCAAAAGGGATATATCAAGGAGGATGAGCTTGATGGCTTAAAGCTTGAATTCGGCAACAGTACAGATATTATGGAATGGACCAAAAGAATGGGATACAGACAGGGACTAGGTAACAAAATGGCAGAGGGTTCCTACAGACTGACTGAAGGATATGGTGTTCCTGAGCTTTCAATGACAGTAAAAAAACTTGAGATTCCGGCATATGATCCAAGAGGTATCCAGGGTCAAGGCCTCCAATATGCGACAACCAACAGAGGTGGATGCCACGTAAGAGGTTACTTGATTTCACCTGAGATATTAGGACTACCAGAGCAATTGGACAGATTCGCAACAGAAGGCAAGGAAACATGGGTAAAAATATTCCAAGATTTGACAGCGGTTATTGACTCGATGGGGGTATGTTTGTTTACTTCCTTTGCACTGGGAGCAGCTGATTATGCGGATATGTGCAACGCAATTATCGGATCTGACCACACTGCGGACAGTATATTAGAAGCAGGAGACCGCATTTGGAATCTTGAGAAGATGTTCAACCTGAAAGCAGGAATCGATTCAAGCCAGGATACACTGCCGCATAGATTATTGGATGATCCAATAGCGGAAGGCCCTTCGAAAGGATGGGTCACCAAGCTTGACGAGATGCTTCCGAAATATTATAAGGTAAGAGGTTGGAGTCCTGAAGGAATACCAACAGAAGAAAAATTAAAATCATTGGGGTTATAAGTTGATTAGCATTGAGATTAGATATTTTGCCACTTTAAGAAGAAATGGTCTCAAAAAAGAGGTTTTATCTTTTAAAGACGGCATTTCAGTAAGTAAGGTATTGTCTGAAATTCTGATAGAAGAAAAGGATGTGGCGATACTTCTGGTGAACGGCATCAAAGTATCATTTGACAAGGAGTTGAAAGACGGAGACATCGTTGCACTGTTTCCACCTGTAGGGGGCGGTTGATTATTGCATAAAAAACAGAAGCTGGCAAAAATTTGCCAGCTTCTTTGGACTATAATTATTATTGGTAGAATTTTTCCAGCAAGTCAAAATGCTTTTTCATAGCATTGTAGGCCACTTGAGGTTGCTGGTTTTTAATGGCCTCATAAATATCACAATGGACTTTATGGACCACCTCAAGGCTATACGCCTCAACAAATTGGTTCATGGAATCCGTAACAAAAGAATTTGTCAGTTTGATCATGCTCATCGTCTGATAATACATTAATTTGTTCTTTGTCATTTTAGAGATGATGAAGTGAAAATCCTTGTCGGCATTGGAATCTCTATTGGACGCCATCCTGTCGATGATGGTTTTTAAAATCTCCACCTCATCATCAGTTCTTCTCTCGGCGGCCAAATAAGCCGCGTAGCATTCTGTTACTAGTCTTGACTCGTAGACCTGATGAGAATTCCCATCATGCAGCATAAAAGCCAAAGAGGCTGGATTTATCATAGACATGGGGGAAAAGTTTTCTGATATGTAAGGCTCGCCGTCCTTTATCTCTACTATTTCAAATACTTCCATCATCTTGATGGCTTTCTCGATTGATGTGGATTTCAATGCTTTAAATTCGGGTATTTCCTGGGGATTCTCCAGCTTTGCACCAGGCTTGAGCTCTTCTGACAATATTTTATTTTCGAATATTTCAATTGCCTTTCTTATTTCAAAATGGTTCTTAAATTCATACACAATGGTACCTCTCAATTTCTAAAATTTTATAGTTTTAATGAAAATTATAATAAAATAATCTATAACATTATAGTTTTTATGCGTTTTTATGTCAATAGCAAAAGGAAAACTGAACAGACAAACACTTATGGCACTTAGCGTTTGACACTATCATAGCCAAGTGATAATATCTGATTGTAAATAATTTTAAAGAGGAGAAAAGATGAAATTGGATGAATTATTAATTATAAAGCAGGCGATCATCAACGAGATAGAGGGATATGAATTTTATGAGATGGCTAAGAACCAGGCTGATTCAGAAGAAACCAAATTGGCTTTGGATACTCTTGCTGAAGAGGAATTGATCCATTCCAAATACTTGAAAGACTTATTCGATAAAATAAAGGACACAGATGAAGAGGCATTTTCACTGGCTTTTTTGGCAGACCCACCTTCTCCAAAAATCTATGATTGGAATAAGTACAAATTTCCAAAATCATCAATTGCAGTTTCGATTTATGGGACAGCGGTCAATCTGGAAAAAGCAGCTGTTGAATTCTATCAAAATGCCAAGGAAGAAAGCAACCATTCTGAAGCAAAAAAACTTTATGATTTGTTAATCAAGTGGGAAAGGGTTCATCTTGAGCAGTTTTTCAAGGCGTATCAGATAAATATGGAAGACTGGTGGACAGAACAGGGATTCGAACCTTTTTAAAAAAATCAATAAAGAAATTTAAAAACCCTTCACAAAACATATGTTCGATGATATAATCAGTTACACGGACATTGTTTTGAAAGAGGGTTTTTTATGATTAAGCAAAAGGTTGTTATGCACATAGATGTGAACTCAGCTTTTCTATCCTGGCATGCGGCCTACAATCAGCAAATAGGGATAGAAGAAGATATTATGAACAAACCATGCGTCATTGGGGGAAATGAAAAGAAACGCCATGGTATCGTGTTGGCTAAATCCATTCCTGCCAAAAAACTTGGCATTAAAACAGGGCAATCCTTGATGGAAGCAAGGCTTCAGTGCCCTGATCTAAAGATAATAATGCCAAGATACGATATATACGTGAGGGCCAGCAGAAAATTGAGGGATATGCTTAAGGAGTATACGCCTAAAGTGGATGTGTTCAGCATAGATGAATGCTTTATGGATCTGACGGGAACCGAATTGATCAACGGCGATGCGATTAATCTTGCCTATCAGATCAAGGAAAGAATCAAAACGGAATTTGGATACACAGTCAATATCGGCATTTCAGAAAACAAACTATTGGCCAAACAGGCTAGCGAATTTGAAAAACCTGACAAAGTCCATACGTTGTATGTGAAAGAATTGAAAAACAAGCTCTGGCCATTGCCTGTTGGAGAGCTATTCATGGTTGGCAGGAGGACAGAAGTCAAACTCAACAATATTGGCATAAATACCATTGGGCAGCTGGCAAATGCAGACAGGAACATGTTGTCAAGCCTATTAAAATCCCATGGCAGATTGATATATGATTATGCCAGGGGAATCGACTGTTCCACATTCTCGACAGAAGAATCTGTTCCATTCAAAGGAGTCGGCAATGGCAGTACTATACCTTTTGATGTTGAGGATAGCCTGACCGCACATAGGATATTGCTGAGCCTGGTGGAAACAGCATCCAAAAGATTGAGGGATGAAGATCTGAGCTGTAGGGTTATTGCAGTGGGTATCAAGGACAAGTCATTTGGATATCAGTCACATCAGAGGAGGCTTGCTTACTTCACAAACTGCACATATGATTTGTATGTGGCGGTTCAGGATCTTTTTGATGAGGCCTGGGACCTTCAACCCATCAGGCATATGAATGTAAGGTTTACCGATTTGGAGAAGACAAAAGTTAAACAGCTGAATTTTTTTCAAAACCAATATAGTGTAAAAATGGAAAAGTTGGATTGTGCCATAGATTACATCAGAGAAAAATACGGAAAATATTCGATTATAAGAGGCGGTTACATAGATTCTGGATTGAGTCCTATACTGGGAGGATATCCAGATGATGACTATCCGGATATGCGAAGTATTTTATAATTGAGGAGGGCCATTATTATGAAGCTTCTGAATCACCCGATTGACATGATAGCAATTTTCAAAACAGGGGGAAAGATAGTCCCCTTTAAGTTTAAATATGAAGACAAGACTATCAAAATCGGTCAAATAGTCAAACAGTATCGGGAAAAACTGGCGGGGAATGAAAGGATTGTTTTTGTTTGTATGAACAATGGCAAAGATCTTTATGAATTGAAGTATGAGCTGGATAGCCAGAAATGGTTTCTTTTTAAAAAATGAATATTTATTGTTAATAGCAAAACTATTTGATATAATTGACAATAAAAAGCATTGGAGGTAAATATGTATAAGATTTTAGCCATCAATCCCGGGTCCACTTCCACCAAAATATCGCTTTATGACGATGAGAGAAAGGTTTTTGTGGAAACTTTAATACATAACGATAAGGAACTCGGACAATACAAAAGCATTCCAGACCAATATAAATTCAGGGAAGAAAAAGTATTGGACTGTCTGGGAAAAAATAATTTCGACATTATGGAATTGGCCACTGTTGTAGGTCGTGGCGGTCTTTTGCCACCAGTTCAATCCGGTGCCTATAAAGTCAACGATGTTATGCTGGATGTTCTTAAACACAGACCTAGAGTTGAACATGCATCCAATCTTGGGGGTATTATTGCCTATGAGATAGCGAAGATAGTTGGAGTAGATGCCTATATCTATGATTCTGTTGCCGTAGATGAGATGGAACCAGTCGCAAAAGTTACAGGGATACCTGAGATTGAGAGGGTAAGCTTTTTGCATGCCCTCAACATGCGGTCATGTGCCATCAAGGTTGCCAATGACATGAACAAACGGTATGAAGACTGCAAATTTGTGGTGGCTCATTTGGGCGGCGGAATCACCTTATCAGTCCATAGTGGTGGCAAGATGGTGGATTTGCTGTCTGACGACGAAGGCCCATTTTCTCCGGAAAGATCGGGAAGGGTTCCCGGTAGAAAGTTGGCGGATTTATGTTTTTCAGGTCAGTACAATAAAAATGACATCACCAAAAAAATGAGAGGAAACGGGGGATTGATGGCACATCTGAATACTGTCGATTCCAGAAAAGTTCAAAAGATGATCGAGCGGGGAGATCAGAATGCGAAACTGATTTTTGAGGCTATGGCTTATCAGATAGCCAAAGGCATAGGTGAGTTGGCAACAGTTGTTAAAGGGGATGTAGACGGGGTGATACTGACCGGTGGTCTGGCTTACTCCAAAATATTGACGGAGTGGATAAAGGAAAGAGTAGAATTTATAGGTGAAGTCATCATCATTCCGGGGGAGAATGAAATGGAGGCCTTGACTTTTGGCGCATTGAGGGTTTTGCGAGGAGAAGAAAAGTATCATGAATTTATTGAGTAGTCCATCTGTATTTAAAAAAACCACTGTTATATTAATTGATTAACACCTTGCAAAGAAAATTCATTATGGATATAATATATATGTGAAAAATTGTTCACAAAAAAATTTAGGAGGGAAATATGTTTAAGAAATTTACCAACACTTGTGTTACGCTTGTAAACAAGTATCTACCAGATCCGTTCTTATTTGCAGTCATTCTTACTTTTGTTGTTGTTCTCCTTGGGTTGGTATTAACAGGTCAAGGCCCTATGGACATGGTTAAACATTGGGGAAGTGGCTTTTGGGGCTTATTGGCTTTCTCGATGCAGATGGTGCTGATTCTCGTAACGGGAAGCGCTATGGCACAGGCACCTGCTATCAGGAAAATTCTACAAACAATTGGTAGTACAGCCAAGTCTCCAACTTCAGCCGTTATGATCACGGGTTTTGTGGCACTGATTGCGTGCTGGATCAACTGGGGATTTGGATTGGTCATCGGTGCGTTGCTGGCTAAAGAGATGGCAAGGCAGGTCAAGGGTGTTGATTACAGGTTATTGATCGCTGCTGGATATTCCGGAATGGTGGTATGGCATGGTGGTCTGTCAGGATCGATTCCATTGACTATTTCATCCGCAGCAGGTTTGGGAGCGACCGGTGGTGCGCTTACAGAAGCTGTGCCAATCAGTGAAACAGTCTTTTCTTACTGGAACCTGATTATAACAATTGTGATTTTAGCCGTTATGCCATTTGTATTTAAAGCTATGCATCCAGAAGCCGATAAAACAGTCGTCGTGGATCCAAGCCTGATAATTGAAGTGGAACCCAAACAATATCTGGCTAATACACCAGCTGAAAAAATGGAAAACAGTAAAATATTGTGGGGGATTCTATGCGTTATGGGCTTTACCAATATCGTTTACCACTTTATGACAAAAGGCTTTGACCTGAATCTGAATATTGTCAACTTCATCTTCATGTTCACCGGTATTCTATTACACGGTACGCTCAGAAGATATATTGATGCTGTTATTGAGGCAGCCAAAGGCGCTTCTGGGATCATCCTTCAATTCCCGTTCTATGCAGGAATCATGGGAATGATGACAGGGTTGAACGCCGAGGGAGTTTCACTTGCAGGTGTTATCTCCAACGGATTTGTCAGCATATCAACAGCTGCCACATTCCCGCTGTTCACATTCTTGAGCGCTGGTATTGTCAACTTCTTCGTACCATCAGGTGGTGGACAGTGGGCAGTGCAGGGACCTATCATGATGCCAGCAGGCGCGGCACTTGGAGTTGCACCGGCTAAGACAGCTATGGCTCTCGCATGGGGAGATGCCTGGACCAATATGATTCAACCGTTCTGGGCTTTACCGGCACTAGGTATAGCAGGACTGGGAGCTAGAGATATCATGGGATACTGTGTTGTCACTCTATTGGTAACAGGTGTTATTGTTGCCGCTGGATTCTTGATTTTCTAATTAATTATTTGATTGAAAATTTTACTTAGGATGCCCTCTCCAACTTAATCAGGACAGGGCATTTTGTTTTGACAAAAGTGATGGATTGACCTATTTGTATGGTACAATATAATGTAATGGTTATAAATTTTCTTTTGAAAGGAATTAGAATGGAATTTTTACCGATAAGCAAAAATGATTTAAAAGATAGAGGATGGGACGAGCTTGATTTTATTATGGTGACAGGAGATGCTTATGTGGATCATCCTTCTTTTGGTGCCGCTATTATTTCAAGAATTCTTGAAAGATATGGATATAAAGTAGGCGTTATCGCTCAACCTGATTGGAAGGATATAGAAAGCCTTAAAGTTTTAGGTAAACCCAAAATCGCTTTTCTTGTGAATTCGGGGAATATAGATTCTATGGTCAACCACTACACTTCATTTAAAAAAAGAAGAAAAGAAGATGTCTATTCTCCAGGTGGAGAATCGGATTTAAGACCAGACAGGGCTGTGATAGTCTATTCCAATAAAATCAGGGAAGCCTACAAGGACACGACTATCATTATTGGTGGTATTGAGGCAAGTCTTAGAAGGCTAGGCCACTACGACTACTGGGACAATAAAGTGCGAAGATCTGTTTTACTGGATTCATCGGCGGATCTGTTGGTTTACGGCATGGGAGAAAAGGCCATATTGGAGATAGCAGAGGCTTTATCCAGCGGTATCCCTATCGAAGAACTAACCTATATCAGAGGAACTGTCTATAAAACCAAAGACAACGAAAGGGCTTTTGATGCCTTGGGACTACCGGATTTCGAACAGATAACCTCTGATAAGAAAGAATACGTCAAAAGCTTCAATATACAATATGAGAATACTGATGCCATAACTGGAAAAACATTGATTGAACGATATGGAACTGTGTTTGTTGTGCAAAACCCACCCATGGGATCATTAAATCAACTTGAGATGGACGACATATATGACATGGAATATATGAGGGACTACCATCCCATGTATAAAAGCAAGGGAGGAATACCCGCTTTTGATGAGATACAGTTTAGTATCACAAACTCAAGGGGATGTTTTGGGGGATGTTCGTTTTGCGCGCTTACATTTCATCAAGGCAGGGTGATACAATCCAGAAGCAAAGAGTCAATCATGAAAGAAGGAAAGGCCTTTGTCAACAGTCCATCATTCAAGGGATATATCCATGACGTTGGAGGGCCAACAGCTAATTTCAGAAAAAAAGCCTGTGTTAAACAAGAAAAATATGGTGCTTGCAAGGATAAGCAATGCTTGTTTCCTGAAAAATGCAGCCAGTTGATTGTTGATCATAAGGAATACCTGGATATTTTAAAGCATCTGAGACAGATAAAAGGTGTGAAAAAGGTATTTGTCAGGTCAGGTGTCAGGTATGATTATGTGCTACAGGACAAGGATAATAGCTTTTTAGAAGAATTATGCCGCAATCACGTCAGCGGGCAATTGAGACTAGCACCTGAGCATGTATCGGATAAGGTGCTGAATTATATGGGAAAACCCAAATTCAAAGTTTACCTTGAATTTGTGGAGAAGTTTGATCAGATAAACAAGAAATTGGATAAAGACCAATATATCGTTCCCTATTTTATATCCTCCCATCCGGGTTCTACCTTGGATGATGCCATTGCGCTTGCGGAATATATCCGAGAGATAGGTCACTCTCCAGAACAGGTGCAGGATTTTTATCCAACTCCGGGAACGATGTCGACCTGCATGTACTACACAGAAATCAATCCATTGACTATGGAACCGGTTTATATTCCTAATTCTTTTGAAGAAAAAAGAATGCAGAGGGCACTCATGCAATATGACAGAAAAGAAAACTATCGTCTTGTCAAAAAGGCTTTAACCAAAGCAGGAAGAGAAGACTTGATTGGAAGCGGCAAGAAAGCTCTGATAAAGTGAATATAACTTAATAAATTATTAACATTTCATCTATTGCAAAAAATTGCAGAATACTATAGTATTTTACTATAACATGACAGCTATGATCATTGGGAGAAAAGCGCTATGAGAAAACGGAAAAAGAAAAAATTCAATCTGATCGTTATTTTATTGATTGTTATTGTTGCAGGAGCGGTTTATACATCCAACCATTTTAATCTTTTTCCTCAGGGAGGCGAAGGACCGACCGGAGAACAAGAAACAACCAAGCCAACCAAACCTGTTATTGAAACAAACGAATCCGGACAAAATGAGGAGCCTAGAGTTGAAAGACTTACTATTGCAGCTGTCGGCGACATCATTTATCATATGAGTCAAATCCATAGCGCCTATAATTTTGCTGATGGAACATATGACTTCAAACCATACTTCGAACTGATCAAACCACTTATTGAATCAGCGGACATATCAGTGGCAAACTATGAAGGAACAACAGCAGGCACCGCTGTCGAGTCTTATATGGCATATCCGAGGTTCAATGCGCCGGATGAAACACTTGATGCGATAAAATATGCAGGCTTTGATGTCATATCAACAATCAACAATCACGCGTTGGACATGAGAAAATACGGTCTTGTGAGAACCCTGGAGCAATTGCATCAGCGAGGTTTTAAAACGGTTGGGACCTATGTCGAAAGACCTGAGACCGGAGTGCTTTTTGTTGAAGAGAAAGATATTCGGCTAGCTTTTATAGCCTATACATTTGGCTTTAATGGCATGGACGTCACCATGACGGCAGAAGAGTTGGCCAACATGACAAACCTGATTGACAGAGATAGGATTTCTGAGGATATAGATGACGCGATTGAAGCAGAGGCTGATCTGATTATAGCTATCATGCATTGGGGCAACGAGTATCAGCGCAATACTTCAATCGAACAGCGGGAATTGGCGGATTTCATGTTTTCAAATGGTGTGGATATCATACTTGGTAGCCACCCCCATGTGATACAGGATGCAGAAACGGTTGAATATGATGGAGATACAAAATTTGTCATATATTCCATGGGAAATTTTATATCCAACCAAAGACAGGAAAGCTTGGATTACGAGTATCCCAATCTGGACAACTTTTACACTGAAGATGGTGTCATCGTCAATATTGAAATAGAGAAGGATTTTGATAGCAATAAGACTGTCATTAAAGACATACAATTTACACCAACATGGGTGAATAGATATAAAAAAGCACCATTATATCATTATGATGTTATACCAATTGAAACGTATCTTGACGGGAATCCATTGAATCTGGACGACCACACACTATCAAGGATGGAACGTTCTTACAGGGACACCATGATAAAGTTTGATGTAAATCTAAATTAAGAAAAGGGGGGCGCAAGATTGGAGTATGCAAAAACATTAGCAACTAATTTAAGGCTTCGGGACTTCATTGACATAGCTATTGTGGCATTTGCCTATTACAAGCTATACATGATCATAAGGGAGACCAGAGCAAAGCAACTGTTAAAAGGTATTATGTTCATCGTCATAATCTCAGCCCTGGCCAGCACGATGAAGTTATTTACATTGAGCTGGATTCTGACAAACACCTTGCAGGTAGGGTTAATCGCACTTATTATTGTTTTTCAGCCTGAGCTAAGGAAAGCTTTGGAATATATTGGCAGAACGACTTTTTTGTCATTCAATCTCTTTGAAGGAGATGAAAGAAAGAACGAAGAGACAATCAATGCCATCACAACGGCTTGTTCAGCTCTCTCCAATCAAAAGATTGGTGCACTGATTGTATTTGAATTAAAAACCGGATTAAGCGACTTCATTGAATCCGGCGTTGTTATTGATTCACATATATCCAGTAGTCTGTTGATTAATATTTTTATACCCAATACACCGCTTCACGATGGAGCAGTTATCATCAAGGATTATCGGGTTAAAGCGGCCAGTTGTTTTCTACCGCTGTCAGACAACTCATATCTAAGCCAGGATATCGGGACAAGACACAGAGCAGCCATTGGTGTGACTGAAAGGTCTGACGCCATTGCGGTTATTGTATCAGAGGAGACAGGCCATTTGTCTTACGCTCTTGAAGGCAGATTATATAGAAACATTGAGATTAAAGAGCTCAGAGAGCTTCTTAAGAGTGTTTACAAGCATGAAGATAAGCATTCATTTTTTGAAAGATGGTGGCATAAAGATGTTAAAAAGTAAAGATAAGATCATAATCCAAATATTGTGTGTAGTCGCTGCTATGATTACATGGCTGTTTGTTGTCAATGAAGTTAACCCGATTTCAGGCAAAGATGTGGCATCTATCCCTATTATAGTCAGAAATTCAGAGGCGCTTGAGGAGATGGGTCTAGTTGTGGCAGGAATCGATATTTCCGAGATAAGAGTGACCATTGAAGGCTATAGAAATGATATTCTAAACATAACGCGAAACGACATCAATGCCTATATTGATGTCCAGGGTTATAAAGAAGGTCTCAATAAAATACCCGTTGAGCTTGAGCTTCCTGAAGGAGTGAATATGGTCGATTATTCACCCAAACAGGTATTATGTGAGATGGAAGCTGTCGTTAACAGAACCATTGATCTATCGGTGGAGATTGATGGATTGGTAGAATCTGGTTATTATATTGGCAAATCCGTATCCAGTGTCAATTCCGTTATTATACGAGGTCCAAGAAGTGTAGTCAACTCAGCTGTCAAAGCAGTTGCGTCATTTAATGTGAACGAAGGTACGGATAGCCTCAAAAAGAGAATACCGATTGATGTTTATAGTGACAAAGGGTTGGAACTTAATGTTAGAATAACACCGGAAATAGCCGAGATAATGGTGCCTATCTATCCGACAAAACGAGTGGAACTGTCAGTACCCATAGCCGTAACACCAAGAGATGGTTACGAAATAGCCACTATAACTGTTGAACCTAAAGATATTCTAGTCGCTGCAGAGCCAGATGTTCTGGCTAATATGGAACATGTTTTGACCGATGCGGTGGAATATGAAGATGCAACAAGCAACATATATGAAACTGTCAGTATAATTACTGGAAATTATATACTAGTTGAGAATGTAAACCCTGTAGTTACAATTAATATCGAAAAAATAACGTCAAAAATACTAACGTTTAATCTATCTGAAATAGAATACATCAATATACCGCAAGGCTTTACAGTTTCCACCACCGCTGAGGATCAGCCAATTCAGGTTGAGGTGACCGGCTTGTCAAGCTTTATTGATGCACTCGTCAAGGAAGACATCAGATTGAAAGCGGATGTTGGGTTACTGGAAGGCGAGATTGGCCTGATTCCTATTGATTACGAGTCCGCCAAAACTTTCAGGGATATCACAATAGAATTTGAAAGTGTGGAAGTGTTGCTGACAGCAACAGAGCCAACAACAGAGCCAACAACAGTAACTACTGAATCCACAAATTAGTTTTTTTAGGATTATAGGGAGGTTATGACTTGAGAAAAGAGCTGGAGATTTTCTTGACTTCGACCAACGATGGTGTCATAGCCATTGATGGTAATTGCATCATCACACTATACAACAAACAGGCTGAGAGACTGGTAGGAATTCCAAAGGAAGCTGCTTTGGGAAGGAACGTCAGTGATATCGTCATTAACACAAGACTCCCTTATGTGCTTGAAACAGGAGAACACGAGCTGGAATGGCATCAACAGTTGAGGAATTATGAAATCATCACCAGCAGAATTCCAATAAAAGATCAGAGCGGAAAAACCATTGGAGCGATGGCGGTATTTCGAAATGTGACAGATACCTATAATCTTGACAAACAATTGTCTTCTCTCAATGAATACAAGAGCCTTTTGCAAGCGGTCTTCGCTGCTGTTCAGGATGCCATAAGTGTTGTCGATGAAAACGGAAACCATATTATGGTCAATCCTGCCTACACCAGAATAACAGGGGTTACAGCCGATGAGATATACGGCAAGCCAGCCGGCTATGACATTGAAGAGGGCGAGAGCATACATCTTAAGATTCTAAACACCAAAAGACCTGTCCACAACACCAAAATGATGATAAGGCCAAGCGGTAAAATGGTTATCGCAAGGGGTGCGCCGATGCTGGTCGGAAACCAGGTGAAAGGGAGCGTTGTCATTCTGCACGACATCAGTGAGATTAAACAGCTGACTGAAAAACTCGTTGATGCGCAAAAAAGAATCCGGGAATTGTCGGCCAAGTATACTTTAGAAGATATTGTTGGTGATAGTGAAGTAATGCTGCAGGCAAAACAGCAGTTGATTAAAGCATCAAATGTACCTGCAACAGTTATTTTGAAGGGTGAAAGCGGAACAGGCAAAGAGTTGTTTGCCCATGCCATCCACAACCAGAGCAGTAGAAAAAACGAACAATTCATAAGGGTTAATTGCGCGGCCATTCAGGAAACCTTGTTGGAAAGTGAACTTTTTGGATATGACGAAGGGGCTTTTACAGGTGCCAAGAAGGGTGGCAAAAAAGGTCTTTTTGAAGAGGCAAACAATGGGACCATTTTTTTGGATGAAATTTCCGAGGTAAATAACAGCGCACAGGTTAAATTGCTGAGGGTTCTTCAGGAGAAGGAGATAACCAGAGTTGGCGGCGTCAATCCTATCCATGTGAATGTCAGAGTTATTTCAGCTACCAATGTGAACTTGAAGGAACAGGTTGACAATGGACATTTCAGAGATGACCTGTATTACAGGCTTAATGTTTTCCCGATTGATATCCCACCTCTAAGAGATAGAATCAATGATGTGGATGCTCTGGTTAAGCGGTTTATTGAAAAATTGGACATAGAGTATGGCAGAAATGTAACTGCCATCTCAGAGGAAGCCGTCAAGATATTGAAAAAATATAACTGGCCAGGCAATGTCAGGGAGTTGGAAAATGTAATTGGTAGAGCCATGATCAATATGAATATCAATGAAAAAACCATCAAGAGAGATCATCTGCCTATATTGGCTTATTCGGATAAGGTAGACAATATAAAATTAACTGAAAAACCGGACATAGGTGACATAAGCAAGCTTTCTGAAGTGACGGATGAATTTGAAAAGAAGTATATCAATCAAGTTTATGCTTTATGTCAGAAAAACAAAACCATGACAGCAAAAAGTCTGGGTATTTCAATCAGAAATCTTTATTATAAGATGGAGAAATATAATATTGATTAATGCAAAATATTGCAGAAATTATTTTAAATGCATGAATTTGCATGCTACAATTTTCAACATCAATATGACCCAGCACCATTTTCCTTTCAGTATGGAGTCGTTTCAATACATTGGAGCGTCTCTTTTTTTATTTGTTATTGGCACGTAAATTGCTTGTTAGGTAAGTAACATGATTGGAGAGGTGAGATATGAAGAATTTCAAGGAAGTGATAGAAGCCGCAAGAAAAGCAGGACCCAAAATTTTATCGGTAGCTGTCGCACAAGACGAGGACGTATTGAAAGCTGTCAAGGCTGCTGTAGATAATGGCATAATAATACCAATCTTGGTTGGTGAGAAGAACAAAATAATTCAAATAGCTCAGGAAATCGGCTTTTCACTGGAGGGTATTGAAATAATAGATGTTTCGGACTTAAGGAAAGCGACATATGAAGCAGTGAAGCTTGTCAGCTCCGGGAGAGCACAAATATTTATGAAAGGCATGGTCGATACTTCTGTTGTTCTGGGAGCGGCCTTAGACAAGTCGATTGGCCTGAGAACAGGAAAAATACTGAGCCATGTAGCGGTATTCTTTTTAGAAACCTATCACAAAATGCTTCTTGTGACAGATGCAGCAATCAATATAGAACCAGACCTTGACAAGAAGAAGGAAATACTAGAAAACGCGGTTGATTTTGCCCATTCATTGGGTTTGGCAAATCCGAAATGCGCTGTCATCTGTGTCAAGGAGACTGTGAATCCAGCAATGAGACACACGGTAGAAGCGGCTCAACTGGTAGCGATGAATGAATCTGGTGAAATAAGGGGATGCGTAGTCGGTGGACCTTTTGCGCTGGACAATGCAATATCAAAAGAGGCTGCCGATCACAAGGGAATCAAACATGTGGTTGCCGGTGATGCTGATATACTGTTGATGCCTCAGATAGAGGCAGGCAACGTTCTCTATAAATCTCTGACCTTCTTGGCAAATGCAGATTCGGCGGGTCTTGTTTTAGGAGCTAGCGCGCCTATTGTTCTTACATCGAGGGCGGACACCGATGTTGCTAAGCTGAACTCAATCGCTCTGGCATCACTTCATGTATAGGAGGAATTATGAAGCAATTGGTAATAAATCCAGGATCCACATCTACAAAAATAGCCGTTTTTGAAGATGATAGGATTTTATTTGAAAAAACTTTGAGACACTCTGTTGAGGATATGTCAAACTATAACCACATCATTGACGAACTTGATTTCAGAAAAAGAATAATTATGAAAACACTAGAAGACAACCATTTCGAATTGGAGCAATTGTCAGCTGTGGTTGGTAGGGGAGGATTACTGAAGCCTATTCCAAGTGGTACTTACGAAATTAACGAATCCATGATTAAAGATTTGAAAGAATGTGCAATGGGACAGCACGCCTCTAATTTAGGTGGAATACTTGCGTACGAGATAGGGAAAAAATACAATATCCCTACCTTTATTGTTGACCCGGTAGTAGTAGATGAATTGCAACCTATTGCCAGATTGACCGGACATCCGAGATTTGAGAGAATGAGCATTTTTCACGCACTCAATCAAAAGGCAGTAGGCAGGAAAGCGGCAGCTGCATTAGGAAAGAATTATAATGATTGCAATCTAATCATTGCACATCTTGGAGGTGGCATTTCAGTTGGATCACACCACAATGGGAGAGTCATAGACGTCAACAATGCCCTAGACGGGGAGGGACCTTATTCCCCGGAAAGAAGCGGTACATTGCCGGTTGGAGATCTAGTCAAATTGGCTTTTTCGGGAAAAGCGACTCTTGAAGAAATGAAAAAAATGATCAAGGGAAATGGCGGATTGATAGCCTATCTTGGAACCAACAATGCCAAAGTGGTTGGAGAGATGTGTAAGGATGGGGATGAGAATGCCAGATTGATTTATGAAGGTATGGCATACCAGGTAGCAAAAGAGATATCTGCAAACGCTGCTGTATTGTGCGGAGAGGTTGATGCGATTGTGATAACGGGTGGCATTGCTTTTGACAAGCAGTTGGTTTCATGGATAGAAAAGAGAGTTTCTTTTATATCCAAGGTCATCGTTTATCCGGGCGAGGATGAATTGGCCGCACTGGCTGAGGGCGGGTTGCGGATTCTCAGAGGGGAGGAGGAAGCTAAAATCTATGGGTGATCTGACGGACAACAGATTGACAATCATAACAGGACATTATGGAAGTGGGAAGACAGAATTTGCAGTCAATTACTCAATTGAGAGTCTGAATTATTATCAAAAGGTAATATTAGCGGATTTGGATATTGTCAATCCATATTTCAGGAGCAGGGAAAAGTCAGCTTTTCTAAAAAATATGGGGATTAGAGTCATTGGAAGCAGCATGATGAACTCCAGTATGGAAATACCGGCACTGACTGCAGATATCAATGGCGCCATTGATGACAAAACTTCCAAAACCATTCTGGATATAGGCGGAGACCCAGTTGGCGCAAGAGTACTGGCCAGGTACTCAAATCAGATTAGTCTGCAAGACTACGACATGTTTATCGTTGTCAACGCGAACAGACCTGAAACACAAACAGTGGAAGCTGTCAAAAAATATATCCACAATATAGAACTTTCCTCAAAACTCAAGATATCCGGTATTATCAACAATACCCATTTGCTGAGAAGCACAAGCGTAGATGATTTTTACAAAGGGCATGAATTATCGAAGAAGGTCTTTAACGTAACTGGACTCCCAGTGGTCTACGAAGTGGCAATTCGCAGTATCGTTGACAAAATAAAGGATTCAGGTATCCAAATCTTTCCAATTGACCTCTACATGAGAGAAGATTGGATGAGCTAAATTTAATGGAGGTATATTATGGCAAAAGGTATGGTAACATTTAACGAAGATTTATGCAAAGGTTGTGAATTATGTGTTGTGGCATGTCCAAAAAATATAGTAGAGCTGGATAAGAGTAAAATCAACGCCAAAGGTTTCAACCCAGCTCATGTTGTTGATATGGACGAGTGTATCGCTTGTGGAAACTGTGCCATCATGTGCCCGGATTCTGTTATAAGCATAGAAAAATTATAGGGAGGGATTTAAATGGCAAAAGTATTGATGAAGGGTAATGAAGCAGTATGTGAAGCGGCTATAAGAGCGGGATGCAGATTTTTTTTCGGATATCCCATAACCCCACAAAACGAAATACCGGAATATATGTCAGAAAAATTGCCGAAAGTAGGAGGCGTTTTTCTTCAGGCAGAGAGTGAAGTGGCAGCAATCAATATGGTTTATGGTGCGTCTGGAACCGGTGGCAGGGTAATGACATCATCCTCAAGCCCGGGAATGGCACTGAAGCAGGAAGGAATTTCTTACATTGCAGGGGCTGAACTACCCTGTGTAATAGTCAACATGATGAGAGGCGGCCCGGGGCTTGGTAGTATACAACCAAGTCAGGCTGATTATTTTCAGGCAACAAGAGGCGGTGGAAATGGTGATTA
>LGGM01000116.1 GCA_001509345.1 Clostridiales bacterium 38_11
CCTACGTTGGAAGTCATGATGATTATCGTATTCTTGAAATCTACTGTTCTACCTTTAGAATCAGTCATTCTCCCGTCATCTAGAAGTTGAAGCAAAATGTTGAATACATCAGGGTGAGCTTTTTCAATTTCATCAAATAATATGACAGAATATGGCTTTCTTCTTACTTTTTCAGTTAGTTGGCCACCCTCTTCGTAGCCGACATATCCAGGAGGAGAGCCAACTAGTTTGGATACAGAGTGTTTTTCCATGTATTCTGACATATCAACCCTAATGATAGCATTCTCATCTCCAAACAGTGCCTCGGCCAAAGCCTTAGAAAGTTCCGTTTTCCCCACTCCGGTAGGGCCAAGGAATATGAATGATCCAATCGGCTTTTTAGGATCTTTCAATCCAACTCTAGCTCTCCTGATAGCCTTTGCCGTCGCTTCGACAGCTTGTTCCTGTCCAATCAATCTCCTGTGTAGTATTTGTTCTAGATTCAATAATCTATCAGTTTCATCCGATGCCATTTTTCTAACCGGTATGCCCGTCCAAGATGATACAATCTGTGCGATGTCATCATAATCTATAAATGTATTATTTGTTGACGATTCCTGTTGCCAGGATTTCTTACGGTTTTCGAGCTCTACATTCAATTCCTTTTCTCTATCCCTTAACTCCGCAGCTTGTTCAAATTTCTGTTTATTAATTGCCTCCTGTTTTTCATTAGAAGTCTTTTTTAGCAATTCTTCCAAATCTTTTAAATCAGGTGGTGCAGTAACTGTTTTTATTCTTTGTTTTGAGGATGCTTCATCAATCAGGTCGATTGCTTTGTCCGGTAAAAAACGATCAGCAATATACCTGTGTGACAGTTTTGTTGCTGCCTCTATGGCCTCGTCGGTTATTTTCACTTTATGGTGAGCCTCGTATTTATCTCTAAGGCCTTTTAAAATTTCTATTGTTTCTTCTATGGTTGGCTCTTTGACATATACTGTCTGAAATCTTCTCTCTAAAGCTGTGTCTTTTTCAATATGTTTTTTATATTCATCTAGAGTAGTAGCACCTATCACCTGAATTTCCCCATTAGCCAATGAAGGTTTGAGAATGCTTGAGGCATCAATAGCACCTTCTGCACCGCCTGCACCAATGAGTGTGTGCAGTTCATCCAGAAAAAGTATGATATTGCCATCCCTGATTATTTCATCCATCACATTTTTCAGTCTTTCCTCAAACTCACCTCTATATTTAGCACCAGCGACCATCCCAGCCAAGTCTAAAGATACTACTGTCTTATTTTTTAAAATCTCCGGTATATTGCCATCCACGATGGCTTGTGCAAAGCCCTCAGCTATGGCTGTTTTCCCAACACCTGGCTCGCCTATCAAGACAGGATTGTTCTTTTTTCTTCTGCTGAGTACTTGAATCACTCTTTTTATTTCCTCTTGTCGTCCAATAATTGGATCGATTTTACCATCTTTTGCGGATTCATTCAGATTTCTCCCATATCTTTCAAGATTTTCAAAACTTTTTTCTCTTTTTGATGCTTGATTGGTTGTTTGATTTTCTGGTTTTCCAGTCAACACATGATTTTCCAAATCACTTTGTAGTATTTCAGATCCCAAACCGAACTCTCGCAGTAGAATCGCTGCTACTCCTTCACCTTCAGCTACTATTGCCATCAACAAATGTTCTGTTTCAATAAAATCAAAACCATATTTTGATGCAAATTGACTCGCGAGTTCGATAATATTTTTTGTCCTTGGACTTATTGTAATGCTGTTGACGCTCTTACTGCCTTTTCCTAATATTCCAAAGATACCTTCTGTTATCTTATTTTCATCCAAATTCCTTCCACGAAGTATTTTGCCAGCCAGTCCTTCATCCTCGATTACCAGACCAAGAAGCAGGTGTTCTGAGCCCAGTACCGAATGATTGAATTCAAGGGCTTTTTTTTGAGCTATTTCTAAAGTTTTTTTACTTGATATGCTAAATTCCTTTCCAAACATTTTTTCACCTCTTAATTTATTTTATTTCTTATGATTTCAGCTCTTTTTATATCTCTTTCCATATCATTCATTTCTTTTCTGCTTACGTACTGTATGCTTGCAGGTTGAATCTCAATGAACAATTTATCCATATCATTGATATTATTATCCTGTATCAGTCCTGATGTAATACCCAATTTAAGAAATGATATTAATCTGACTGCCTCATCGGCGGATATGATTCTTGTATTTTTTAGAATACCATATGCCCTAAATATTTTATCCTCAAAACTAATGGCACTTTTCTCGAAAATACTATCCCGTGTTATTCTTTCTTTTTCAGCAATCTGCCGAGCCATATAATCTATTTTTTTGATGATTGTTTCTTCACTATCTCCTAAGGTATACTGATTTGAAATCTGATAGAGAGATCCCAGCGCTTTGGTTCCCTCTCCATACACACCCCTGACTGCAAGTCCGAATTGGGTAATTGTTGTCAATAATTTGTTTATTTCTTTAGTCATTTCCATTGCAGGCAAATGCAGCATGACGGAAGCCCTCAATCCAGTTCCTAGATTTGTGGGACAAGATGTCAAGTATCCAATCTTTTCATCATAAGCATAACTTAATGATTTTTCCAACTGATTATCCAGTTTATCTGCTTTTGCCCAAGCCATTTTCAATGACAATCCTGAATCAAGTACCTGTATTCTTATGTGGTCCTCTTCATTTATCATTATCGTTTCATCTTCTAGTTCACTCATTGAAAAACCACTTATATTAGGAGTATGCAATAAGGCTGGGCTTATAATATGTTTTTCCACAAGCATGTTTCTCTCTATGATAGGTATATCTTTAATCTTGAAATTCAGATATCTGTTCTCATCCAGTATTTTTGTGACATCGTCATATACGTGCATAGCTTCATCTGCTCCTATTCTGATAGGAAATCTGTAGTTGTCCAAATTTCTGGCCAATCTAATCCTGCTACTGACCACCACATCTCTATATTCCCCTCTGTCTTGCAACCAAAATATCATATTAGCACACCCCCTTAACTGTTCTCCATATCCTTGATTTTATCTCTTATTTCTGCCGCTTTCTCATATTCTTCCAACTCAATTGCTTCCCTAAGATATTTCTTTAGCTTATCTAATTCTCTGCCAATCTTCATTTCACCAGCACTTTTATCTGGTACCTTCCCTATATGATTGGTATTGCCATGTATATTACTAATCAAAGGAGACAATCTACTCTTAAATGTACTGTAGCAGTGACTGCACCCAAATTTTCCAAATTTTCTAAACTCATCGTAGGTCATAAGGCATTCAGGACAGCTTAATGAACTTTGTGTTTCAGACTTTTGGTAATCTGATAAAAATCCTGACATGATATTTTGAAACGTGAAAGGATAGTTCAGGCCTGAATATTTTTTAGCGCACTTTTCACAAAGCCTTTCTTCGATCTTTTGACCATTTATTATCTTTGTCAATCGAATATTGGCAACATTTTTGCCGCATTCATTACATAACATTAGATCACTCCTTTATATCAGAATCAAAAGCATTTCTTTCATGAAATCAGCTCTTATTCCATTCCTGTCATTTTGAAATATTTTGTTTAATGCTCTATCGCTGAAGACACGACTCATTAACTGCATCTCTCTTTTGCTGATTAGTTTTTTTTCATACAGATTATTAATAATACCTTCTGCTTGAGCTTTTGTAAGGCTATCACCGATTGTTTCCTTAAGAATTTTTTCAATGTGTTTGTCAGGGTCGCTCTGGACTTTAAAGATTCTTATATATCCACCGCCACCTCTTCTGCTTTCAACCACAAAACCTCGGTCATTACCAAATCTGGTCGTTAAAACATAATTGATTTGAGATGGAGCACAATTGAAGTGCTGCGCTAAAATATTTCTCTGAATCTCAATACAGTCACTTTCTTCATTTTCGATAATCATTTTTATATAATTCTCAATGATATCACTCAGTTTTGCCAAACAAATCACCTCTATATAATTGACTTTGACTTTCTTTGACTTTAATTATTACATTATAGCACTTGATTTAAAAAAATCAAGTGCTAAATTATATCATGTTA
>LGGM01000117.1 GCA_001509345.1 Clostridiales bacterium 38_11
AGCCAATCAAAAAAACTTTGTCCTCATAGGATACTGCTATCTGAAGACAACTGGCAGGAAGATTGGGATGGGTTTCAGAGATATAGGGTTCAACCAGCTCTTGATTATTATGAAAACCTTAAGAGCATTCCGGACTGGGGGAAGAAAACCATAGAGAAGTTGATAAACAAAGGATACCTGACAGGTGATGGGGATACTTTGGATCTGACATTGGACATGATTCGGATTTTTGTAATTCATGATAGGGCGGGATTGTATGATTGATTTGATATTAATCGTTAAATGTGATAAAATAAATCAAAAATTTTTTTGAAGGAAGGGTGCTATGAACACTGATAACGCTGAATTAAAGATAGGTATGAAGACCTTCATGATCGCAGTGGTGATTCTACTGGTATTGATTGTGCTGTCAGGTGCTTTAACCCAAGTAATTCCAACAGGTGAGTTTGAAAGAAACATCGATGGAACGGTAATCGCAGGAACTTATAATCAGACAAACGCTGATAAGTTGCCTGTCTGGAGGTGGATAGCCGCTCCTGTTATGGTTTTGGGCAGTAGTGACGGTATTATGATAATTGCCATTGTCATGTTTTTATTGATTATTGGCGGATCCATACATATTCTGAATCAATCAGGAATTCTGAAGAGCATCATTGCATCCATTGTTGAGCGTTATTCGGAGAAAAAATATTTTCTGCTTGGTATCATCATATTTGTTTTCATGTCGGTCGGTTCTTTTATCGGTATTTTCGAAGAGGTGATTCCTCTCATTCCAATCATGGTTATGCTCGCCATAAACTTGGGATGGGATACCATGACAGGGCTCGGGATGACTCTATTGTCGACTGGGATAGGGTTTTCTGCAGCAGTCACCAATCCTTTTACTGTAGGTATAGCTCAGGGAATTGCGGGATTACCGCCATTTTCAGGCTCGTTTTACAGACTCTTTATTTTTTTTGTCATCTATTTGTTCACATTTCTATTTATCAGCCAATATGCAAAGAAAATTGATACCAACATCGTTTCCGATGTGAAGGTGTTCAAAGAGAATATGACTAACCCGAGAGCTATAAAGTTTTTTCTCGTGGTGATGTCTATAATGCTTTTAACGGTATTGTCGTCCCCATTTGTTCCTTTTATTCAGGCGATTGTTTTACCATTGATTGGATTATTTTTCTTAGTTGCTTCCTTTGGTAGCAATCTGATGATTGGCATTAAAATAAAGGATATTCTGAAAAACTGGCTGAATGGCGCAAAGGCTATGTCGCCAGGAATTGTGTTGATTTTACTTGCCACAAGCGTCAAGTATATCATCGTGTCCGGTGGAATAATGGATACAATTTTGTTCAATGCATCACTAATAATTGAGAACTCTTCCAGATTGGTCGCTTTAATAGGAACCTATGGCATGACAATGCTTCTGAATTTCTTTATTGGATCGGGAAGTGCCAAGGCTTTTTTGATGATGCCGATTCTTTCACCACTGATGGACTTGGCTGGTGTTTCTCGTCAATTGGCAGTTTTGGCGTTTCAATTTGGAGATGGTTTCAGCAATATACTATATCCGACCAACGCTGTGCTGCTAATTGGATTGGGTATCAGCGATGTCAGCTATATGAAATGGTTTAAATGGATTATTGGGTTCCAGATATTTCTTATGCTATTGTCGGTTGGTTTTCTAGCATTAGGTCTGGCTATGGGATATGGGGTGTGACATGTTAAGCTATGAGAATAAAAGACAATTGGTTGCAGATAAGATTGAAAATCTAAAAGAACATTACGTTATCGAATGCCATCAGAAAACATATGGTGTGGACGAGATAACGGATAGATATACGATTTATGCTAAAAAAGAGAGAAAAAGCATACTAGTTTTATCCACCGGACTGCATGGTATAGAGGGTTTTATTGGCAGCGATCTGGTGTGTCTATTTCTGGATGAACTGATTGATGAAGTTGATACTGAATACACTGAAATTCGGATTTATCATAGCCTTAATCCATGGGCTATGAAGAATAATAGAAGGGTTAATAATTACAATGTGGATCTGAACCGGACATTCGGCGATGGGGTAGGCGGATTCGAAAATGATGATTATATCAAGCATTATGAATTTTTCAAGCCCTATAGCATAAGCCATTATGGGTTGGCCAATTTGAAGTTCTATACCAAACTGCTACGATTTGTTATAGGAGCCGGAACATCTGGTGTAAGGGCAACCTCATTGAAAGGGCAATCGGAAAAGCCAGAGGGTATATACTACTCGGGGAGTAGTATGCAAGCCGAAACTGATTACCTGATGAAAGAGATCGACGAATTGATGGAAATTCCATTAGAAAAATTGATCTGGATAGACCTCCATAGCGGTTATGGACCAAGGTACCAGATGACTATCTTAAACAGCCCCCAGGACACGAGATCTTTGAGCTTTTGGAAGAAAAAGCTAAACTATCCACGGATCCTTCAAGCAACAGCTGATGAGTTTTATGAGATCAATGGCGACATGATTGATTACCTATACCGAAAATACTATGAAAAAAAGACAGCCACTAATTTTTATGGAACTTGCTTCGAATTTGGCACTTACGGCGATAGCATGACAGATCAGATCAGGAGTCTTAAAACAATGATTTTTGAGAATAATCTGGCACAAAAAAAATGCAGCACCAAAGCAGAAGAAAAAATAAGAAGTGATTTCCGGGAATTGTATTATCCAACAGAAAACAAGTGGCAAGAAAAAGCCAGAGATGATTTCAAACGTGCTTTGATGGCAATAATAGGAGGAGAATCAAATGAGTAGAACTAAAGAACAACGAAAATGGCTGAAATCCATGTTCAGCGAAAGTGAATCTTTTAATAGTGACCAAATGGATGGAAAACCTCAACCACCTCTATCCATTTTTGTTGTGAACCCTGAGAATGTCATTGCTTTACCGGAGTTTGGAGATGATATTTTTGTGAAGACTCATATTCTGGATATTATCAACGACCGAGTTAGCCACAGGAAATTCAAAGATGAGTCTATTACATTGGAGGAGTTATCTTTTCTTCTATGGAGCACCCAGGGCGTCAAATCTGTTGCCGGAGATCAATATGCCACCATGAGAACTGTACCCTCGGCTGGTGCGAGGCACCCCTACGAAACCAATCTGATGATCAACAAAGTGGATGGATTGAAAAAGGGTATTTACCGTTATCTTCCCCTAATTCATCAATTGGAATATGTTTATACACCTGACAACATGGATAGAACGATGACTCAAGCAGCCAGAAAACAGAAATTTGCAGGGAATTGCTCAGTGGCATTAGTCTGGTCTGTGGTGCCTTATAGAGGTGAGTGGCGTTATAATGAACGATCCCATAAACCGATGCTATTGGATGTTGGCCATATATGCCAGAATCTTTATTTAGCATGTGAAGCTATAGGATGTGGAACATGCGCCATTGCAGCCTATGATCAGAAACTGTTAGATGAGCTTTTACAATTAGACGGAGATGATGAGTTTGCTGTTTACCTGGCACCTGTTGGGAAAGTGTGAGACTAATATTATTGAGATTTAAATAACTTCAGCAACAAATCAATTTCGGATTCGGTCTCTTGAAGAAAGATTGTATCGGATTCGTTAAGACACCAATTGATTATATTTCCCCTTATGAATTTAATAAAGAATTTAGCCAGATATTCAGATGTATAGCCGTCCTTAATTAAACCATCATTGACGGCTTTTTTGGTGCAATTGAGGACATGTCTGTAATAAGCTCTCTCCCAGCTGACGGCTTGTTTATTCATGGACAAAAGGATAGATTTGTAATATTCAATGACCAACTGCTTATCAAAACTGACAACAAAAGCAGTTTGATCGAGGAGGATTGCTTTAAGAGAATCCAGTGGGTCTTCAAGATTGTATTTTGTGTGGTTATCCTCTAAAAGCTCGTCATAAATCATAAAGGATTCATTCACCAGTTCCTGCTTGGAAGCATAGTGGTGGTAAAATGCACCGATTGAAATATTGGCTGCC
>LGGM01000032.1 GCA_001509345.1 Clostridiales bacterium 38_11
CAAAAAAGGGGGTCATTGTTATTTTTGTTGAAAAAAGAGTGAAATCCTTGAAAATAAAAGGATTTAAAATAAAAAACGAGTGTCTTAGTTGACACTACGATATTTAAAACAGGAGATAAAAAATGAATGACAAAAAAATAATGATACTTGATGGGAACAGCATTCTATTTAAAGCTTTTTATGCTTTGCCACCCCTTAAAAATAAGAACGGCATCTATACAAATGCACTGTATGGGTTTCTTAGCATGCTGTACAAACTATTGGACGAATATCAACCAGAATACATATGCACAACCTTTGACCATAAAAAGCCGACATTCCGACACAAGAGGTTTAAAGATTATAAGGCGGGCAGGGCACAGGCACCCAACGAGCTGGTCATGCAGTTTGCCTTGATTAGAGAAATATTGGATGTACACAAAATCAGACATCTGGAGATAGAGGGATATGAGGCAGATGATATATCAGGGACACTCGCTCATCTGGCCTCTGAAGAAGATATGAACGTTTTTCTGGTCACTAGCGATAAGGATTATCTGCAGCTGGTTGGAGAGAAAGTCAACGTGCTGCTGACCAAAAAAGGCGTTACTAATATAGCCCTATTTAATCAAAGTATCTTGTTTGATGAGTATGGTATCACACCAAAGCAATTCATTGATTTGAAGGGATTGATGGGAGATTCCTCCGATAATATCCCAGGAGTCAAAGGTGTGGGTGAAAAGACAGGGCTGAAACTGATAAAAGAATATGGTTCTATTGATGGCATATATGAAAACATTGAAAAGATTCAGGGTAAATTGAGGGACAAGTTGGAATCGGAAAAGGTACAGGCCTACATGAGCAAGGAACTCTCTGAAATAATTGTTGATTTGCCATTGAATCTGACAATTGAGGAGCTGAAATATAAAGAACCTGACAGGGAAGAACTACTCGAGATGTACAAGGAGTATGATTTCAGGCTTTTTATGAATCGTGTTAAAACGGATGAGAATAGACAGATGACGCTTTTTTCAGATAATTTATCTAATGCAGATAAAGCGGTGACAAGTTCGGTACCTAAAGCCATTGAAGAAGCAAAAGTGGCTAAAATTATTGATAATGCAAAAAAAGCCGGTGAGTTATGTCTTAAGTTCTTTTATGACGGAGAGAGATCTCTGTATGCTTCACCCATTGCTCTTGGTATTATGACAAGAGAAGATCAGATATATTATATAGAGGAAGATGTGGAAGCGGCATTGACTAATCTGAAACCTATTTTTGAGGATGGCGCTATAGAAAAGATAGGACATAATATAAAAGATGAAATCATTATGCTTAACAAATATAATATAAGTTTGGAAGGCATAGGTTTTGATACCATGATTGCCAAGTATCTATTGGAACCATCAGAAACATCATATGATATTAACAGATTGGTTTATGAATATCACAATACAGATATGCAAACTGAAAAGGATTTTTTAGGATCAGGTGTCAAAAAAATTAGCTATAAGGAATTAGAGAAAAATCAAAGAAAAGAATATATGTCCAATTATCTCAAAGGTATTTGGTCCATCAAATCCCCTATGGAAATCCAACTGATGGAAACCGATATGGACAATCTATTTAAAGATGTTGAATTACCGCTTGTCAAAATAATGGCATCAATGGAAATATTGGGATTCAAAATCAATACAGATGAGCTAAAACGCATCGGCGAAAAACTGAGTCAAAAAATATCAGTGTTGGAGCTTGTCATTCAGGAAATGGCTGGGTTAGAGTTTAATATCAATTCACCAAAACAATTGGGGAAAGTACTGTTTGAAGAATTGAATCTACCGATCATAAAAAAAACGAAAACGGGCTATTCAACAGATGTCGAGGTTTTAGAGAAACTCAAGAATCAACATCCCATCATACAAAAATTAATTGAGTACAGACAATTGACCAAACTGAATTCCACCTATGTTGAGGGATTGTTGAATGTGGTGGACAAAGAGACAGGAAGGGTACATTCGTCGTTCAAGCAAACCATCGCTTCAACAGGCAGAATAAGTTCGACCGATCCCAACCTGCAAAACATACCAGTCAAGACAGATGAAGGAAGAGAACTCAGGAAGATATTCGTGCATGAAGATGATTACATATTGATAGATGCGGATTATTCACAGATTGAATTGCGCGTCTTGGCACATCTATCTGATGATAAAAACTTGATTGAGGCATTCCGATTGGGCGAGGATATTCATACCAAAACAGCTTCACAGGTATTTCATGTCCCTAAAGAAGAAGTGACCTCCACCATGAGGGGAAGAGCAAAGGCTGTAAATTTCGGCATTGTTTATGGTATTAGCGATTACGGATTGAGCCGTGATTTGAATATTCCTAGAAAAGAATCCAAGCAATATATCGAAAACTATCTTAAATTTTTCAGTGGCGTCAAGAAATATATGGATGACATCATCAGCAAGGGGAAAAAAGACGGTTATGTGGAGACGATTCTTGGAAGAAGGAGATACATACCGGAACTAAGCTCAAGAAATTTTAACATTCGGGCATTTGGAGAAAGATTGGCTCTCAATACACCGGTCCAGGGTACTGCTGCTGATATTATAAAAAAAGCTATGATCAATGTGGATCATGAGCTATCCAAGAGAAACATGAAATCCAGATTAATTCTACAGGTTCATGATGAATTGATAGTTGAGGCTTATAAGGATGAAGTAGAAGAAGTGAAAAAAATGCTAAAAGAAGCAATGGAAAATGCAGTACAGCTTAAGGTTCCCGTCGTTGTAGATTTGAATATTGGAGATACTTGGTATGATACAAAATAAAAACATCATTGTAATAACAGGCGGGATCGCAACCGGTAAAAGCACCGTCACAAATCATATTCGTGAAAGAGGTTATGAGGTCATAGATTCTGACAATATCGTGCATAATCTTTATAAAAAGGGAAACAGTATCTATCTATCAATCATCAGAATGGCAGGGATTGAAATCCTCGATGAACGAAACGAAATTGACAGGGCAAAGCTGGCCAAGTTTATATTTTCTTCAGAAAATATCAGAAAAGAAATCAATGCTTTAGTCCATAAGGCAGTCATTGAGAAAATAAATGAAGAAATTTCAAAGACAAAAGGAGATACCGTTTTTGTCGATATTCCGCTTATGCTGGAAGAAAAAGATAATCTGATCAATTTCGGGTTAGCGTACGATCAGATATGGCTCGTCTATACAACTAGAGAACTTCAGATAGAGAGACTTTTTAGAAGAGATAAAAGGGATAAACAGGAATCAATGAAGATTCTTGATGCACAGATGGATATCGAGAAAAAAAGAAATCAGGTAGATATAATCATAGAAAATACAAAATCAGTAGAGACGCTTAAACAACAAGTCGACACATTGTTGGAACTCAAAAACAAAAAAGAACTTACTATTGGAGGAATCAATGAAACAAATTGAAAGCTTGGACGATGTCAAAAACATCAAGTTGACGGATGAGAACAAGAGGTTTTTTTCAGCAAGTCACGAGGAAATCTATGCTGGATTGACCACTGATATATATTTTATCAGAACATTGGATATTCTAAAGGAAATGAAGCTGGATGACAGTATCGTTACGGCTGAAATTTTTGCACGAAAAAAGGGTGTTTTTGTTGGGATTAACGAGGTCTATGAAATCCTAAAAGGTAAAGATATAGAAGTCTGGGCTATCGAGGAAGGAACTGAGTTTGCAGAGAAAGAAACACTTCTCAGAATACGTGGTAAATACAGTGAGTTTGCTATCTTTGAGTCGGTTATTCTTGGATGTCTGGCAAGCCCTTCGGGTTGGGCTACCGCAGCACGAGAGGTAAAAGAAGCATGTGGAGATTCAAGTTTTACAATTTTTGGAACAAGACACCTTCATCCCGCTGTATCACCGGTTATGGAAAGGGCAGCGATAATTGGTGGCGCAAGTGGTGCCAGTAATATACTGGCGGCGAAAAAAATGGGGATGGAACCCATGGGAACTCTGCCACATGCTGCATTTCTGATAGCAGGAGACACCGTGAAACTAGCCGAGACATATGACAGATTGATGCCACCTGAACACAAACGGATTGTGTTGATAGATACATTTAAGGATGAAGTTGAAGAAACCCTTAGAGTTGCGAAAGCTTTAGGCAAGAATTTGTTTGCCATTAGATTGGATACACCGAGCGAAAGAGGGGGAGTTAGCCCGGAGCTTGTGAATGAGGTCAGACAGCATCTGGATCTCAACGGTTACACATGGGTCAAGATATTTGTTTCTGGAGGACTCTACCCTGAAAAAATAAGACTTCTCAGAGCGGCTGGAGCAGATTCATTTGGAGTTGGCAGCTATATTTCAGGGGCACCGGCTATCGATATGACTATGGATATCAAGGAAGTAAATGACAAACCAATCTCCAAGAGAGGTAGATTGCCAGGAATGGTTTCCAATGACAAACTGAAGAAATTGATATAATCATAAACATATCCTTTACAAAACTATGTTTATTTCTTATAATAATTAAGCGGTCTAAAGCATTAACTAGATGGCAATAGCACGCGGAGGTGCTGGAATCGGCAGACAGGCACGTTTGAGGGGCGTGTGTCTTTATGGCGTAGGGGTTCAAGTCCCCTTCTCCGCACCATACCCTGAGCCACATTTCATCTTAAGAATTGATGTGGCTTTTTTATTTTTTGTAATTTGATTTTAAAATACTGTAACAGATGATAAAATGTAAGAATCAATCAACTAATCTATTTATAAAGAGGGTATTGGAAATGAATGAACACATTGATCAAAACAGCCTAAATATGAGTGGTTACAGCATCGAAGAGATGTTCATCGGACAAAAGGCCAGCATCAGCAAAACAATCACAGAATCTGATATCAACACATTTGCCGGATTAATAGCTGATTTTAATCCTGTCCATGTCAATGCGGAGTATGCAAAGCAAACAAGATTTGGAGAAAGGATTGCTCATGGCATGCTGACAGCGTCATTTCTATCAACAATAGTTGGTATGTGCATACCTGGAGTGGACGCCATATATCTTGGCCAGACACTCAAATTTGTTGCACCTGTTAAAATCGGAGACACCATCACCGCAAGTGGAGAGGTTGTTAGAATCATCAAAGAGAAAAAAATCGCCTATCTTAAAACGACAATAGTCAACCAAAGAGGTGAAGTTGTGGTCGAGGGAGAAGGAACAGTAATGGCAACTAAATAGATTAAAGATTTTATATATGAGTACACGTGGCTTTTTGAATGTCACTGAACTGGCTTGGGATTATTGGATTTCTCTAAAGGTATCTATATTAAAAGCTCTAATATTGTCATCAAGGACATAGTATAATATGTCTCCAATATAGATGACACGCTTGACATAGGATCCATAAATACCTTCGTTTGAAATCTGCTGTAGAACTTTTAATGTCCCGTCTGCTCTTGCTTTGATGATCAAGGCGCCATAGAAGTAAGACTTCTGATAGTCGCCGCTGATATAGCTCAGGCTTGCATCAAAGGCAATCATATTCTTATCAGGATTAAGCATAAGTGCCTTATGATTGTTTAACACCTCAGCGAAGCTTCCGCTGCTTCCAAGGACAAGATTGCTGATTTCTCTCGGTTTTCCTTTATCAGAGACATCAAATAATGATAGTTTTATACCTAACTGGGTTCCAGTCTTTTCATCGACATTTTGTCCGATGCCAAGAAGGACCTCTTGACTTATAGGATGAAGGTAATTGGAAAACCCGGGAGCTTTTAGCTCTCCAGTTATTGTAGGCGAAGAGGGGTTACTCAAGTCCAGCACAAACAACGGATCTATCTGCCTGAATGTTACAATGTAGCCTTTGTCTCCCAGAAAACGAGTGGAGTAGATTCTTTCAGTAGGCGCAATGTTTTCAATGCTTCCTATCTGGTTCAAGCTTCCATCCAGAATATAGACTGCATTTTTGCTGTCTTGCTGCCAGTTTGTCGTGGCTACTCTTAGGTTACCCTCGAACTCATCCATGGAGAATTGATTGAGGATAGATCCATCTACCATTCCACCACCCGCAAAACCGATTTTTGAGCCAATAACATTAAATTTGCTGATATTGGTTATTGTGCCCCATATAGTGTAAATATCGTTGCCGGCCACATATAAGGCATTATTACTCATGTAGACCAAATTGCCACAACCCAAAAACGCGTTGATACTTGCCGGTTCCTTGTCATCCGTGATGTCGATTGCTGATACGATCAAATAGTTGGATGACAATCTATTTGGATAATACATGATCTTGTCTATGGGTATCTGATTGTAATCATTTTTTTGCGTGGTGTCTCTGAATGTTGGTATGAAATTGTCCGAGTCAGTGTTGTAGTACAAGTATTTATTGGTGACAAGATATACAATATTGTCTATTTTGCGACTCGTTAACAGGGATCCCTCGATTTCAAGTTCCTTGATCAATTGGCTCTTCCCATTTTGATCAATCGAATAGACACCGCAATAGGTGTAGCTCTTGTTTTCTCTATAAGGCATAATTGATTTCTCGGTGCCTTCCATAGACTCCGGAATTGGTCTGATCCAATCATAAAAGCTGTTGCGTGTCCCCAAAACCACCAATCTGTCACGATCAGCGTATATTTCTGTTAACTGAACGTATTGATTGGTATCAGGAGCCATTGACATTTCAATTTCATCAGTCAGTATCGGATTGCCATTGTTTGCCAGAAAAATCTTAATTGATTTACCCAAAGCCACATAGATATACTTCCCATCAGTCTTGATGACGTCAGCTTCGTTTACACCTGTTACCTGTTCGTTTGTAGAGGAATAGTCTCCAGCAGTCGGCGCGAGGGACTCGTTTTTAGAATCACTTTCTGCAGTATAAAGGGTCATGCCAGACATTATTTTGTTCAATTCCATCATTGAACTGATCTTGATTGCCTGACCGATTTTAGTTTTAACATCATCAACCATGACAGCGTCAAGCACAATTGCTTGTGTGCTCACTGATATAACCTTGGAATTATATCCCACAACTTTTCCTAGCACATCCTCACAGATTATTCTCAAAGGTACCATTGTGCGATTCTGAATGATCAGGGATTCCGTGTCGAAAGTCACTGTTTTTTTTATCAAACCTAATTCCATTACAGTGTAATAATTTTTGTCAATGGGAAAAATAAATGTCTTGCCATTGAATGAGATGGATGCTTCCCGTTCAATCTCATTATAGGATACTACAGCGCCGAAATGTTCGCTGATAGCTCTTAAGGGTACAAGCGTTCTGTCTTTATGGATTACCGGCACAACGTCAGGATTATCCGAATCAAGAGACTTCATGGTATTACCAGCCAATATCAGTGGACTGCCAATATGCAAGGCAATAGAATTATTCGGTGATATCTCTTCTGAAAATGAGGGTATAGGTCTCAGACCGATTATAAGCACGATTAATGTTAGGATAAAAAGCTTTTTCATTACACTTCCTCCTTGTTTATTTATCGTGTATATTATATCACTTTCATGGATTGACTGCTCTTTTTTCAATTATAGAAAAATAGATTTCATGATATTATTAGTGTGGTTTGTTGTGTGCTTGTGGGATGAAGTTTAATTTGATATAATTATAAATATTAGTTTACTGATATATACATATGTCACTATTATTTGGAGGGTAGATATGGGACTAAAAGGAAAGGTTTTAATCGCTCAAAGTGGTGGTCCTACTGCTGTTATCAATCAGACACTGGTTGGAATCGTGATGGAGTCCAGAAAGTACACCCAGGTTGAAAGGGTATACGGGGCTTTGCATGGTGTGGAGGGCATTATTAACGAAGAGTTCTTGGACCTTACGCAAGAAACCTCACATAATCTGGAACAGGTGGCCCTAACACCTGCGTCGGCATTGATGTCCACAAGAGTCAAACCTGACAGTGAGTACTGCAAAGAGATATTTCGTGTGTTGCGCGCTCACGAGATTCGTTATTTTTTCTATATAGGCGGGAATGATTCAGCGGATACAGCACGAATTGTCAATGAGGAAGCGAAAAACGCAAATTATGAACTCAGGGTTATTCATGTTCCTAAAACCATAGACAACGATCTGATGCTCAGTGACCATACACCAGGGTTTGGTTCAGCCGCCAGATTTGTCACACAGGCATTTATGGGCGTTAATCTAGATGTCAGAGCCTTGAATGGTGCATATATTGGTGTCGTCATGGGTCGCCATGCAGGATTTTTAACTGCTTCTTCCGCTATAGCTAAAAAATACGATGCCGATGGACCACATCTGATTTATCTGCCTGAAAGAGAGTTTATCATGGATCGGTTTCTATCTGATGTCAAGACGGTCTATGACAGGCATGGCATGTGTGTTGTAGCTGTTTCAGAAGGTATAACGGATGAAAATGGGACACCTATAGTCACTCAACTAGGAAAGGCGGTTGAGAGGGATGCTCATGGTAATGTATTACTATCCGGCACTGGTGCCTTGGGGGATTTACTATCGGCTGAGATTAAAGATAAACTAAAACTTCCTCGTGTTCGAAGTGATACGTTCGGGTATCTGCAGAGGTCTTTTTTCGGATGTGTCTCTGATGTGGATCAGCATGAAGCCCGTGAGGTTGGCGAACGTGCTGTACAGATAGCGATGTGGAATGATGTTGATGGTTCCATTGCTGTTAAAAGGACCGGCAATTACTCAGTCGATTATCGTCTAGAACTATTCGACCAGATTGCCGGCAAGACAAAAATAATGCCTGATGAATTTATAAACCAAGCGGGTAACGATGTGACAGATGATTTTAAATTTTATGTCAGACCACTTTTAGGTTCTGGGTTACCACAGCCTTCATGGCTAAGGGCTCCTCAAGTTCCTAAGTTGCTAAATAAAGAATAATAAAATGGGAGGTAATTAGAATGCCGTTAGTTACATCAACAGAACTTTTCAAAAAAGCTTATGGCAAATATGCCATTGGCGCATTTAATGTCAACAATATGGAAATCATACAAGGAATTGTTGAGGCAGCAAAGGAAGAACAATCACCTTTAATCCTACAGGTTTCAGCGGGTGCACGGAAATATGCGAAGCACATATATCTGATGAAATTGGTGGAGGCTGCTCTAGAGGACACTGACTTGCCTATCTGTCTACATCTGGATCATGGTGAAGATTTTGAAATTGCCAAGTCTTGTATAGATGGTGGTTTCTCCTCTGTTATGATTGATGGTTCAAAGTTTTCCTTCGAAGAAAATATAGCTTTGACAAAAAAAGTCGTTGAATACGCTCATTCGAAGGGTGTTGTCGTTGAGGCTGAGTTGGGTAGACTGGCAGGGGTTGAGGATGATATAAAAGTTACCTCCAAGGATTCGAGTTATACCGATCCGGACCAGGCGGCTGAATTTGTTCACAAAACAGGATGCGATTCTCTGGCTATCGCTATTGGGACCAGCCATGGTGCCTACAAATTCAAAGGAGATCCAAGTTTGGACTTTGATCGACTAGAGACAATTGCAAAACTGCTTCCGGAATTCCCATTGGTTTTACATGGTGCCTCAACAGTCTTGCCGGAATTTGTCGCAAAATGCAACCAATTTGGTGGAGAGATCAAGGGTGCCCAAGGTGTACCTGAAGAGATGCTTTTCAGGACTACGAAGATGGGTATCTGCAAAATAAATATTGATACAGACCTTCGTCTTGCAATGACTGCATCCATCAGAGAGTATATGGCCAATAACCCAGGTGACTTTGATCCTAGAAAATACTTGAGTCCAGCAAGGGAAGCCATTAAAAACATGGTGAAACACAAGATAAGAAGCGTATTGAATTCCAGCAATCGACTATAAGATATTTTAAAACCAAGTAAAACGCTTGAACAATTCTAATGTTCAAGCGTTTTATGTTCAATATAATTATGCATCAGTAAATTTTTTGCGTACTATAGTTCGATATATTTTTTTATCACAGAGACAACATAGTCAATGTCCTGCCTGCTAACATCATTGTTTGTGACAAACCTAAACTCATTAACACGAATTCCAGTCATCTTCACTCCACTGCCGTGCATGTAATCGACGAAACGATTGACATCAAAAAATGGTGTTCCAATCCTAAAAAAAACCATATTGATTTGAACCTTTTCGAGATTAACATTAATACCATCGAGTTTGTTCAACTCCTTTGCCATGTATAAGGCATTGTCATGATCTTCGTGCAGTCTTGACACCATTTTTTCAAGCGATATAATGCCACAAGCAGCCAATACTCCAGCCTGACGCATTCCACCACCCAATATTTTTCGGTTATAGCGAGCTCTTTTAATAAATTCAGTAGAACCGCAAAGCATGGATCCTATTGGGGAACAAAGCCCTTTGGAAATACAAAACATAACAGAATCGCAACAATCTGCTATGTCCTTGGCATCTGCACCAAGAGATACCGCGGCATTAAATAATCTTGCTCCGTCAAGATGGGTTGAAACATTGTACTTTTTAGCCATAGCATAACTATCTTGCAAAATATGAAGCGGTACGACAGTCCCGTCTGTCAAAGCGTTTTCTAGACAGAGCAGGGATGTTTTGGGAAAATGGACATTATCAGGTCTTATTAAGCGCTCAACATCATCCGCATAAATCTTATTGTCTAAATTGTTTACCAAGGCATAATTGACTCCTGAAAGGACGGCAGGAGCACCTGCCTCATAATGGACTATATGAGAGTTGACACCTGCTATTATTTCGTCTCCACGGTTAGTATGAGTCATAATGGCTATCTGGTTTCCCATGGTTCCTGAGGGAACAAACATAGCAGTTTCCTTTCCAGTCATTAAGGCTGCCAAAGATTCCAATCGGTTAACAGTGGCATCATCACCATAAACATCGTCACCTACTTCAGTTACAGACATTGCCAGTCTCATTTCAGGAGTCGGTTTTGTCACAGTATCACTTCTTAAATCTATGTAGCGCATAATTCAGTACCTCCAAGTTTGATTTATAAACACTATCATTAAGATTACACAATTTCAACAATAGTTTTAATCTTATTGTATAATATTTATGCTGATAATAAAACAATGGAAAATAGTTTTCTAATGGGGTACAATAATAATCAAGTGATGAGAATCATAGAGAATTTTGGAGGATAGCATGATGAAAAGAAGGATTACAGATTTGGACATGAAAAGGAGTTGGCTTCAAGCTATTACGTTTTATATCATATACCTTATTCTTGGCTTATTGATTTCGGGTGGTATTGGTGCTATTGTAGGCAGTATATCTGGAGATGGTATACAAGCGGGCATGAGATCTGGAGTAGTGTTTGGCGGTGTTTATACCGCTTATTTATATTATAATGTATATAAGAAGAAAAAGATGAATTCCAAAGTGTTTATTATTTTTGGCGTTATTGGAGTTATTATTGGATTTTTCTATGGGATGACTGTTTCAATCGTTTTTGTTGCAGTGTTGACCACTAGGGAAAATGGTGGTTCATTCGATAATAATGAATTAGATATCTGAATACATTAATGTGACAAAACTATTATTAATCATGTAAGAGGGTGACACATGAGAGAAGAATTAAAAGAAATCTTGCTGTTTATGCAAGAAAAAACATCTGGAGAAATTTTAGAGGACATCGATAGATTCCATCCTGTCGATTTTCTTGAAATGCTCAGTGAGATGGAAGATAATCCCCTTGGCATTCTAGAAAAACTTCCTAATGATTATATTGCACTTTTGATAGACTATGCGGAAGATGATGAGAAATATGGTCTATTATCACTATTCTCAGAGAAGAGAAAAGGGAAAATAATTGATGAGATGTCTTCCGACGAGCTTGTGGATTTGCTTGGATCCATTGATGAAGAACAAAAAGAAGCCATCATTTTAAACATGGCGGATGAAGACGCCGAAGAGGTCAAGGAGCTTCTTGGATACGATGCAGATAGCGCCGGTGGAATCATGGCGACAGAGTTTATTGCTATCAAAGAAACAATGACAATCAGTGAAACTATTAATTTCCTTAGAACTAAAGCCCCAGATTCCGAAACACCATATTATATTTATGTGCTTGATGATAATGAGGTTCTCAAAGGGGTTGTAGCTTTGAGAGATATCATTGTGTCAGACCCCCAGACATTAATATCGGAAATCATGAATGAGAACACCATCAGTATACCTATAGACATGGATCAGGAAACCGTCAGCAATACTTTTGAGAAGTATGGATTCATGGCGATGCCGGTTGTAGATAATTTCGGTATCATGTTAGGTATCATAACAGCCGATGATGTAATGGAAATCATTAAAGATGAGTATACTGAAGATATGTTTCGTTTGGCTGGGCTCGATGAAACCGAGAAACTTTCCGGATCGATTCCAAGGGCTGTAAAATCTCGATTACCCTGGCTTATTGTGAACCTTATAACTGCTATCTTAGCTGCAGCCACTGTCAGCCTTTTTGAAGGCACAATTGTTAGGATTGTTGCTTTGGCGACTTTTATGCCTATTGTAGCTGGGATGGGCGGAAATGCAGGTACACAAACACTTACACTTGTTATCAGAGGTATTGCCTTAGGTGAACTTACTTTTGAAAATCAAAAGGAAATCTTGATTAAAGAAGCAGTGATAGGCGTTATCAATGGTGCTTTTCTAGGACTAACTGTAGCAGGGCTTGGATATTTTTGGGTTCAAAATGCCTATTTTGGTTTAGTTATTGGAGTTGCTATGTTTCTGAATCTCTTTGTAGCGGCTATTTCCGGATTCTTTATTCCAATAATGCTAAAAAAAATTGGCATCGACCCAGCTCTCGCCTCAGCGGTTTTTGTAACAACGGTTACGGATGTACTCGGATTTTTCTTTTTCCTAGGATTTGCGACACTGATGATAACCCACTTGATTTAAAGCGCTTCTTAAAAACATTGAATGCAAATTGAAAAATAACGGGGTGACTTATGTTAATCAGTCTTGAATGGATGATACAGTATGCTTCAATTGGTTTAATAGTTATATTGGCAATAGCAATAATGATAAAACAGACAAAATTTGAGAAAAAAGACTTTTCAAAGGATATCAAGAATGACCTGAGGCTAATTCTGATGGAAAACAACAACAGGATGACCGAGAGTGTATTGGTCAAGATTGCTTCATCCGAAGAGAAACAACAAAGGACACTAAATATTTCTAAGTTGGAAACAATAGAGAAGCTGCAAAAGAACACCAATGAGCTTACTGATGCTTTTTTGAGGTTTCAGAACAATACATCAACTAATATAAACGAGTCCAATCTACGTCTGACAGATAGTATGACCTATAATTTCAACGGCTTGAATTCAAAAATAGAAGAAAATTTGGACAGAATTGGTAAAAAAGTGGATGAACGTCTGAATGAAGGGTTTGAAAAAACAAATAAAACATTTAACAATGTTATAGAAAGGCTTTCAAAAATAGATGAGGCTCAAAAAAAGATAGACAGTTTATCCACTAATATTATTTCTTTACAGGATATTCTGACTGATAAAAAAAGTAGAGGTACATTTGGAGAAGTGCAACTCAATGGCCTTCTAAAATCCATTTTTGGAGAAAAGAATGATAAGGTCTTCGAGATACAGAAGATTTTACCAAATGGATCAATCGCAGATGCCGCAATTCATATCCCTGATCCGATAGGTCTACTATGCATAGATTCCAAGTTTCCGCTGGAAAACTACCAGAGGATGATCGATAAAAACATCAGTAGCTTTGAAAGATTAAAATATGAAAGGGATTTTAAAATCAATGTTAAGAAACACATCAATGATATAAGCTCTAAATATATAATAGGTGATGTAACATCCAATCAAGCAATCATGTTTGTGCCTGCAGAGGCGATATTTGCTGAGATCAATGCCTATCATGTGGATCTTATAGAGTTTGCAAGGGATCAGAGAGTCTGGATAGCTTCTCCTACAACCCTGATGTCAGTTCTATCAACCGTCCAGGTAGTCTTGAAAAACATGGAACGGGATCAATACACAAGTATCATTCATGAAGAACTAAAAAAACTGGGAGAGGAATTTGGAAGATATAAATCAAGATGGGATTCACTCGCAAAAGATATCGATAAGGTTTCTAAAGATGTAAGGGAGATAAACGTCACTTCCGGAAAGATAGAAAAAAGATTTACGCAGATATCCAATGTGGATATTGAAACAGGTGATGAAGAAATTTTGCCAATACCGGATGTAAACAAAAGTAAGGAGGAATTATAAAATGGCAGTAGAAGGAAGAAATTTTCAAAAAAGGTGTAGTGGCACCAGGTTTTGAGCTAATAGGAAATGATGGAGAGATATATAGATCATCTGACTACAAGGGTGAAAAGTGGCTTGTTGTTTTTTTCTACCCCAAAGACAACACACCGGGTTGCACAATCAAGTCCTGTGAGTCTAAAGAGATTTACGATGAAATTAGATTACTGAGATACGAGGTACTCGGCATCAGCAGAGATGATATCAAATCACATATCAACTTCAGTCAAAAGTACGATTTGCCATAGGGTGTAGAAAGATCTACCTTTGTGATCGATAAAGGAGGGAAAACTTTAAAGGGATTCAGAAATGTGAAGGGGAAAGATCATGCTTTGACAATCTATCAATACTTAAGCAGTCTAATCGAATAAAATCATTGGAGAGTACATTTATTAATGCAATTATTAAATGTAACAAATTAAGTTATGAAGAAAATGACATTTTCTTGCAATTGTAAAGTAAAAGCAAAAGTGGTAAAATTGTAGTGGGTTCAAGGAATTTTTTTGTTTGCTTTTTTTAAATGATTAAGTTAAGATACAGATTAAAAAATGATAAGAATAGAGTTCTCATACACAGAAAGGAGTTAGATTTGAAATCCTATTATCTCAAACGTTTAGTCTCATTACTTATTACAATAGTACTTATTACAACTCTTACATTCGCGATGATGCATTCAATTCCAGGTGGCCCTTTCACGCGAGAAAGACCTGTACCTGAAGCAATATTGAAAGCGTTAAATGAAAAATACAACCTGGATGATCCAATCCTGGTTCAATATTTCAAATACATGAAAGGTCTAGTCACCTTTGACTTGGGCCCTTCCTATTCTAAAATTGGAACCACAGTCAATGAGCTGATTATCGAAGGATTTCCAGCAACTGCAAAGATTGGTGGACTGGCTATATTACTCATTGTCATACTCGGAATACCTTTGGGAGTCATATCCGCGCTGAAACAAAACAAAGGGATAGACTATTTTGTAATGTTTATAGCTACACTCGGTATAACCGTTCCCAACTTCGTAATAGCGACGGGGATCATCTATTTCTTTGCAGGCCAATTGGGTTGGATTCCCAGCTTTGGGCTAAGCACACCTGCTAGCTATATAGGACCAGTCATTGCATTGGCGGGTTATTCATTGTCGTTTATTGCCAGGCTCACCCGATCCAGTATGCTGGAGGTATTAAGACAAGATTATATCAGAACTGCAAGAGCTAATGGCATTGGTGAGTTCACAGTTATTGCCAAGCATGCTATAAAGAATGCTTTAATTCCGGTAGTAACTTATTTGGGACCTACAATAGCAGCAATATTGACAGGATCTTTTGTTATTGAAAAGATATTTGCTATACCTGGGATTGGTCGATACTTTGTTGAAAGTGTAACCAATAGAGATTATACAACCATTATGGGTATTACAGTGTTTTATGCACTATTCTATCTTATCATGATATTGCTGGTAGATATTACGTATTCGTTCCTGGATCCCCGCATCAAGCTAAAGGGGGATAAGTAATCATTATGGATAAGAATAAATTTGTGTTTATAGAACAAATAGGCGAGGGAAGTGAGGCTATTAGACCTAGCTTGACTTATTGGCAGGATGCCTGGAGAAGATTGAAAAAAAATAAGTTGTCCATGATAGGGATCTTTGTTGTTTTTCTTATTCTTGGATTTGGGTTTGTTGGACCTTATCTAACGCCATATTCCTATTCAGACCAGGTCAATAAATATAAGAATTTGCCCCCGATGCTTGATTTGTATGAAATTGATGGATATTACTTTCATCTTTCAAAAGACTACAATATGTTTATTGTAGAACCCGATGGTACATTGATAGACAGACTTGATTTGCCTCCTTTAAACAGGGATGCTATCAACAAGATATATCGATATGAAATGGGTGATGAAGAAGTTATTTTGGATTTCTCATATAATCTATTACCGGATAAGCAGGGCTATGATTATGACTTTACCATTGAGTTCCGCGGGCAGGTGGCAACCCAACCACAAATGAGCAAGCTTAACAAGATGTTTCCTTTTGGAACAGATGGTCTTGGGAGAGATCTTTTAACACGTGTGATGTATGGCGCTCAGATATCTCTTTTTGTTGCTTTTGTTGCAACTCTGGGAAATTTGTTTATTGGTGTCATTTATGGCAGCATATCCGGATATGAGGGTGGCAAGGTAGACGAGATTATGATGAGAATCGTCGACATCATAAACTCTATTCCACTAGTCTTATATGTTATTCTACTTATGGTTTGGTTCAGAGGCGGTGGTTTAACCAATATAATCATCGCACTGATTAGTGTTTACTGGGTGTCTATGGCAAGGCTGGTTAGAGGCCAGATGCTATCTCTTAAAGAACAGGAATTCGTATTGGCAGCTCGGGTTATCGGGGTTTCTAAGTGGAAGATAATCTTTAAACACCTCATCCCAAATGCTATGGGTCCTATTATTGTCAGTATGGCTATGATGATACCGGCTGCTGTTTTTACAGAGTCTTTCCTAAGCTTCATAGGGTTGGGTGTTTCAGCACCGGTGGCTTCTTGGGGAACACTTGCAAACAATGCGCTATCAGGGTTGACAACCTATCCTTATCAGTTGTTTTTCCCGGCATTATCAATCGCCTTTACCATGTTGGCATTTAATTTCATTGGTGATGGCTTGCGAGATGCTTTAGACCCAAGATTGAGAAAAGGTTAGGTATAATATGGATAATAATAAAGAATATATATTAGAAGTCAAAGGATTGAAAACATCTTTCTACACCCATGGCGGTGAGGTTCAAGCCGTAAGGGGAGTAGACTTCAAAATAAAGAAAGGCGATGTACTTGGTATCGTGGGTGAGTCTGGCAGTGGAAAGAGCGTAACTGCTTTATCTGTTATGAAGTTAATCGATTATCCTGGTGAAATCAAGGAAGGACAAATCATTTTTGATGGTATTGATTTGACAAAGTATTCAAATCAAAAAATGTCAAAGATCAGAGGAAATGAAATAGCCATGATATTTCAGGATCCGATGACATCGCTAAACCCTGTATTCAGTATCCAGAACCAGATGATTGAAGTGATTAGAAAACATCAGAAGATTGGAAAGCAAGAAGCCTTAGAAAAAGCAATTGAAATGCTTCATCTGGTGGGTATCCCAGAACCGGGAAAAAGAATTAAATCTTTCCCCCACGAGTTTTCAGGCGGTATGAGACAAAGGGCTATGATTGCAACTGCACTTTCCTGCAATCCAAAGCTTCTGATAGCCGATGAGCCGACTACTGCCTTGGATGTTACCATTCAGGCTCAGATATTGGATATTATGAAGGATATCACACAAAAATTAAACACATCCATTATACTGATTACCCATGATTTGGGTGTTATAGCGGAAATATGCAAAGATGTCATTGTCATGTATGGCGGCATGGTTATGGAAAAAGGGACGGTTGACGATTTGTTTTATAACCCCAAGCATCCATATACCAAAGGGCTGTTGAAGTCTGTACCGAGAATGGATAAGTTGGAGAAAGGCAGATTGATACCCATACCAGGGTCGCCACCTGACTTGTTATCACCACCAAGAGGCTGTCCTTTTTCTACCAGATGCCCGCATGTAATGGAGATTTGTGTAGAGGAAATGTCCCCTGTGTTTAAAATCAATGAAAACCATAGCTCAGCATGCTGGTTGCTTCATGAAGACTCACCTGTTGTGGAAGGCTATGAGAAGGGGGTATTGGCAGAAAATGGAAAATAAGGCTTTTTTAGAAATCAAAAATTTAAAAAAATACTTTGAAGTCAGCAAGAGTTTTTTAAAGAAGAACAGGATGTATCTAACTGCTGTTGATGGTGTTTCATTTGAAATTAAAAAGGGTGAAACTTTTGGATTGGTTGGTGAATCAGGATGCGGCAAATCCACTCTTGGCAGAACAATTGTTAGATTATATGAACCAACAGAAGGACAGGTATTTTTTGATGGTGATAACATCACCGAATTATCGCAGAAAGAAATGCTTAAGTATAGAAAGAGACTTCAAATGATTTTTCAGGACCCATATGCTTCATTGAATACAAGAATGACCGTGGCGGAAATCATCGGAGAAGGTATAGATACTCATAATATAGCTAAAGGGAAAGAAAGACAGGAAAAGATTCAAAATCTTCTTCAGACCGTTGGTCTCAAGAGTGAACATGCTAGCCGGTATCCCCATGAGTTTTCTGGTGGACAGCGTCAGAGAATCGGTATCGCGAGATCGTTGGCTGTAGAACCAGATTTAATTGTGTGCGATGAGCCAATTTCAGCCCTGGATGTTTCGATTCAAGCTCAGGTTGTCAATATGCTTGAGGATCTTCAGAATGAAATGGGATTGACATATCTGTTTATCGCACATGACTTGTCCATGGTCAAGCACATATCGGATAGAATTGGTGTAATGTATCTTGGTAAAATGATGGAAATCTGTAGTAGTTATGAGCTTTATAGAAAACCCCTTCACCCTTACACACAAGCTTTGCTGTCATCTATACCGGTTCCTGATCCAAGAAAAAACCGTGAAAGTAAGAGAATAATTTTACAGGGTGATGTTAAAAGCCCTATCAATCCACCGGAAGGGTGTAGATTCAATAGTCGTTGCAGGTATTGTGAACAAATATGCAAGGAAGTGACGCCAGAACTGCTCGAAATTGAAAAGGACCATT
>LGGM01000033.1 GCA_001509345.1 Clostridiales bacterium 38_11
TTATATCAAATTAATGATAAACATCATAACAAAACCGAATGGATATCGGTTTAACTTTTATTTGATGATCTATCTAATATATGGTATAAACAATATGAGTTGATTAATGATAAAAAAGAGATATTGAAAGGTGGTTCTGATTATGATGATAACTGTTATAGATGGCATGGGCGGAGGATTGGGTGTCAAGATTATATTGGATCTAAAAAAACGTTATGATGAAAGAATTAAAATATTGGCACTTGGAACCAATTCCACAGCAACTGCCGCAATGAAAAAGGCTGGGGCGGATTTAGCGGCCACCGGTGAAAATCCGGTAGTCGTCAATTGCAAAAAAGCCACACTTATCCTGGGTCCAATCGCAATAATAACACCCGATGGGCTAATGGGAGAAATAACACCAAGGATGGCAGAGGCAATTACTCTGAGCGATGCAAAAAAAATATTGCTCCCCTCTGACAGGTGCAATATTGATGTTGTCTCAACTCCAAGAATATTGAATATGACTGATTTAATCAAAGAACTGGTTGATCGGGTTGGTGAAGAGTTGTTTTAGAACTCCTCATCATAAAGAAACCACAAACCATAAAACCCTCACCAAAGTGGGATCAATGTCAAAATATTCCGCTACCCCCTGGCACACACCCGCTATTTTCTTTTTATCTGGATTTTTATAAAGCTTCTTATTCAATTCATTCACCATCCTAAATTTATTTTTTTCCATATAACATTTATACACTACCTGTATTAATTATAAATTAGTCAGGTATTAGAAATCAATTAATTATTTTAAAAATGATTTTATTAATAATGCATCAGTTTGCTTTTTAACCACTCTTCTCTTGTTAGCTTGAAGTGACATTCAACATGAAGCGAATTGTACCTCTCAATCATCTTCGTCTCCTCCTTGTAACAGATATGTCCGGCATGTTCCAATGATTTAATTGAGTTCACATTATCCTTCCATACTTGGGCGTGGATCTCGTTTGCTTTGAGGGTATCAAAACAGTACCGATAGACAAGCTTTCTCGCTTCTTTGGTAAATCCCCTTCTCCAATACTGTTTGCTTATTCTTTCAACCTCTGATGGTATAATCAGCACACCATCTTCATTCTCAATCGGCTTCCATATCCAATAAATACCAATTATTTTTCCGGTCTCGTTATTGATGACCGCCCAGGAAATAATATGCGGTATCTCTTTATACTTTTGAAGATTACTCCTGGTTTCTGTCACATTGGTTGGAATATCGTCGCCCATCCATTGATGTATCTCCGGATCCTTCATATGTTTATACCACTCGGGAGCATCGGTAGGTACATTAATCTCTCTGAGCAAAACCTTATCCGATACCAGGGTCGGTACATTGACTAAAACACTCATCCCACACCTCTTGAAATCCTTATATAACATTATATACCCCTAAGTCCCATTAAATATACGATAAATCTTTATAATTAACTAAAGACGATTAAAATGATACGATGACTTTAGATCATAAGGAGGAGAAATTCAGGAATATTGTAGAAACAGCAAAATCCGCTGGAATCCAGCGGACTTCTTTATTTTGAATTATCTGTATTGTGTGCCTATGTAAGATTGGGGATTGACTGTAGACCCATATTTTCTGATTTCAAAATGCACATGAGGCCCTGTACTCCAGCCTGTGTTGCCAACAGTCGCTATGGTTTTTCCCTGATAGACCTTTTCTCCGACTGACACATACAACTGCGAACAATGCCCATACCGGGTGGTGAATCCTCCACCGTGATCGATCTCTACCATATAGCCATAATCTCCAAACCATCCGGAATAAATTACCGTTCCCCCATCTGCCGCTTTAATCGAGGTTCCTGTTCTGCCTCCGATGTCCAATCCTTGATGGAATCCGCCCCATCTGGGTCCATATCTTGAAGTGACTGAACCTGAAGGCAATGGATTGATAAAGTACCCTGTTCCCTTTTTAGGTGGCGGATCCTGGGTTCCATTATACATTACCTTTGTGACAGGTTCTTGTAATACAGTTTCTGTCAAAACTTCCCTTGAAACCTCAATCCCATTTTTTCTGATGACATATGCTTCAACTTGCTTGAGACCATTTTCACCTGAATTCTTGGTTGAATACTCGTCATTGTACATCCACGAAACCAACTCATATTCAGTTTCAAAAGGAATTTTTTCTTCAAATACAGCAACCTCTATTGTCTGAATAGCGATAAAAGGTTTCGGCACTATCAGTGACAATTCATCTCCTGGGTATATCAAGCTTAGATTTGAACCGTTATTTGCAGCTCTAAGCTCTTCGACAGTTATGCCATATTTGTTGGCTATGACCCACACATTCTCGCCTGATTCAACGATATGAGTCTTTTCTTCAGTGGTTCCTTTTTGAAGATACATCAGCAGTTGATCGTATTCATCTATTTGAAACTTTGATACCTCTTCCCGAACAATCTCAACCTCTTCGGCAAAGCTCAAATCCATGATACTTCCATCTTCCAACAATTGCACATAAGGTGCTTTGATATCTTCTAATATTTTTTCAGCTTCCTCTAATGTAAGAAGCCGTCCGACAATCTCACCGTCGACTTTTATACAGTATGCAAGTATATTGTATTCAATCTGAGACCTAATTCTAGTCAAAATCTCATTATGACTATCGATATTTATATCTTCCGTGTGGGAGGCAACATATTCGATGGTGTTTGAAATCGCTATCTCGGAATTATTTGAGCGCTGAATCGATGTTTTCAACTCTGTAAGAATATCTTCTATCGCCTGCTTATCTCTCACATCTCCAACATGAATACCATCGAAATACACCTCAAATGATCGAGTCGCCAATTCCTGCTCCTCAATCAATAATGCCTGCACATTTATAAAATTCAACACATGAGAAAAAGTTAGTATTGTTAAAGTTAAGACTAAAAGAACACTTAAACTAACCGAATAGTGACTGGAAAGAAACTTTTTGACATTACCTTTGGATACTATCTTCTGTATGAGCTGATTCTTCTTAATGCCATCAATCATTAATCTGGCTTTATCCATAGACGTTTTCTCCAATGTGTTATTTACTGTTTTAGTATAGCACAATAAAGAACATACAAAAAGTTAAAAGTTTTATTTTGAGTCAACTTTAACATTCTGTTCGATTTTTTTATGATATAATATTAAAAAATAGCCTGAGGTGACATCTGATGACGTTTAAACTACAACAGGAAAAGATAGATTTTGGCAACACATCAATAGAGAACATTTTTATCAATGATTTCATGCCTGTAGCAAAAGGCGACTTCGTAAAAGTGTATCTTTTGGGTTTTAAGTATGCCATGGATGGTGAAATTAACTTTTCCAATGAAACCATATCAAAAAACATGGGTATCTCATTGGAAGAAGTCAACGAAGCTTGGAACTACTGGAAGAATCAAGGAATCGTAAATATAAACAGCGATAATCAGAACAATCCTGAGATTGAGTTTATCAATCTCAAACAGTTTTACGTCGAAAATATCTATCGCTACCTTCCAAAGGAGTCAAAATTGCATAATGAAAGGCAAGAAACAAAAACGGATTTTGATATGCTGATCGAGGCAAATAAATCACAACCAATAAAAGATATGTTTAGAGAGATTGAATTAACCCTCGGTAGACTTATCACTCCAAATGAAAAGAGAAACATTCTTGATTGGATAGCAAACTACTCGGCAACACCTGAAATTATAACTGAAACCTTTAAATACTCGGTAGAGAAAAAGAATATCAAAAGCATGAAGTATGTGGAAACTCTATTGGCGGCTTGGTTTGACAATAACATCCATGATAAGGAGGCACTAACCAAATACCTGGATGACAAAAGGAAGAATTTCAACTATTACAGTACAGTCAAGAAGCATTTGGGTTTTGATGGTCGTCAACTGACCTTAAGTGAGAAAAAAATTATAGATGTCTGGGTAGATCAATGGGATTTTTCGATGGAGATGATTATTCATGCTTTGTCCTTTTCATCTAAGACTTCAAATCCAAATCTTAATTATTTCAATACAATATTGGAAAATTGGTATAAAAGCGGTTTCAAAAGAATCGAGGATCTAACCAAACAGCAAAAATTCCAATCAAAATACAACAAGAACAACTCAAAAACACCTCACAACTTTGAACAGCAATACAATAAGCTATCAGAAGAAGAGTTAGAGGATATGGCAAGAAAAAACTATTTTGACTCAATCAAAGATGAAGAGGATGTCTGATGAGACAGGAAATTGTAAATGGAATAAGAAAGGACTACAACAAAAAGAGATTGCAAGCAAAAGAAGATTTGAACATCCGTCAAAATGAAATATATGATATGCTACCCAGAATCAAGAAGATCGATCAAGAGATTGCAAGACTCAGTATCAATATCTCCAGAATCATATTGACCAAACCCGAAGGTTTGCTCAATATGATAGAAGATATTAGGGAAACAATAGACACTCTTAAAGAAGAAAAAGAATATATTCTGAAAAAAAAGGGCGTCCCTGACATTTACCTTCAAGAGGTTTATCATTGCAGTCAATGTAATGATTCTGGATATACCGCTGAAGGAAATATGTGTTTTTGCTTCAAGCAAAGCCTGATCAATGAATTATATAACATCTCCAGCCTGGGGAATCTGTTGCAGAAGGAAAATTTCGACACGTTTGATTTAAGTAAATTTGATGACATCGCTTATGGTAAGGAGAAATTGACCCCTAAGGAAAACACCAAAGTCATTTTGAAACACGCTTTGGAGTTCGTTGACACTTTCCATAAAAGAGACAGGAATCTGCTTTTTTATGGCGGAACCGGCTTAGGCAAGACTTTCATGTGCAACTGCATTGCAAAGGATCTGATGGATAAAGGAATTATTGTATTGTACCAATCCTCTTTCAAGATGTTTGAGACCATCAGTGAGCATAAGTTCAACAGAAGCCTTGAATCCTATGATAACAAGGATAGTTTTGGTTTGATTTATGAGTCGGATCTCCTTATTATTGATGATTTGGGAGCTGAATCCATCAATTCTTTTACAATCACTGAGCTGTTCAATATAATCAATACCCGTCTTATAACAGACAAGAAAACAATCATATCCACCAACCTATCACTGGAAAAACTATCTGAGGTTTACTCAGACAGGATTTTTTCCAGACTGATGAGTGATTATGATATATTTAAATTTTATGGTAAAGATATCAGGACCAAGAGGGTTTAAACTTAAAAAGCAGGGAATCCTGCTTTTATCCATTGAGCAACAGCTCATTGATTGGTCTGCCAGGGGGTACTATTGGGTAGACAGAATCATCCTTATCTATAATGCATTCAAAAAACACAGCTTCGTTCAGATTCTTGGTTTCTTCCAGGGCATTTTCCAATTCCTCTATAGAATGGCATCGGTAATATTTTATCCCATAAGCTTCAATAAACATCTTCATGTTGACATCATCAAAGGTTTCCGTCTCGGAATACCTTGCTCTGCTGAACATTCTTTGCCACTGTCGCACCATACCTAGGGAATGGTTGTTCAATTGAAGAATTTTTATAGGAAGACCATATCTTTTGACGGTAATCAACTCATTATTGTTCATGCGGAAACTACCATCCCCAGTAATCAGGATTACATTTTTTTCAGGATTTCCAACCTGTGCGCCTATTGCCGCACCAAGACCATATCCCATGGTTCCGAGTCCTCCCGATGTACAGAACTCCATAGATTTCTTGAATTTCCAATATTGACCGGTCCACATCTGATGTTGCCCCACGTCGGTTGCAACAATAGTATTTTCAGGAAAATAAGAATTGGCTTTTTCCAATATATTCTTAGGTGTGAATGTGAATCTATCCGGTTCTAGTTCCCTATAGGCATTGATTTCATTCATCCATTCCGGTCTAGTAGCCGGTTTCACATCAGCCAGTAGGTTAGACAATATATGTTTCATATCACCTATGAGCGGTAAACAATCATAGGTGTTTTTGTCAATTTCAGTTTGATCGATATCAATATGAATAATCTTAGCCCCGCTTGCGAACTCATCCGGTTTTCCAATAACCCTGTCACTGAATCTCGCGCCAATCGCTATGAGGAGGTCACAGTTCGATACGGCCATATTGGTATAAACCTGTCCGTGCATACCCACAAGCCCCAAGGATAACTCATGGTCTCTAGGCAAAGTACCAAATCCCATGAATGAATTAGCGGTTGGAATCTGAGCTTTTTCGGCTAGTTCTATCAGCAATGAATCGTTTTGGGATATTCTGACACCACCACCGGCGTAAATAATCGGTCTTTTTGAATGATTGATCAAATCCACCGCTTCTTTTATCTGGGATAACTCAGCATATTCCGATCTGTCCCTATAGACAGGAATGACGGACGGTTCATAATCAAATTCAGCCAGAAAGACATCTTTAGGCACATCAATCAGTACCGGCCCCGGTCTTCCGGAAATGGCCACTTCGATGGCTTCTCTGACAACATTGGCCAGATACTTTACATCTCTGACCAGATAGTTGTGTTTTGTGATTGATAATGTAATCCCAGTTATATCAACCTCTTGAAAAGAATCTTTTCCGATGAGCATATTGGGTACCTGTCCCGTTATGACAACAAGGGGAACAGAATCCATGTAGGCTGTCGCTATGCCTGTGATCGTATTGGTTGCACCGGGACCGGATGTTGCTATGGCAACACCGACCCTGCCTGTTGTTCTGGCATAGGCATCAGCTGCATGAATCATATGCTGTTCATGTGTAGTCCTGATATGAGTAAAGTATTCAAGCTCGTCATAAAGCGCATCGTAAAATGGAATAACCGCCCCGCCAGGATATCCAAAAAGAGTATCAACTTTTTTTTCTTTCAAACATTCCAATATTATTCTCGATCCTGATAATTTCAATTTAGAGTCTCCTTTCAATTGCATTCATACTGCAATAAACAGAGAGGACCGGTCCTCTCCCTTATTATCTACAGATCGCTCCTGTTGAAGCTGATGTAACACTTCTAGCATATTTGCCCAGGTAGCCTTTGTATGTCACTTTTTTTAATTCAGTGTTTAGTTTCCGATACATCATCTCTTCCTGAGAAACATCCAGCTCAAGGATGCCGTCTATGATATTGATTATTATTCTGTCACCATCCTTGACATACGCTATCGGTCCACCCTCACAAGCTTCAGGAGACACATGTCCTATGGCGGCGCCTCTGGTGCCTCCAGAAAATCTACCATCAGTAATGAGTGATACCTGCCTGTCAAGCCCCATGCCGACAAGTGCTGATGTCGGTGTCAGCATTTCTCTCATTCCAGGACCACCTTTAGGCCCCTCATATTGGATGACAATACAGTCTCCAGGATGTATCTTTTTTCCCAAGATAGCCTCTACAGCATCCTCTTCCGACTCATAGACCTTAGCTACCCCTATAATATTCATCATTTCCTCCGCAACAGCCGCTTTTTTTACAACAGCTCCATCAGGTGCCAAGGAGCCAAACAGAATTTGTATCCCACCAGTTTTTGAGTATGGATTATCAACTGAAGCAATTATCTTGGTCTCATTTCTCACCACTTTCTCAATCTTATTGCCTACATTGCCTGAAACTGTCATGACAGTCTTGTCAATCAACCCTTTTCTGTCTAGCTCTTTCATCACTGCGGATATACCACCGACAGCATCAAGCTCTTGGATGTGATAGACTCCTGCAGGGCTTAGCTTACATAGATTTGGCGTCTTCTGGCTGATTTCATTTATGGTTTTAAGATCCATTCCCACCTCAGCCTCATTTGCTATCGCCGTTAAGTGGAGAACTGTATTTGTTGAACAACCCAAGGCCATATCCACGGCCAATGCATTGTTAAATGCTTCCTTTGTCAAAATGTCTCTAGGTCTGATGTTTTCCCTTACGAGGTCCATTATTCTCATGCCTGAAAGCTTGGCCAGTCTCTTTCTCTCGGAATAAACCGCAGGAATTGTTCCATTTCCAGGTAATGCCATACCTAATGCCTCGGTCATACAGTTCATGGAATTTGCTGTAAACATCCCTGCACAGGATCCACAAGTGGGACAGGCATGGTTTTCCAACGTTTCAAGCTCATCGTTATCCATTGTGTTTGCAGTCACAGCGCCAATCGCTTCAAATACTGTAATGAGATCCACATTGGTGTTTTCATGCCTACCGGCGAGCATCGGACCTCCACTGACAATAATAGCAGGTATATTGATCCTAGCTGCCGCCATCAGTGCCGCAGGCACAGTTTTATCGCAGTTTGGTATGATAACCAATCCATCAAGCCCGTGGGCAACTGTCATCGTTTCTATACTGTCTGTGATCAATTCTCTGCTAGCCAGTGAATACTTCATGCCTTCATGATTCATAGCTATACCGTCACATACAGCTATCCCCGGAAACTCAAGCGGAGTTCCGCCAGCCATCAAAACACCTCTTTTGACGGCTTCCGTGATTTCCTTCAGATTGACATGACCGGGGACTATTTCATTGAACATATTCACTACACCAATGAATGGTCTTTCTATCTCTTCATTTGTCAGGCCTGATGCTTTCCACAATGACCTATGTGGTGCTTTTGATAAGCCTGATTTTACTAAATCGCTACCCATAAAACCTCCTACTTGATCCAATTCATCATTTTTCTTAGCTTTGCGCCGGTTTTCTCAATAAGATGCTCTGATTCAGTTCTTTTAATGGCATTGTACATCGCTCTTCCTGATTGATTTTCCAGTATCCATTTTTGCGCGAACTGGCCTGATTGTATTTCAGAGAGAATTTTCTTCATCTCTTTTCTTGTGTCCTCATTGACTATTCTCTTGCCGGTGATATAATCGCCATACTCGGCAGTATCACTGACACTGTATCTCATTCGGTCCAACCCACCCTCATATAGAAGATCAACAATCAGCTTCATCTCATGCATACATTCAAAATAAGCTATTTCAGGTTGATAACCAGCTTCCACCAGGGTATCAAAACCAGCCTTGATCAGTTCAGTAACACCACCACAAAGCACTGCCTGTTCTCCAAACAGGTCTGTCTCTGTCTCTTCCTTGAAAGTCGTTTCTATGACACCAGCTCTTGTACCTCCGATAGCCTTTGCATATGCCAATGCTACCTCTTCTACTTTACCTGTGAAATCCTGATAGAGAGCGAATAGGCAAGGAACCCCAGCCCCTTTTTCAAATTCTCTTCTGACAAGATGCCCCGGCCCCTTGGGTGCGACCATGAACACATCCACATTTGAAGGTGGTACAATCTGGCTGAAAACGATATTGAATCCGTGGGCGAATGCCAAAGCATCCCCATCTTCAAGGTAAGGGGCTATGAACTTCGTGTAGATTTCCCTTTGTTTTTCATCCGGTACAAGTATCATAACAACCTGTGCAGCTTTAGTTGCCTCTGCAACAGTCATGACAGTGAGCCCCTCCGCTTCTGCTTTAGCCCATGATTTACTCCCATCGTATAAACCTACAACCACATCAACGCCATTTTCTTTCATATTTAGGGCATGCGCATGGCCTTGACTACCATAACCTATAACTGCCACCTTTTTGCCCTTCAGTACATTTAAATCCGCATCATCATTATAATACATCCTGCTCATCTGTTATCCTCCATGTATTGTACTTAATTATTAGTACATTGTATTTTGTATACATTATATAATCCGTCTATCTATTAGTCAATATAAACTCTATTTTTTATTGCACTTCTGCTATGTCAAACACATCTACCAGTCTTTTCACATGCAGCACTGCACGGTCAAACCCTGTATTGGCCAAATCATCAACCGATACAGTCAGCTCCACAGCACCATCAACTTCTCTCATCGACATTTTTGTCACATTGAAATTCTTTCTCCGCAATGTTGCTAAAACCCTTATAACTGAGTCCATGCCACTTGATACTTTAAAACATACTGTTCTACTCATTTGTTTCCTCCCTAAAATTTTCTATTGTTCTGTAATAAAAAAACCTCTCATCCCTATACACATCAACCGATGTGTATAGGGACGAAAGGTCTTTCGCGGTACCACCCTACTTGTAGTTGTAAAACTACCTCTTATCAAGTCATAAGACCATATGATCTTTGAACCCTATCCCTGTAACGTAGGCAAACGTCCTCATCTACTGGCAATAGCTTTCGATTCGGCAGCTCAAGAGTGATCATTACATCTATGTTGCACCGATTTTCACCAGACACCGGCTCTCTTTATCCACATTAAAGATGTTTTTGTCTCTTTCACAGCTTTTATACTTAGGTTAAATTATAATCATTTAGATAATCAATGTCAATAGATTTTTTAAAATTAATCTTGACTTTTTGTACACTTGCCCTTAGAATATGAACAATATCAACTAAATTCATTGACGGAGACGGTTGCTTTGATATAATTGCTCCCAGAGAGACGGCACTTGGTGTAAGTCGTCAGCAAGATCACAGTACAAATCACTCCTGAGAAGTGCTTCTGAAAACAGTAGGTAGCACCGGCTGATCTCGTTATTGATTCAGGTTTGTCCGATGACTAAAAGTGCTAAGACCCCCACTTCTATAAGTGGAATAAGCACTGTAAAGTCCCTGGATAACGGTTTCTAAGATTCAGATGGCGTTTCAAACACCACCTGAACCCAAGAATCCTGTTGATTAGAACCGGCAAAGTGGCCTTTTTTAGGCAATTAGAGTGGTACCGCGGATTTTCCGTCTCTGTTTTTATAGAGACGGTTTTTTATTTTATAGGAGGAATACTATGAGCGTATTAGAAACAAAACCAGACACTTACAACCCGGAAATCATTATTGAGGATATTAAGAACGCATGTAGGAATCTCGAGGGAATCATCAAGAAAACCGATTTGATCTATAGTGATTTTTTTAGTGGCGAGTGTAAAAACAAAGTCTATTTGAAGCCTGAAAATCTTCAATTTACAGGATCTTTCAAAATCAGGGGAGCATACAATAAAATTGTTAATCTACCTGAAGCATTGAAGAAGAATGGTATTGTGGCATCATCTGCAGGAAATCATGCACAAGGTGTGGCTTACTCAGCAAAAAAATTGGGGATATCATCTAAAATAGTCATGCCTGTGGTGACACCTCTGATTAAAGTGGAGGCAACAAAGAGCCACGGCTCCGAAGTGATCATACATGGAGATATCTATGATGACGCCTATAGCAAGGCTCTAGAGATAGCTAAGAATGAGGGGAGGGAATTTATTCATCCCTTCAACGACTATGATGTCATATGTGGCCAAGGGACAATTGGATATGAAATACTACAGGATTTGAAAAATGTAGATGAGATTTTGGTTCCCATAGGTGGTGGTGGGTTGATAGCCGGAATAGCACTGGCTGTCAAAGCAATCAATCCCAATATCAGGGTCATAGGCGTCGAACCTGAGGGAGCACTAACAATGAAAAACTCACTGGATAACAACAGTGTCTGTGAGCTAAGCCAAGTCAAAACTTCAGCAGAGGGTGTAGCTGTCAGAAAACCTGGAGATCTAACCTTTGAGATAGCGAAGTGCTTCGTAGACGGCATCATAACCGTATCCGAACAGGATATAATGGAAGCATTGCTTATGCTGATCGAAAAGCATAAGCTGATAGCTGAAACCGCTGGTGTTTTGACGCTTGCAGCACTTAAAAAACTGACTGTAACCAATAAGAATATCGTTTGTCTGATAAGTGGCGGTAATATAGATGTTGTCACTATCTCCTCTATGATCAATAAGGGACTGATTTCAAGGGGCAGGATTTTTTGCTTCACAGTGGATTTGCCGGATGTGCCCGGTCAACTTCTCAAAATATCCCAGATATTGGCTGAACAAAAGGCAAATGTCATCAAGCTGGATCATAATCAATTCAAAGCGATGGATCGTTATGAAAATGTCCAGCTCGAGGTGACCGCTGAAACCAATGGCCATCACCATATCGGTGAGATAATAGCTTCTCTTGACCATAACGGATTCAAAGTCCACAGAGTCTACTAAACCAAATAACAAGAAAAAACCTGGATTAGCATTTAATCCAGGTTTTGAGTATTACAGTGATCTTACGTCTTCTGCTTGAGGTCCTTTAGCACCGTCTACTACATTAAACTCGACTTGCTCGCCTTCTTCCAATGTTTTGAAGTTTGGCTTATCAATTTTTGAATAGTGTACAAAAACATCTGTGCCATCTTCACTGGTGATAAATCCAAATCCCTTTTGTGAATCAAACCATTTTACTGTTCCCTTTGTCATTTAAGTGTATCCTCCGAAATAATTATTCCTTTAATCTATGTTCGTACTACACAAAATAACTCCACTATTTAAACGTAATGAACTTAATTTTTAATTGAATACAAAGCATATTCTTTAAAGGTACATTTATTATTATATATGTAAACCCTTTGTGTTGCAACCCTTTTTGACTATTTTAGGTTGTTTGAGGTCCATTTTCGAGCCTAAAATATATTATTCTTATTGACAGTCAATCTTCCATTTGTTATGATTGAAATACGGTGAGGGCGTATAGCTCAGCTGGGAGAGCATCTGCCTTACAAGCAGAGGGTCATAGGTTCGAGCCCTGTTACGCCCACCAGATAAAAAACTGCAAATTCTGCAGTTTTTTTATTTACACTTTTACGTTTTTCCATTTCCCCTTGTTGAATATATAGAAAAAAACCAACCCCCGTAATATGAAATCCGCAACCATGGCAGCCCATGCGCCTGCCAATCCATATCCCAATGTGATAGCCAGAATATAACCACCTCCAACCCGAACTACCCAGGTGCCTAGAGCAGTTACCCATAGGACAGTCTTCGTATCACCCGCTCCTCTGAGAGCACCGGCAAATACCATAGTGGCGGCCAGAAAAGGTTGGGCAAAAGCTATAATACGCAGAGAAGTGGAAGCGTACCGAATAATCTCCTCATCCCTGGTAAATATCAATATAAAGTATCTTGGGAAAAAAAAGAATAACACTCCAAATACAGTCATGACCATGACCGCCATCCTTGCAGCTGAAAAACCACCCAGTTTTGCCTTGTCCGGGTCTTCTCCACCTAGATATTGACCAACTAAGGTAGTGGCTGCCAAAGCAAATCCCCAGCCGGGCATAAATGATATGGACTCAGCTGTCATGGTTATCTTATTGGCAGCTATCATTACCGTTCCCAGCGTTGCAATGATTCTAAAAAACGAGAGCTGTGCCAATCGCATCAGCATCTGCTCAGCTGCCGCGGGAAATCCAATTCTCAGGATTCTCATGATGATGATCCTATTCAGACCTGTCTTTCGGCTTATGCTAATCCCATATTTTCCATTTTTTTTGAAAATGACATACAATATCAACGCGCCGGCCAATAATCTGCTAAAGCTTGTAGAAGCAGCTGCCCCTCCGACACCAAAACCCGCACCAAGGATTTTTACAGTAAAGCCTTCTGATAAACCCGGAATATCAAAATGAACATATCTTGTAGGGAAAATCAAGAAAAAGTTCCCAATAATATTGACTATATTTGAAAATCCATTTACCAGCATAGGTGTCTTGGTATCTCCAGAACCTCTTAAAGCCCCTGACATGATTAATGTGATAATCATACCCGGCAGACCAATCAGTACGATAGACAAATATTGAGTCGCATAAGGGAGAACATCTGGCTCGGCTCCCATCCATAGCGTAATTCTCTTTGACAAAAGTAGCATTACGGTAGTAAATGCAACTGACGCTATAATGCTTATAAAAAGTGATTGCTTGATTGTTTCCTCAGCGTCCTTGTAATTCCTTGCACCGATAAATCTAGCAACCAGCGCTGTTGTCCCAACGCTTATAGCTGCAAAAAAAGCCATCATAACCATCAGAGGATTGTCTGATAGTCCAACAGCTGCAATGGCAATTCCTCCAAGAGTACCCACCATAGCGGTGTCCGCCACCCCTAAAAGGGTTTGCATCAACATTTCCATAATAGAAGGCAAAGCTAACTTGAATGTCACTTTCGTCATGTCTTTTTTACTGGTAATAGCATCCATTTTGTCCTCATTAATACAGTTATTTCAACCCATCTCATTTTTTCATATTTGCACTGATAAATCAACCCTATTAATTTTATTTATTTTTGCTCATTCTATTGACAAAATATTTTTCAAGGAATATGATGTAGTCTTGAGAGGGAGTAACCACCTTATAGGAATCAAAATCGTCAATACGGAAATCAGTTCCCGGTTTTGATGGCATGGATGTGCTTGGTGAGACTTTACAGTGTCCACAGATGTGGATTGGTGTGAAGTCTTTTTTGATTAGATGGATGGAGGAATATTAAATGGATCAAATGATAGTTGGGTTTTTAGAAAATTTATCCACAATAGCTCTGGTTTTTATATTTGCACTATCCCTTGTGACATTGAGCAAGGGTGCTGATATACTTATTGACGAGGCAGTTGGACTGTCAATACAATGGGGAGTTCCAAAGCTCATCATTGGTGCTACAATTGTGTCTCTGGGAACAACACTGCCTGAAGCGACTGTATCAGTATTTGCCGCTTTAAAAGGCAATCCGGAACTAGCACTTGGAAATGCGGTTGGTTCAGTCATCGCAGATACTGGTCTGATAATAGGAATAGCAGCAATTCTAGGAAAATTGCCTGTAGATCAAAATGCCATCGACAGGCAGGGTAAAATTCAATTCTATTCCGCTCTTATGCTGGTAATCGTCAGTCTGCCATTTTTCTCAAAAGCTGCCAACGGCGTTATCCATCAATGGATGGGTTGGGCGTTCGTTCTGCTGTTAATCCTCTATATCTATTACTCAATCAAATGGGCAAAACAAGCCCCAAGTGAGTTCGACAAAATTGCGGTTGGTGTATCAGAGCCTGTTTACAAGCAGATTATCATGCTCCTTATTGGTATGTCGATTGTAATCCTATCTTCTAAAATCCTGATACCAACGGTCGAAATCACAGCAATCAGAATTGGTATTCCCCAAAGCGTCATTGCAGCCACACTTGTTGCGTTTGGCACAAGCCTACCTGAGCTGATTACCGCTATCACAGCAGTAAGAAAAGGCCACGGTGAGCTTGCAGTCGGAAATATAATCGGGGCAGATATATTAAATGTGCTATTTGTTGTAGGGCTATCTGCATCAGTCACAAAGGGTGGTTTATTGGTCCCAGTTGAGTTCTACAAACTCCAATTTCCGACCATGATGATAATTCTTGCGGCTTTCAGGATATTTGCAAAGAGTAAGGATCATGTTATTTCTACTAAAGAAGGTATCTTCTTAGCTGGAATCTATGTCATCTATATTATTCTCAATTATACTTGGATTTAATGTTTAAAAGCCACCAACTATTGGAGTTGGTGGCTTTTAATAGATGGTGACCCATCCGCGACTCGAACGCGGGACACCCTGATTAAAAGTCAGATGCTCTACCGACTGAGCTAATGGGTCAAAGTGGTCATCTAGTGACCGCTTAGATATAATACTATATGAGTTTTTTCATGTCAAGGAAATATCTTGCCTAAAATAGTTCTTTCCTTGTGAATGTTTCACCTCTTTTTGGTCCTACTGAAACAATATCAGCCGGTAATCCAAGCAATTCTTCTATTTTTTCAACATATAGTCTCGCATTTTTAGGAAGTTGATTATATGTCTTGGCTTTTACAACATCATCCAATTTCCATCCATCCAACTCAATGTATATAGGTTCACACCTTGACAAAGTTTCTAGACTGGCAGGAAAATAATTTATGATTTCACCATCCAATTTATATGCAACACAAATTTTCAGTATTTCAAGATCTGACAGAGTGTCCAATTTAGTCAAAGCGATGGATGAGAACCCATTGATTTCAGCTGAGTAGTTGAGCATCACCATATCCAACCACCCGCATCTTCTGGCTCTGCCTGTAGTGGTACCATACTCGTGTCCTCTTTCTCTGATCCAATCCCCTATTTCATTGTCCAGTTCAGTTACAAAAGGACCCTTACCCACTCGAGTGGTGTAAGCTTTGACGACGCCAAGCGCTTTCTCCAATCTATAGGGGTTGACACCTGCGCCTGCCGATATGCCACAGGTTGTGGGATGGGATGATGTCACAAAGGGATAGGTTCCATAGTCTATATCCAGCAGTGTTCCCTGTGCCCCTTCAAACAATATCTTAGCCTCTTTCTTTAATGCATCTCTCATAACAACATTGGTGTCTGTGACATATCGATAGACCGATTCCATGTGAGACATATATTCTTTAACCATGCTGTCTTCATCGAGAGGATCACATCCATAATATTTTACAATTAGATCATTTTTCTTCCTTATATTATGCCTAAGCGTTTTTTCAAAAGACGAACGGTTTTCAAAATCACACATTCTGATTCCGCTTCTCTCTATTTTATCTCTATAGCAAGGTCCTATTCCTTTTATGGTGGTTCCGATTTTCAAATCTCCCCTATCCTCTTCTTCCAATCTGTCAATTTCAATGTGGTATGGGAAAATGATATGAGCCCTGTCAGAGATGATCAGGCTATCAGTCGATACACCCAAATCATTCAAATACTTGATCTCTCTAACAAGAGAAGCGGGGTTCACAACGACACCATTCCCTATTACACAAGGTTTTCCGGGATTTAGTATGCCTGATGGAACCAGATGTAGCTTATATTGCTGCTCTCCAAGCTCAACCGTATGTCCGGCATTGTCTCCTCCCTGATATCTCACTACATAATCTGCTTTCTTAGCTAGAAAGTCAGTAATCTTTCCTTTTCCTTCATCTCCCCATTGAGCTCCCAATATTACTAAATTAGACATGATGATTTCCTCCTAAACATTTATTCACTGCTTATTTTATCTTAAATACATAATCTTATCATTCTTGAGTATTCTCAATCATGATTTCTTTGCATCATTCACTCATTCTAAATCTTTTTACTGAATCTCACTCAAAGCCCACTATATATTAACAGAATCGAATCTTATAGTCAACAAAACAGCGAATGTATTTTTGTTTTTTTTATATTTTATTCGTTTATTATTTCAATTTTTAGCTATTTACAATTCAAAAGATACTGATCTAAGCATAGAACGGAATAATTACGAACATTAGGTATGCTTTAAACTAAATTATTCGGTAAATCGAAGCTTTTTGTATCATATCTTATTTTGACTTAGCCTTAGCCAAATATATGTATATTTATCATAAAATATTATAATAATTCATGATATTTCTGAAATATTAATTATTTCGCGATTAGTTGATATGTCAATATATTATGATAGATTTTTGATATATATTAATTTTTGAAAGAATTAACATATCATTGTTAAGTATTTGTAATATATTCATCTTAGATTATCGTGTACACAATAACGGATATTTGTGCACTCTTATAAATGTCTCTGTTATAAGGACACTAATCGTTTTCATAAAGTCAATTTGTTTACATTTTGTAATTTTATTTCCAAAATAGATAAAAATATCTTGCATATTTATTAGTATTGCTATACAATAAAAAATAAATTTTATAAAACTTTGGGGAGGAAATATTAAATGAAGAAAAGAATTACTGTTTTAATGATAATAACTGTTTTAGTGTTATCTACAGTATTAGCAGGCTGTAATGGCGGCGATACTACAGTAACAACAGCAGCACCTGCAGAAGTTATTAAGCTTGGAGTTATCGGCCCTTTAACCGGTGATTACAGCCAATATGGTGTTGCCGTTGAAGAAGGCGCTAAACTGGCAGCTGAAGAAATTAACGCTGCAGGCGGAATTGACGGAGCAATGGTTGAGATCATCGCTTACGATTCAAAAGGCGATAAGACAGAAGGTGTCAATGCTTACAACAGATTGAGAGACCAAGATGGTATAGTTGGACTTATAGGCGGAACTTTTAGCGGTGTCACTCTTGCCATTAAAGAAATAGCTGTAGAAGATGGTATGCCTGTATTATCACCAACAGCTACAAACCTTGAAGTTACACTGAATGCACCAAACGTATTTAGGGCATGCTACACTGACCCGCAACAAGGATCAACAGCAGCAATATTTGCTGCAGAGGAACTTGGTGCCACTAAAGCAGCTGTTTTATACAATATTGAAGATCCGTACTCAGAAGGTCTTGCGGTAGCTTTTAGAGATCAGTTTTCAAGCACAGGAACCATTACCAACTATGAAGGTTATACAAAGAATGATGCAGATTTCAAATCTGTTTTGACAAAAATACAGGCTCAGGACCCGGATGTATTGTGGTTGCCTGATTATATCGCCAAAGTAGGCGTCATTCTTGCACAAATACAAGAGATGGGTATAGAAGTTGTCGCAATGGGTGGAGACGGTTGGGATGGTATAGAGATTGATTATGCCGATGTCGCTGAAGGACACTACTTTGTCAATCACTATGCTAAAACAGACCCGGCTGAAATCGTACAGAACTTCATCTCAGCCTATGAAGCCAAGTGGAATAAAAGCCCTAATGCATTGGCAGCTTTAGGATATGACTCAGCCAAAATAATGGCAGATGCTATACAAAGAGCCGGAACAACCGAATCAGCAGCAGTTGTTGCCGCATTAGCAGCTACAGATATGGATGGCGTAGCCGGACATGTAACGTTTGACGAAAACGGTGATCCAAACAAGAGTATCACAATCATTCAAGTTATAGACGGAGAGCATGTCGTCGCCGGTAAGGTTGAGGGAAATTAATAATCCGCTAAAACAAATACTTTTGTAGGAGAGAGGATTTCTCTCCTACAATTTTTTCTGAAATTGCTGGTTTGATTTTTTATAAATTTGCGAAAGGAGGAGTTTGATTGAATGTTTT
>LGGM01000118.1 GCA_001509345.1 Clostridiales bacterium 38_11
TGTTAACTTCCAGAAATTTTACACCTAACTAAAAAATATCATAATAAAAATTACAATAAAGCCCAGAAAAACGCGGTTTTCGCTTGCTTGTTTCTGGGCTTTATGCTACACTTTTAATAGGCGTAAATACACCTAAGGAGGCGATGGCTATGTACCTTGATTTTTTGGTGAAAATACCCAATGCACCTGGAAAAATCACCTATCGAAAAAAGGGCGACACGGATTATGTTTACTATGAATATGACCGAATTTATGACAAGATGAGTAAGAAGACCAATCCTAAAAGAGCGACTATAGGAAAAAAATCCGAGGCGGATCCAACCATGATGCTGCCAAATGAAAAGTACCTAAAATTCTTTCCAGATGAAGACGTTCCTGAAATGAGCCATCGGGTCAACAGGAGTAGCTGTCTAAGGATTGGCAGTTGGCTTGTCATTAGAAAAATTATTGAAGACTATAAAATGACGGATATTCTGGGAAAATATATCAATGGAAAAGATTTGGGGCTTGTTCTGGATTTAGCCACATACAGTATCATCACTGAAAATAATGCTGGTCAGTATTACCCTGACTATGCCTACAACCATCCACTCTTTTCAAATAACATGCATATTTATAGTGATTCTAAGGTTTCCGATCTTTTACAATCGATGACAGATGAGCAAAGTGTTGGATTCTTGAATGACTGGAATGCCAATAGAGACCATAGAGAAAAAATCTACATAACCTATGATTCAACGAATAAGAACTGCCAAGCAGGCGAGATAGAAATTGTTGAGTATGGACATCCAAAGACCGATGTTGGCCTTCCCATTTTTAATCATGCAATCGCCTATGATGTCAATAATCGTGAGCCACTCTTTTATGAGAAATATCCTGGTAGTATCAATGATGTGTCCCAGCTCCAACTGATGTTGGATAAGGCAGCTGGCTATGGCTATAAAAAGATCGGGTTTATTCTTGATCGAGGATATTTCAGCAGAAGTAACATCAAAAGCATGGATGATCACAAATATTCCTTTGTGATTATGGTCAAAGGAATGTATGGGTTGGTCAATCAACTGGTATTGGAGAACAAAGATACCTTTGAAAATAAGTGGGCCAATCATATCGATGAATATGATATCTATGGTATGACCGTGAAAAGAAAGCTCTACGAAACCGATGAGAAGGAACGATATATCCATATCTATCATAGCATTGTGAAAGAAAGCAGTGAGCGTACCCTTCTAACGAAAAAGCTCAGACAGATGAAGGCATATATGATGCAACACACCAATGAGGTATTCACCTTTGGGCCAGGATTCAGCAGGTATTACATTCTTCATTATAATGACAAGAACGGTGTCTTTCTTTTTCCTGAAGACCGGACGAGGGTGATTGAAAGAGAGAATGATCTGAGTGGATATTTTTGTATCATAACATCAGAAAGGATGACGGCCAAAGAAGCCTTGAATCTCTATAAAAGTAGAGATACATCAGAAAAACTTTTCCGTGGAGATAAATCATACCTTGGTGATAAGAGCCTTCGAATCTATGGTGATTCAGCAGCAGAATCAAAGATTTTCATTGAATTTCTCGCGTTGATTATTAGAAATAGAATATATACTTACCTGAAGGATGAAATGAGCAAGTTAGATAAGCGACCAAATTATATGACCGTACCAGCTGCCCTTAGGGAGCTGGAAAAGATTGAAATGGTTCGATTAACAGATAACCAGTATAGACTGGATCATGCCATAACAGCTAAGCAAAAAGCTATACTGAAAGCATTTGGTTTAGATTCAAATATTGTGAAGCACTATGCGAAGGATATCAGTAAACGGCTAAAGGAGGCGCGGTAAATGGCAAGAGGAAGAAAAGCAGGCGTTACAACATCTGAGACAATAGAACAACAGATAGAAAAGGCGCAAGACAAGGTCATAAAAACGAAAGTTGCGTATGAAAAGGCAGTGGACGCTTTGCAGAAACTACTGGATAAGCGCGATGCCCTCAGAAAAGACACCTTATGGAAGGCGATTATCGACAGCGGAAAATCATATGAAGAAATCCTCGGTTTTATCTCTGAGTCGATGGATGAGGAATAATAATTTCTGATAAAAAATCAGTGATATGCGTTTGGACGAATTATAAAATGAAATCCTCCTTTTGTATACATTGCACAAGAGGAGGATTTTTAGGCGTAAAAAAACAGGAAGTTAACATTATATCATAGAACATAATCGCAGTGCTGTGGCAGTGCATGACAGAGATTTGAATTATTTGTACGTCAGCCAACGTTATTTAAATGAATATAAGATCAAGGATAAGGATATAATTGGCAAACATCATTATGACGTATTCCCGGATTTGCCTCAAAAATGGAGAGATGTCCATCAAAAGGCTTTGAAGGGAGAAATCTCAAGCGCAGAAAAGGATGCGTACATCAAGGAAGATGGCACTGTGGATTGGACACGCTGGGAATGCCGCCCTTGGTACGAAGCTGACGGGTCAATTGGAGGCATAATAATTTATACAGAAGTTATCACAGAACGCATTCAAGCAGAAAAGAGGTTGCAGGAAAACGAGGCTCATTATCGCACCCTCATCGAAACGACACAGGATGGGTTCTGGGTAATTGATATTAATGGAAAGATTATTGATGTAAATGAAATGTATTGCCAAATGACCGGGTACACGAAAGCAGAGCTGTTGGGAAAGAAGATTCCAGAGCTGGAAGCACTTGAAACGAGCCAAGAAATTATTGCGCATATTAAGCAGATAACAGAGAACAAATCGGATATATTTGAAACTTGCCATAGGAGAAAAGAGGGCAGTTTAATTGACATGGAAATTTCTGCAACGTTTGTGAATTGTGATACCGGTATATTTGCATTTTGTCGCGATATAACAGAGCGTAAGAAAATCGAAAATGAGTTGCTTTATTTAAGCTATCATGACCACCTGACAGGACTTTATAACCGCAGATATTTTGAGACACAGTTAAAGAAAATTGATAAACAGATAAACCTTCCCATATCCATAATCATGTGCGACATCAACGGATTGAAATTAGTCAACGACTCATTCGGACACGATTCTGGGGATTTACTTCTTAAGAAAGCAGCTACCATCATTAGAAATTCTTGTCGAGAGGGAGATATTTTTGCCAGAATAGGGGGAGACGAATTTGTCATTTTATTACCTAATACCACAGCCGATGAAACAGTACGAATTGCAAATCGGATGAAAGAACTGGCCTCTAGTGAAAAGGTGGTGAATATTGAACTGTCAATTTCATACGGATATGATACTAAGACTAATGATAAGCAATCAATCAACGAAATCATGGCAAATGCAGAAAATCATATGTACAGACATAAACTATATGAACGGTCTAGTATGAGGAGTAAAACGATAGATCTTATTATGAACACACTATTTGAGAAAAGCAATAGAGAATTGTTGCATTCAAACAGAGTGAGTGCTATTTGTAAGGCAATTGCGACAAAGATGAATCTTGATAAGGATGCTATAAATCAACTGGGGACTGCTGGACTTATTCATGATATAGGTAAAATAGGGATAGATGAGAAAATATTGAATAAAGACGGAATGTTAACTGATGATGAAAGAGAAGATATTGAAAAACATCCTGAGATAGGTTGGCGGTTGCTAAGCTCTACAGATGAGTTTTCCGAATTAGGGCAACTTGTTCTTACTCATCATGAAAAATGGGATGGTAGAGGATATCCAAATGGGCTCAAAGGTTTAGAAATACCCCTTGAGGCAAGAATTCTTGTTGTTGCAGATTCTTTCGATGCAATGACCAACGAAAGAACCTACCGTAAAGGAATGAGTAATGAAGAAGCTATAATAGAACTTAAGAGATGCTCAGGTACGCACTTTGACCCTGACATTGTAGATGTGTTTGTGAATCAAGTATTGTTGGACAATGAAAATTTAGAAGTTTGAATA
>LGGM01000119.1 GCA_001509345.1 Clostridiales bacterium 38_11
TATGGCGCTATTGCCAATGATGGTGTTTATATAGAACCATATTCCTACACAAAAGTAGTTGACAGAAACGGGAAAATAATTCTCGATAAAGAAATTAAGAGCAATATCGTAGTATCACCACAGGTAGCCTTTCTGATGCAGGACATGCTTCGAACCACTGTGACCAACGGTCTATCATACAGAGCTGCAATGCCTCGTGACTATAATATAGAGGTAGCTGGCAAAACTGGAACAACATCGGACAATGCCGATATATGGTACGTCGGATTTTCACCCTATTACACGGGTGGCATGTGGGTTGGCAATGACAACGCACAAATCAAGGTCAGTACAGGTAGCGGATCGGTCTCAAGACTATGGGGAAATATAATGGTGGAGGTCCTAAGGAACATGCCTCCTGCTAAATTTGTAAGACCCGAAGGCATTGTCAGTGTCAATGTATGCATGGATTCAGGATTACTGCCAAGTGAATTGTGCAGCCATGATCAGAGAGGAAGCAGAATCATCAGTGAATACTTTATAAGAGGTACAGAACCTACAACTTTTTGTGATGTTCATGTCCAAGAAATTGTTTGTGCAGGATCCGGACTATTGCCAAATCCTTATTGTCCATTGGATCAACTGGAAACTAGAGTTTTTATTAGCAGAGAGATTCCTTATAATCCTATCTACCACAATACAAGTCAAGAAGTCGTCGATGCCTATGAGTTCTACATCACTGCAAGAGATACGATAAATAATTCTGATACCAGCCTTACTGATGAACAGCTTGAAGTTTTGTTTGACAATAGGATTGAAATGACTAATGGGCTTATCCTGGTAGTTGACGGTATTGCCGTGGTAGATCTCTACAATAGTGGCATCAGAACACAGGATTATCAATTCCAGGTTCCAATCAACACATGTACTATTCACAACCGTTATCATTGGAATATTTACCAGCAATCAATCGGACAACCTCAGATTCCAATCGAAACTGAACCTGATGAGAATGCAACAACGACAGAAACGGGCGAAAATGGGAATCTAATCACTGAGGAAACCACTGAAGAACCTGCCCGAACCAATAACGGAAACGGAAACAACCCTACCCCAACCACTGAAACACCAACTGAAACGCCACTCGAACCGACAACAGCACCATAGCGTTTAAAAAGGGATATCATAACAATCTCATGATATCCCTTTTTCTTTTTATAAATCAATCATACAAACAATTTCCAAGGCAATCTATTACTACAATCACAGGAAAATCCTTTACTTCAAGTTTAGAAATAGCCTCAGTTCCCAAATCTTCATAGGCAATCAATTCTTTGGAGATTATGGATTTTGCGATAAGGGCTGCTGCTCCTCCAACTGCCGCAAAGTAGATAGCGGTATTTTTTTTGATGCTGTCAATAACGGACTGGCTTCTTAACCCTTTTCCTATCATTCCTTTTAGACCCAACTCCAGTAATTGCTCTGTATAGGGATCCATCCTGTAGCTGGTCGTTGGTCCCGCAGACCCAATAATCTGACCAGGCTTTGCCGGTGAAGGCCCCACATAGAAAATTGTCTGATTCGTTATATCAAAGGGTAATTCCCTTCCCTGATCCAGACCCTCAATCATTCTTTTGTGGGCAGCATCTCGAGCCGTAAATAGATAGCCGCTCAACAGGATCCTATCCCCTATATGTAGTGTTCGGACCACATCAGCAGTCAGTGGCAATGTGATATGCTTGATGTCTTTCATTCTCAGGCCTCCTATATCTTTGTGGTAGCATGCCTGTAGGCATGACATCCAATATTGACCGCAACGGGCATGCCGGCTATATGTGTCGGAAAATAATTGATGTGGACTGCCAGGCAAGTGGTTTTACCTTTTAAACCAGCTGGACCGATTCCCAATGAATTCACTTCATTTAGCAAGTCCATTTCCAGTTCTCTGTAAGACTTGTCTACGGATAATTCACCGATTTCTCTCGTCAATGCTTTTTTTGACAGGATTGCCGCCTTTTCAAAGCTACCTCCTATACCGACTCCAACAATAATAGGCGGGCATGGATTGGAGCCTGCTTTTCTGACACACTCCAAGACAAATGATTTGACACCTGCTACACCATCAGCCGGTTTCATCATCCTTATCTGGCTCATGTTTTCCGAACCAAATCCCTTGGCAGCTACCGTTATCCTGATATTATTTCCTCTCGTGAATTCATAATGAATCACTGCAGGTGTGTTATCATTGGTGTTTTGACGTATGAACAGAGGATCGCTCACGATGGATTTTCTGAGATACGCTTCTAAATATGCCTCTCGGACTCCTTGATTGATAGCTTCCTCTACGGGTTCTCCTACAAAACAAATCTCATGACCAATTTCTAAAAAAACCACAGCAATTCCCGTGTCCTGGCACATGGGGACCTGGTCATCCCTGGCAATATGATCGTTTTCTATTATCTGATCGAGCACATATCTGGCGGTTTCATTTTCCTCATTCTCCCTCGCTTTATCAAGAATACCTAGCATACGTTCCCCTATATCGTAGCTTGATTGAATAAATAGAGACTTGACAGCATTTTTTATTTTGATTGTATCAATATTTCTCATTGATGACCTCCTGCAAAATGCTCAAATCTAAGGTTAGGTTCGGCATTTAAACTGTAATCAGCAAACTCGCTTTTTAAGAATTTATAATAACCAGCACAGGCAATCATCGCGCCATTGTCCGTACAAAGAATACCTGGTGGATAAAGAAACCTAATATCATTTTTTTGGCACTTCTCTCCCATAAGCTCTCTAAGTCTGGTGTTGGAGGCTACACCTCCAGCCATTGCAACCGTCTTGATCCCAAAGCGTTTTGCAGCATCCAAAGTTTTTGATACCAGAACGTCCACTACCGCTTCCTGAAAGCTGGCAGCAACATCAGCAACATTGATTGCTCCATTTTTCATTTTTAGATTGTTCTGATAGTTCAGTACCGATGATTTTAATCCACTAAAGCTGAAATCTAGAGAATCTTTTTCCAAAGTCACTCTTGGAAACTGGATGGCTTCTTTGTTCCCCTGCCTTGAAATCTGATCGATCAAAGGACCACCGGGATAACCCAAGCCGATAGATCTGGCTACCTTGTCAAAAGCTTCTCCTGCCGCATCATCCCTGGTCATTCCAATAACCTCATAAGAACCATAATCTTTCAGAAGTACAAGATGTGTATGGCCCCCAGAAACCACCAGTGTAATGAAAGGAGGCTCCAATGTCTTGTGGGCAATATAATTGGCAGATATATGCCCCTCAATATGATTGACTGCAATCAAAGGTCTGTTAATGGAGAATGCCAGGGCTTTGGCAAAATTGATCCCAACAAGCAATGCGCCAACCAAACCAGGACCGTAAGTCACAGCAACTGCATCTATAGCTGTCAAGCCCATTTCAGCCTCTTTCAGCGCTTCCTCGAGCACCTGACTGATAACTGAGATATGACTCCTTGAAGCAATCTCGGGAACCACACCACCATAAACTTTATGTATCTCTATCTGGGAATTGATGATGTTGGTAAATACTTCCTTCCCATTCTTAACGATTGCTATGGAAGTCTCATCACAGGATGTCTCAATCCCCAATATTACTATATCTTTCATATCATGCCCTCAATTTTAGTAAATTCCGCTGCTAGGATATTTTCTATTAAAAAAGTCCTTTTTGAATCTCTCAAGTAACAGTAAGCACTAATCCTGTTGTCCTTCATGCCTAATACTCTAATATCCCTTTCTGTTATTATGCCCTTGTTATCATAAACGATACGGATCATTTTATTCTCATCCAATGATTTTTTGATAAAATAATCTATCATGAATTTACCCTCCTTAAATGCTTTTGGACATTATGTGGGCATCCTCAGTCGGTTTTTTGTAATAGTCCTTTCTGACTCCTATAATCTCAAATCCATTGGATTTGTATAGTTT
>LGGM01000120.1 GCA_001509345.1 Clostridiales bacterium 38_11
AAATTTTCACGTATTAAAGATACAATACAATTAGTCCATTCAAGTGAATGAGAATGAGAAAATTTTTTTAAATGCTTTAATAATAGGGTTTACTAATGATAACAAATATGATAAATTGTTGTAGTATCTATAAAATGAAAGGAGGATATAAAAATGGATAAAGAAAATAACTGCTGCTGCAGTGATGATAATTTGGAAAATCAAAATTGCTGTGAAGGTCAAGAAGACAATTGTTGTGATGACGGGGAATGTGCAGATGATGAATGTGGCGAATGCGGATGTGGATGCGGGCATGAACATGATGATTTCGAACCTGACACAATGATGGTCACCTTTGATGATGGTGAAGAAAAGGAATGTCTTGTTCTTGCTGTTGTTGAGTTTGAAAACAAAGAATACATTGCATTATTACCAGAAGAAGAAGAAGAGTATTTCATTTACGGTTATCAGGAAGATGAGGAGGGTGTTGAATTAATCGCAATTGAATCTGATGATGAATTCAATAAAGTCGGCGCTGTATTTGAAGAATTATTTGATCAAGAATTCTAAAGAGCTCTATCCAGAGCTCTTTTGCTATCAAAACACTTCTTTTATCCACCCAAATAAGCCATTCTGACCGAATCGTCTTCCAACAAGTCGGAGGCTTTCCCTTCAGCAATGATTTTGCCTGTTTCTAGAACATAACCCCTATCAGCAACTTTCAAGGCTTTATGGGCATTCTGCTCAACAAGCAGAATGGTTGTTCCAGCTTTATTGAGGCTTTCAATAATGTCAAATATCTCATCAACCAGTAAAGGCGCCAAACCCATTGAAGGTTCGTCCATCAATAGGATTTTTGGTCTAGACATCAAAGCACGCCCCATAGCAAGCATTTGTTGCTCGCCACCGCTTAAGGTACCTGCGGGTTGTTTAAGCCTCTCTTTGAGCCTTGGAAAGCGTCTATAGACCATTTCAAGATCTTCCAAGATCTCTCTTTTGTCCTTCCTGATAAAAGCCCCCATTTCAAGATTTTCGTAAACGGTCATTTTGGAAAATACTCTTCTACCCTCAGGGACATGAGCCATACCCATATCGATTATTTGATGTGGGTGAACCTTTTTGATATCCTCGCCTCTGAATTTTATGATGCCGCTAGCTGGATCCAAAAGCCTTGAGATTGTCTTTAAAATGGTCGATTTTCCTGCTCCGTTAGCACCGATAAGGGTGACTATTTCACCTTCATTGACATGAAAACTCAAATCATGAATGGCATGAATTTTACCATAAAACACATTAATATCTTCAACTCTAAGCATATATTCACCTACTCTCCCAGATAGACTCTGATAACATCAGGATTATTCTTGATTTCATCAGGATTACCCTTTGCTATTATTTTTCCGTAATCGACAACAACAATTCTTTCGCAAATTCCCATGACCAAACTCATATCGTGCTCTATGAGCAGAATGGCAATGTCAAACTTATCTTTTATAAAATGGATAGTCTCCATTAATTCTTTGGTCTCATGCGGATTCATACCGGCTGCAGGTTCGTCCAACAACAATATTCTCGGACGTGTGGCTAAAGCTCTTGCAATCTCAAGCTTTCTTTGCTTTCCATAAGGTAGATTTTTAGATAAGGTATCTGCATAGTCCTGCATATCAAAAATCTTAAGAAAATCCAAGCATTCCCGTTGAGCTTTCTCTTCCTCTTCCCAATATCGTTTTAAGCGGAAGATCCCTTCTATTGTGGTGTATTTCATTTCGTTGTGGTAGGCAATCTTTATATTATCTATTACAGATAAATCCTTAAATAATCTAATGTTTTGAAAAGTCCTGGCAGCACCCATGCTAACAATCTGATAAGGTTTTTTCCCAATCACACTCAATCCATCCAATGTTATATCGCCTTCGGTGGGTAAGTAGACCCCGGTTAGCATATTGAAGATAGTTGTTTTGCCGGCACCATTTGGACCGATAAGACCTACCAATTCATGCTCATCTACGGATATTTCAAAGTTATCAACCGCTTTTAAGCCTCCAAAATACATACCTAGTCCTTTTGTTTCCAATAAAGCCATATTAGTCTCCCTCCTCTAAGTTCTTACGTGATGAAAACAATTGATTATGTCTTAACCTGTAAAGAAAACCAGACATTGAAAATTCTGTTGTGCCAAAAAGACCTTGAGGTCGGAAAATCATCATAAGAACCAACAATCCCGAGTAGATTAATAATCTGAAGTTGGCAAAATCTCTTAAGGCTTCCGGTAAAATGGTTAATATAATCGCTGCTATAACTGATCCCGTCAAGCTACCCATACCACCAAGCACTACGATAACCAGAATCTCTACCGATCTCATAAAATTAAATGTGTTCGGGTCTAGAAAAGCGATATAATGGGCATACATTCCACCACCAATTCCAGCGAAAAATGCAGCTATTGCAAAGCCCATGACCTTGTATTTGGTTGTTTGTATTCCGACAGCCTCAGCAGCGATTTCATCCTCACGGATTGAAATTATCGCTCTACCATGCCTTGAGTTGGTCAAGGTATACAATATGGTAACAACGATAACTGTAATCCAGAAAACATTATCAATATTTGATATTCTAGGGATACCTGTAAGGCCCTGAGCACCACCCGTCATTTTGATATTGTTGATAAATACCCTTATAACCTCACCAAAACCTAGGGTGATTATACCTAAGTAATCACCTTTTAGACGCAGAGCGGGAATACCAATTGCAATACCAACAACACCTGCAAATATTCCAGCCAGTAGCAATGAAACTATCAGCATTACTGTAGTTGGAAGACCCGATCCTTTTAGCGAGATGGCTGTTATGGCAGATACATAAGCACCAATAGCCATAAATCCAGCATGTCCTAAGGCCAATTGTCCTAAAAAACCTGTCGCTAGATTTAAACTTGTAGCCAATACAATGTTAATACAGATAAATATAATTATACCCAGATAATACTTGCTGATAACACCGTTGGCGATAAAAAACTTCAGTAATAAGAAGACCAATATGATAGCTAAGACATTGATTATGTAATTTTTTTTAGAAATTTTAGCCACATTTACACCTTCTCTCTTTCGTTTTTACCGAGTATACCGGTTGGTTTTATCAGGAGAACAATAATCAATATACCAAAAACAATAGCATCCGACCACTGACTCGATATATAAGCCTTGGCTATCGTTTCAATCATACCGATAACAAAACCACCAAGCATAGCTCCGGGAATAAGACCGATGCCACCTAATACGGCTGCAACGAAGGCCTTAAGACCAGGCATGACTCCCATTGTCGGATATACCTGAGTATAAGCCACACTGTACAAAACGCCTCCAAGAGCTCCCAGAGCCGAACCAATTGCAAAAGTGATACTGATTGTTTTGTTGACATTAATTCCCATCAGTATAGAAGCTTCTTTATCTTCAGAAACGGCTCTCATGGATTTTCCTGGCTTCGTCCTTTTTACGAAAAAGTCCAACAAGACCATAAAAAATAAGGAAAGAGCAATAGTCGTTATAGTAACTGTTCCTATCTGAAGCGGCCCAATCAAAATGGGTCTCTTTGGTATGATTGCCGGCATAATCTTAGGGTCTGCACGGAATATTACCAATGCTAGATTTTGAAGAAATAGACTCATCCCGATAGCGGTGATAAGAGCTGAAATCCTAGGTGCCTTCCTTAGAGGCTTATAGGCTAATGATTCAATAGCGACACCCAATATTGCCGCCAGGACCATTGAAACAATCAAAACCATATAAAAGGGCATACCGGTGGCAAAAACTGTTATAAATGCAAAATATGCGCCCATCATCATGATTTCACCGTGGGCAAAATTGATTAGCTTGATAATACCGTATACCATGGTATAACCCAAAGCGATTACAGCATATATACTACCAACAGACAAACCATTAATAAGTTGCTGCAAAAAAACAT
>LGGM01000121.1 GCA_001509345.1 Clostridiales bacterium 38_11
CTGAAGGTCAATAGATGCATCCAGTGCCGCTTGAGCGGCCTGGTTTGTAGTCGCTGAAAAATATAGCATGTTTAGGGCTGGTACGATGATAATCAACAAGATGGCTATCGTTATGATCAGTTCCAATAATGTAAAGCCTTGTAAATTTTTCATAGGGATAGTATAGCATAAAATGAACCAGGATTGAAGGAATACATGCAAAAAGATTCCTCTTTTGCAGAGAAATCTCTCTTTTTCATTATTATTCTATTGTATTAATCATTTAATTCATTTGTACAACAACATTTTCGGTGGTTTCCAGATTCAACCTTGGTCTTATGGGATCATCCCCAAATACGTTAATATAGAACAACAAATCTGTTTCATTGATGATTGTCAGATTGACGCCCGATTGATCATCTGCCGATTCTCTAACCATTGATCTGACTTCCATGCTTAGAAAATCATTAGCTGGATTGAATTCGACCCAGTTCTGGTAGTTTGCAGGATAACTCCCTAATGGCGTGTTGTACTTATAGGAGTAGATGCCATCTTCAAGCTTAATCGAAATCTCAACCGTTTCTTGGATATTGCTGTCCGCATATACATAGCTCTGATAAGTGTCGTCTCTAAATTTACCCAGATTAACCGTGGGTATATCTTGCGATAACGGTCCGAGAACCATTGTCAGGTCATATTTTGTGGTAAAGTAAGGATCCAGCACCACATCATCCAGCAAGAATGGATTTGATCGCCCGTATTCTATGACATCTGACCATATCCAGTCCATATACTCATGTTCGTGCAACTTTGGTATGGAAAAAAGTGAAACAGCTGTATTTCCGGTGATAGTTGAATCCTCTAGACTTGAGGTCATTGACAGATCAGATATCACGAATTCAACCTTGTTTTGCTGTAAGAAATCAATAAAATCCAACATATCATAGTAGTCAGCCTCAAAACCGAAAGAAACAGTCATGCTCTCCGCAGTGGCAGTAACTGGTTCCTGTGCTTCTATCTGCTCAGGTAGTGTTATACCTAAATATTGGTTTTTCAGGTCACGCAAGGGATAAACTTGCATTTCACTAACCGTTTGAGTTGGACTATATGTAACATTTGTCATTAAAACATCAGTAAAACTAATATTGCTGACATCCAACCCATACTCTTCAAAATATCGGTTGAAGAAAATGATAGCATTCTCTTGGTCGATTCTCTCCAAATAACTCTCTGTCATGTTTGAGACCTCGAAATTCAAAGACTGGATCTCAAACTGCAATTCCTTCTCTAATCTTAAAGCATTTAATATTCTTTCAGCTTCCTGTTTCTTTTGCTCGATGACAGTTTCCTTTTCTGCAATAGTTTCGAGATTTCTCAAAAAAACAAAGTTGTAGAACAAATATGACCCGATGACTAATATTAGAATCAGCAATAGTATTCTTTCTCGTCTTTGCAATTTCATATTAATTCACATCCTTTGTTGTGATATTGACTGTGAAATTATAATTCTCAATACCTTCCGTCCCTACACGAACGATATTAGGTACATGTGCATTAGTTACCATGTCAAGATCCTTAAGATTTCTTGTTATTTGAGCAATCGATTCTCTTACAATAGAAGTCCCTTGAATGTTTATGTTTGATCCGTTAATGACCATCCCACTGATATTAGTATCGATAGGTACCGTCGATGACAAAGCTATTAAGAGATCTGTTTGAATGACATCTGTTTTATCTAATTGTGTATTAAGTGCTCCCATTATGTTTTTGTAATCTCTTAAAACACCTATTTTTGTTTCAAGCTCTTGTACTTCGTTATATTTTGCTTGATAGGTAGGATTATTAATGATACTATCATAATAATCAATGTCATTATTTAACGAATAGATTTTCAAAGAATAATCGAGGAAGTAGAAGACCAAAGCCAAGGCTATTAGCCCTAGTGCAATTGTTCCTCCCGCTACATTGATTAATCGAGTTTGCTTTGATTTAAGGATATCTGACAAAAGATTCATATCGGATTTGGTTTTCAACAAACCAGCAATAGCATTGAGATAATTAACCAGTGATAAATCTCTTTCATCCTTGCTTTTTAATTCAAGCGAGAAGCCTCCAATACGATCAATGGTTTCTGTTTTTACGCTCAGGTTATCTTGAAAGAATTTTTCGATATTTTTTATTTTTGAAGAACCACCATATAAAAATAATTTATCAGCTTCAATCTCTTTATTTCTAGAAATAAAGTATTGAACGACTCTTCTGACCTCACTGATCCATTCTTCAACTGTCGTATTGATTACATTGTTAACAGAGCTGTCTTCCGGTGTTTCCAACTGGTAAAGTTCCAGGTTGGACACCTTATGTTTCAATTTGGTTGCATTTTCTGGATTGGTATCGAATAAGTTGCCTATACTGACATCTATGTCAGCACCACCAAGATTGATGATTCTAGTAAACAGATTTTTATCATTATACATCACATTAAAAATCAGTGATTTGTGACCCATCTCCAGGACATAATAAGCTTTATCTTTCAGTATTTTCTGATCATTTATATTTCTTCCCACACTAAAGACTTTTTCAAGGGAATTAAAGGATAGATCCATAGAAATCAATCTCAGTCCAACGGTATCAGCCAGTTGTCTGTAATCGTTTATCAGCTTGGTAGGTACGGCATAGATTAGATAACTGCCTTTTTTTATACCGTCTTCGATGTAGGTTTTTACCACTCTGAATACAATCTTATACTCGTCTAAGACGACGGGTAAGAACTGCTCCAACTCAAACCTAATCATCTGAATAGTCTCATCGTGTTTTTTTAAAATAGGCAATTCAACCGTTCTTGTAATTAAGCTAGACGTATTAATGTTGAATACCGCATTTTTTGATCGTATTCCATTGGCTGTGAGTGTCTGCTTCAAAACATTGCGTACACTTTCAAAATCCTTGATATACCCCTCTTGAATAGAATCTATAGGGGTACTTATTGTCACCGCCCTTTTGACAGTCAGATTCTTCTTATCCGAGACTCCCTCAACAATTTTTATGCTTTTGGTTCCAATATCGATAGATACAAGTCTTGCCATATTACCCCTTCTTTCATAAGAAAATATTAAAATATATAGATAAAAGCTCATTGCCATAAAATATGTATGTCAAAGCTGCTATCGCTATGAAAGGACCAAAAGGTATGTAATCCTTTCTTGTAGCTTTTTTGGTGGCAATCAGTATTATTGAAATGATTGCGCCATATATGAAACTCATCATAGTTACAAAAATAATACCAGTCAAACCAAATAGTAGTCCCAAGACACCCATGAGCTTGATGTCTCCTCCACCCATGGCATTGGTAATCATCGCTATCAGCAAAAATAAAACAAAACCAAATAAAAATCCAAATAAGTGCGTTAAATAATTATCTCTAAACAAGTATATACCCAAAAAAACAATAATTATAACGCCAAATAGGTTCAAACCATCAGGAATTGTTTGCGTTTTTAGATCAATAATACTGATAACAATCAGCAGACTGGTGATGATGCCATAAAGCAACATATATAAAGATAATCCATATTTGTAAAAGAGCAGTGCGTATAGTAAACCGTTCAACAATTCAATCAAAGGATATTGAATCGAGTAGCTTGCTTTGCAATATCTGCATCTACCTCTGAAAATAAAATATCCAATAAATGGTATCATATCGATATAATTTAGTTGGTGACCACAGCTAGCACAGCTGGATGGTGGAAAAACAACCGATTTGCCCACAGGAATGCGATAAATACATACATTCAGAAATGATCCAATGAATAATCCTAAAATAAAAACAAATATTATCATCTTTTGTCCTTGTTAAACGTCATTGTATTTGTATTCATTATAGCATATAAAAATATTTGTTAATAGTATTTTAAAAGAAAGGGGACAAA
>LGGM01000034.1 GCA_001509345.1 Clostridiales bacterium 38_11
TGGCAAAAGCTTGCAGGAGCTGATGACATTTTTAGATGTCTGAGGCAACGTTTTTCAGCTTCAAAAAGTATTTAGTGTAACTTTTATGCAAAGTTGAGGATGATATATCTCCATATCAATAGCTTTCTTTAATTCTATTGAAAGATTCATCCAAATCAGATACTCTTCCAGCTTTGATATCAGCTTCTGACTCCATCAATAACTTGTGTAGTTCAAACTTACCTACAATTCTTTCATATACTTCAATACTCATAACCGCAAGATCCCCCTTACCGTTCTTAGTTATATAAACCGGCTCATTGTACTCATGGCAAAATTCAGAAATCTCACCATACTTATTCCTTAAATCCGAACTTGGTCTAATTGTTGGCATAATTGCACCTCCTTATAATATATACATATCATATCATAATAACGATATATTTAGCAAGTTAGTTTTGTTGAATGGCAATCAGTTGTATCTAATTATTACATCAAATCTCAAACACTAACTCCCTTACAAATCAAATTTGAAGGGCGTTTTTTTAACTTATATCTAATGTATCGTATTCAATTACTGTAGGACACATAGAAAAAACCGCCTCACTTATGATAAGGCTCACCTTTCATTATCCTAAAAGCTCTATATATCTGCTCCAATAGTATAACCTTGAACAGCTGATGAGGGAATGTCATTTTTGAAAAGGACAGCTTCATGTCAGATTTGTTGATGACTTCATCCGACAGACCCAGTGATCCACCTATGACAAAGGTGAAATGGCTGGTGCCGTACACACCAAGGGTATCTATTTTTTCTGCGAGGGCTTCACTGGATAGTTGTTTTCCCTTTATATCCAAGGCAACCAAATAGGATGAAGGATCTAGCTTGGACAGGATTCTCTCACCCTCTTTTTGTTTGATGATGTTTTCTTCCTTTGCGCTGAGATTTTCGGGTGCTTTTTCGTCGGCCATCTCAATCTGCTCAAGATTGCAGTAAGCAGACAGGCGTTTGGTATATTCTACGATTGCCTTCCGGAAATAGTCTTCTTTGATTTTCCCAACAGACAGTATGGTTATTCTCATGTTATTCTCCAATCATCGAATTGATTTTTTTCACATAGGCATCGATGTCAAATTTCCTTTTCAGACCGTTTTCGTTCATGTATCTTAGCTTTCCGAATACAGGTCGTTCGGTCCAGGCGCGATCATGCTTGCCGAAACACCAGGCGACACCGGTGAAGCTGTTGGCATCCCGACCATCCAGAAAGTACTTGTTGTTCAAGGATATAGCAATTTCATAAACCGTCTCGCAATCTGGCGTCCATTCGATTATTTTCTTACACCAGTACATCCGCATATAGGTATGCATAAAACCGGTATGAACCATCTCTTTCATAGCTGCGTTCCAGTAAGGGTCATGTGTTGCACATCCCTCATCAGCTCGATGCACCCTGTTTGGGGGGAAGTCTTGTATATAACAAATCTGATCTGCAAATCTCTGAATTTATTCTGCAGATCCTGGAGACCTTTCATCATGAAATAATAGTGCCTCAGGTTGGCCTCGGGATAATGATCAGTGACACCAAAATAAACCGCCAAGGGAAGCTGGTGGTCATTGGATAGGTTGATGGCATGGGTGAGGGCGTGGTTATAGGATATTCTTTGCGATTGCTGCATCCAGTATAAGATATAGGCGCTCTCTATGAAGCAAGAAGATTTTAAGCTTTGTATCCTGTTATCCATCATAGCTCAATCCTTAGGGAACCAATAATTCTATAGCTTTTCGCGTAATGTTTATATCAACAGGTGTCTTAAATCCATACTCGCCATCGATATCCATGATGATTTCTTTATCTGCGTCAATTGAAATCTGGCTGGTTTTGAAGTAATGGACACTGGGATGGTTGACATGGTCCCCGCTTGCAAAACCACTGAATATCTCAAGCAATGCAAACGGGGGTGCTTTTTCGATGATGACAACATCAAACAAGCCGTCATCATACTTGGCTCCTGGTGAGAGTTTTTTGATACCGCCTATACTGGGCGTATTGCTGACCATAAACACCAAAGCCTCCAGGTCGAAGCTCTCGGTTTCAGTTTTGACATAGAGATGGTGGGATTGATATATTTGCGTTGGAATCTCTATAGCCGCTTGGAAATAATAGGCGTATTTTCCAAATATGGACTTGGTTTCGCTGGGAATCTCATGGGCAATATTGGTGAAAGCACCACCGGAGATCACATTGATGAAATATCGGTCATTTGCTTTGCCCACATCAACCAGCTTTGTTTTTTTTGCTTTCAGCATTTTTGTAAATTCATTGATCGTTGTCGGAATCCCCATATAGGTTCCAAAGTCGTTCACTGTGCCAGATGGCAGAATAGACAGTTTTGTTTTGCATGGTGAATGCATGATGCCGTTGACCACCTCATTGATAGTGCCGTCTCCACCGCAGGCGATGATCAGATCATACCCCTCGACACAGGCTACTTTAGCGGCTTCTTCCGCATCACCTTTTTTTTTGGTCGATATAAAAGTAATGCTGACATCTACATCTGTAAGGATTTCTCTAGCAATTTGAAATATTTTCTGCTGGACTGTTTCTTTTCCGGCTGAAGGATTATAGATGACCAAGAATCTTTCCATAAATATTGTATCCCCCGTTATGTTTTATTTTAGGCTTTGTTGAAGACTTTGTAAAGAAACCAGTTTGATATGGCTATTATGATACCGGCCTGTATCGATGACATAAAGGTTGCCGTGTGCAGACCTGTAAGCATAGCAGTGATCTCCACAGTTATTCCGTTGATGACCAGAAGAAAAAGGCCAAGGGTCAATAAGGTCAAAGGAAATGAAATAATGACCAGTATTGGTTTGATGATGGCATTTACCACAGCAAATATAAGCGCTGCGAAAAACAGTGAGCTTAGTGATGGGTATGATATACCTGCAATGAGATAGGCTGCCAGCCAGATTGCAATCATGTTCATGATGATTCTAATAAGTAGTTTTCTCATGGACTAATCCTCCTTTTGAAAATGTTGCTATCGTTTATATGATTGTTATTGATATTGTTAGTCATATTATATCATATAAATACTGGTTATAATTAAAAATTAGATGGGTAACTTGATTGATTGATAAAAAGGAAAGGGTTATAATAGAAACAGCGAAAAACTAGAAAGGGGTTGCAGAAGATGAAATATGATTTTGACACATTTGTGGACAGAGATAATACCAACTCAATAAAATGGAATTATGCCAAGGAATATGTCGGTGTGGAGGATGTGTTGCCCATGTGGGTGGCTGATATGGATTTCGAAACAGCACCGGAAATCAAGCAAGCCATTATTGACAGGGCAAAGCATGGCATCTATGGATACACCAAGCGCTCGGAAGGCTATTACCAGTCAGTCATAGACTGGAGTCAGAAGCGATTCAACTGGAAAATCGAAAAATCATGGATTACCCACAGCTCAGGGGTAGTCAACGCATTGTTCACAACGTTGCGTGCTCTGACAGACCAGAATGATGGTGTTATGATACAGCCACCTGTCTATCATCCATTCTATCGCGCCATTGAAACCTGTGGTTGTCGGTTGGTCTTAAACCCATTGGAAATAGTGAACGGTAGATTTGTAGTCAATCTGGAAGATTTCGAGAAAAAGCTAATAGAAGAAAAAGTCAAGATATTTGTCCTGTGCAATCCCCATAATCCTACAGGCCGAGTATTTAAAATGGATGAATTAACTGCAATGGGAGAGCTATGCATAAAACATAATGTGCTTGTCATATCAGACGAGATTCATGCGGACCTAGTATACAAGCGATATAGGCACATACCCTTTGCTTCAATTTCAGAAGAATTTGCCAATAATTCCATCACCTGCACAGCACCTAGCAAGACATTCAATCTGGCTGGTTTGTATACCTCCAACATTATAATACCCAATGAGTCCTTCATGAAAAAGTATCAGGATTCATGCGAAAAGGCTGATATCAATTCATTCAATATTTTTGGTGCAATTGCCTGTGAGGCAGGATATAGATTTGGCGAGGAATGGCTGGAACAACTGATGGATTATATAGAAAGCAACAAGAATTTCGTGACGGGTTATATCAGAGAAAGGTTACCCCAGTTAAAGGTCTTTGAGCCAGAAGGCACCTATCTGATGTGGCTGGACTGCAATGACTTGGGAATGACCAAGGAACAACTGGAGCAATTCATGGTCGAGAAGGCTAGATTGTGGGTCAATCAAGGGCATATTTTTGGTAAAGAGGGAGAAGGCTTTGTCAGAATGAATCTTGCGTGCCAAAGGGCAACTGTGATAGAGGCGATGACCCGCCTGGAGGCTGCAATTAAGAATCTCTAAATAACATTTTGGTGACATTTTAATCAAAAAGTTATTGACAGCCATCGATTAATATCCTATAATCATTAAAAATATGCAAAATTAAAAACAATGACAGGAAGAGTACATAAGCTGTGATGTCAAAGCGAACCGGTGGTGGTGAGAGTCCGGTACAGAGCGTTTATCGAAGAACATCCTCGAGTTTCCAACCGAAATCTTTTGAGAGTAGACTTGGACGTAGGCTGCACGTTATAGCAGATAGGTATCGATTATTCTGTACTGATTAGAGTGAGCTAAACGCTAATTAAGGTGGCACCGCGAATTTAACCTTCGTCCTTAAATATATAATATATATTTAGGTATGAGGGTTTTTTTATTGCAGAATAACAACGGGATAAGATATAGAAATACGGAGGAAAAGATGGAAAGAGTTTTGGTTAGAGATTTAATGGAATTACAAGACAAGGAGGTAAGGCTTTTTGGATGGATACACAATATCAAAGCATTTAAGGAATTTTCTTTTGCCTATTTGAGAGACAGATCAGGGATTGTGCAGATGATCATCGATGATGAAAAAATTCTATCATCACTCAAACTGGAGTCTTCGGTCAAGGCGACTGGGAGAGTACAGATGAATGAAAAGGCACCTGGTGGCGTGGAGATCATTGTAAGCGAACTGGAAGTGGTTGGAGAGGCCAAGTATGATTTGCTGCCCTTTACAATCAACGGTATTGATATCAATGCCTCCCTGGATAAGCAGCTGGATTACAGAACCATCTCATTGAGAAGAATGGATAGACGGGCGGTATTCAAGGTTCAGCAGGAGATTGTTCAGGCTTACAGGGATTTCTTGACAAAAGAAGGCTTCACCGAGATACATACACCTAAAATAATCGGGATGGAAACCGAGGGCGGTGCAGATATTTTTATGCTGGACTATTTCGGCACTCGAGCCTTTATGGCTCAAAGTCCACAGTTTTACAAGCAGATGATGGTGGGTGCGGGATTTGAAAGGGTGTTTGAGATAGGAGCGGCTTATAGAGCTGAACCCCATAGCACATGGCGGCATCTGAATGAGTATATGAGTCTGGATCTCGAAATGGGTTTCATAGAGAGCGAAGAGGAGATCATGGATTTGGAAGAGAGGCTGATTAAACACATGATTAGTCATCTGAAGACATCCTGCGTTGAAGAACTTAAAATTATGAAAGCAGAGCTACCGACAATCGAAACCATTCCAAGAATAACCCTTTCTGATGCACAAAGCATTCTTTTGGAAAAATTCGGCAAGAAGTCACCCGTTGGCAATATCGATGCTGAGGGAGAAAAGATTTTTGCCCAATATGTTAAAGACGAATATCACTCGGATTTTGTTTTTCTGACTAAGTATCCCGCATCAAAGAGACCGCTTTATACCATGCCGGATGACAGCCTTGAAGGCATGACAAAGTCATTTGACTTGATTTTCAAGGGCTTGGAAATCACAACAGGCGGACAGAGGATACACGACTATGATATGCTTGTGAAAAGCATTTTAAAATCCGGTGGAAAGACTGAGGATTTCGATTTCTATCTTGAATCCTTTAAATATGGGGTTCCACCCCATGGTGGATTGGCAATTGGTCTGGAAAGGATTACCATGATGTTTCTCGGTTTGGATAACATCCGAAAAGCCACTCTGCTTCCAAGAGATATCAACAGGGTGAAGCCATAAGAATAGAAGAATATGATGTTGGAGGTTTGAAATGACTGTTACTAAAAAAGAAGTTGCCTATATTGCCGGATTGGCTAATCTTATGTTTGATGATGTAGAAATAGAAAAAATGGCAGATGAGTTTTCAAAAATACTCAATCACTTCGATAATATAAACAGGGAAGATTTGAGTAAAATCGAAATGTATTCCTTTGAGGATGAGCCACTAAGGCTTAGACCAGATAAGGTGCTACCATTTGAAGAAGCTGGAGCGCTGTATGAGAACACCAAGTCCATGCAGGATACAGCAATCAAAATACCAAAAGTTGTGGATTAGGAGGTGTTAACATGGATGTTGCAGGGTTAAGCATAAAAGATATTAAGAAAGGCCTTGAAACCAAGGCGTTTTCGGATGAGGAGCTTGTGGGCTCTTATCTTGATAGAATCAAAAAATACGATCATAAGATTAAGGCTTTTATAACGGTTTGCAGGGATGAAGCCATCTCTATGGCACAATCTGTAGATCGAAAAATAGCACAGGGTGAAACACTTGGAGCAATGGAAGGGATTCCCATAGGCTTGAAGGATAACATGTGCACCAAAGGCGTCAGGACAACCTGTGGCTCAAAGATGCTCAGCGACTTCATACCCCCATATGACAGTAGTGTGGCGAAAAAATTGAAGGAACAAGGCGCAATCATAATGGGGAAATTGAATATGGATGAGTTTGCCATGGGATCTTCCAATGAGAATTCAGCCTTTTTTGCAGCAAGAAACCCATGGGACACGGAAAGGGTTCCAGGGGGATCTTCAGGGGGATCAGCCGCCGCTGCATCTGCAGGATTTGCAGCAGTAACGTTTGGATCTGATACAGGCGGGTCCATCAGAATGCCCGCGTCCTTTTGCGGTCTGGTAGGCGTCAAACCCACATACGGCGCAGTCTCAAGGTATGGTCTGGTTGCATTTGGCTCATCGCTGGATCAAATTGGACCATTAGGCCGAAGTGTAGAGGATGCCGCTTATGCATTGGAAGCTATACAAGGATTCGATACCAAGGATTCAACCTCATTGAAAGTAGGGTACAAGACTGATTATGACGGGTTGATGAGACAAGGGATAAAGGGTATGAGAGTTGGCATTCCCAAGGAATTTTTCGGCAAAGGTGTTGACAGGGAAGTCAGAGACAGTGTTCTTGCATCAGCGTTAATACTGGAGAAAGCAGGCGCTAAAGTAGAGGAATTCAGTCTCCCAATCACAGAAACGGGGCTGTCGGCCTACTACATCATTTCATCCGCCGAAGCAAGCTCAAACCTTGGAAGATATGACGGTGTGAGATATGGGTACAGAACAGAATCCTTCAAGAACTATGAAGAGCTGGTCTTAAAATCAAGAACTGAGGGCTTTGGAGATGAGGTCAAAAGACGTATCATGCTTGGGACCTACGTCCTGTCATCAGGCTACTATGATGCCTACTACAAAAAAGCGATGCTGTTCAGACAAAAGGTCAGGGCTTTATATAAAAGTGCGTTTGAAAAATACGACACGATCATTTCGCCAACGGTGCCGGTATTGCCCTTCAAACTGGGAGAAAAGACATCTGATCCGCTACAGATGTATCTGGCAGATACTTTCACGGTGAATGTCAACATAGCCGGCATACCTGCCATCTCCATGCCATCCGGATTCAGCAGCACCGGATTACCCATAGGGGTGCAATTTATGGGAGACCATATGTCAGAGGATAAGCTTTTCAGGTTTGCCTATGCTTTGGAAAAAGAATTGAAACTGGATATGATGCCGAGTCTTGAGGGGGTGGAGTAATGTCAGCTTATGAAACAGTTATCGGACTTGAAATCCATGTGGAGCTTGCCACGGAATCAAAAATTTTTTGCTCCTGCCCCACAACCTTTGGTGCAGAGCCCAACAAGAACACCTGTCCTGTCTGCATCGGACTTCCGGGGGTCATGCCTGTTCTGAATGAAGAGGTTGTGGACCTCGCTGTCAAAGCGGGTGTTGCATTGAACTGTGATATCAATCTGATCAACAAGATGGACAGGAAGAATTATTTTTACCCTGACTTGCCTAAAGCCTATCAGATATCTCAATTCGATCTGCCGATATGTGTCGGTGGCCATGTGGATGTGGAAGTCGATGGCAAAAAGACTAGAATTAGATTAACCAGAATTCACATTGAAGAGGATGCTGGCAAACTGATACATCTGGAGGAAGAAGAAAACACACTGATTGATTACAACCGAGGGGGAGTTCCCCTTGTAGAGATCGTTACAGACCCTGATATCAGATCAGCGGAAGAGGCTGTTGAATTCTTGAAGACATTAAGAGCCATCCTGGTCTATTCAGGGATATCTGATTGTCGAATGGAGCAGGGATCGATGCGATGCGATGTCAATATCTCTGTACGGGAGTTTGGATCCGAGATACTCAATACAAAAGTTGAGATTAAAAATATGAACTCCATGAAGGAAGTCCATAAAGCCATAAAAAAGGAAGAGGCTCGCCAAATACAGCTCTATAGCTACGGAGAGGGGCATAAGGTCATTCAGGAGACTAGAAGATGGGATGCCGCCAAAGGCAGAACAATCACAATGAGGACCAAAGAGAACGCGCAGGACTATCGCTATTTTCCTGAGCCGGATCTGCCACCTGTCATTATTCCCAAGGGAAAAGTGACAGACATCAGGAAATCACTTCCAGAGCTGCCTACTGCCAAAAAAGAAAGAATGATGGAGAACTATGGCCTTTCACTCAATGAAATCAGAATACTGATTGAAGAAAAATCCGTGGCGGATTTTTATGAAGCGGTTGTCCATTTATCCGGCGAACCGAAAGAGGCGGCAAACTGGATCATCACCGAGCTGCTTAGAGTACTGAAAACAGAAGCGGAGATACCTGTTACGGCACAGCAACTATCCGAACTTATACTTGAAGTCAAGAAAGGAACCATCAGCAGGACGTCGGCCAAAGATGTCTTCGAGGGGCTTGTCGTATCGGACAAGTCTGTAGCACAAATCATACAAGAAAAGGGTTTGATGCAGATCAGCTCATCGGATGAGCTTGAAGCTATAGTCCATTCGGTTTTGCGGGATAACCCCCAAGCTGTTGAGGACTACAAGTCCGGCAAGGGCCAGTCATTTGGGTTTTTAATGGGACAATGCATGAAGGCCTCAAAAGGAAAAGGCAATCCAGGGGTAGTCAAATCATTGCTTGAGAAGGCCTTAGGGCAGTAAGTCGTACTCTAGAACTTGACAGGTGTTGACATATGTATTGTATATGCTGATTGACCAATGAAGATGCGGACCGGTGGAAAAACCGGTGGATCCCATGGTTCCAACAAAATCGCCCTTGTTGACGAAGTCGCCCTCTTGTGAGGATAGTGTGTCCATATGATAGTAGCTGGTGAATACACCCATGCCATGGTCGATTATGATGGTGTTGCCAGTCAGTATCAGATATTCAGATAAGACGACATTACCGCTGTTGCAGGCATATATTTCTGTGCCTGTTGGTGCGGCAAGATCCAAACCTGAATGTCTGCTGGAGGTGATTTGGTCGTTGACATACCTTATTTCACCGTAATCTGTTGTCAGAACGTAGGAATCTTTTACGGGCAAGTTGAACTCACCTTCCCACAGCTTTTTCAATGTGGAGGTGGATCTTGCGGTCTGTACTTTTTCACGGAACTCTTTATAGGCTGCATCACTGTTGGTTGTTTCATATACCTCTTCGCTGATATACAGATACTGTGTGACAAAATCCTTGTCATTTATTTTAATGGTATGGGAGGGATTTGCAACAATCTCATCCGCATCGTTTTTAATTTCAAAATTTAAAATATAGTCCCCTGCCACAGCCCAGATATCGATGGGAATAAAGTATACAAGTGAATCACCCATGGGGGCATTTGAGATCAGACCATGGGACAAATCTGTGGTCAGTTCGGTATGATAGTTATCTTTAATATTTGATATGGACAGCACAAGGATATTTCCTGGAAAATTGTCAACGGTTTTGATTTGAATCTCAGGATAAAGGGTGACATCAAATTCAACCCTGTATTGTAGGGAGCCATAGTAGTCTTTATCGTCAAGTCTATCCCAATCGGCATCAATCACAACAGGATAGACTCCATTCTTATCAATGGAAGTCAGCAAATCAGACATGGATTCAAAGACAACTGAGTCGTTATCCTGCAGCCTTATGGCCATATGATTTGGTTTGATGTCAAATTGAAGTATAGTGTTTGTGGTTTCATTTATCTTAAGACTCTTAGAAATAGGTTCGGATTTTGATATAACTGAATACAAACCCAGTGGATTTTTGTAATGAAAATCACCTGTAGGTGACAGGGTAAGAATCTTTTCTTCAGTCACAATGTTGAGATCAAGCTTTTCTTCATAGGGTGATTTGAAGAAATAGTTGGGATTCAAGCGGATTTCATTATTGACATTATTTGCAGTAGCAATTGTTATCAGTATGATTAAGAACAATGCAGCTGTAAATACTGTAATCTTTCTCATATCGTCATTCCTCTCGTAATTGTCTTATTTAAGGTGTACTCTGTGGTATCTATATTTACCACTTAAGTCAAAAAATAAGACAGGTACCATCTTGATCCCCGTGATAAACTTAGTTGTTTTCCACCCACTGCACCAGCGTATCTGTTTCAGGTACAGCCGGCAAGGTGGTTGCTTCTCCTAGTTTGAACAATTTCAAGCTTGGGAATGATGTTATATTATATTCGGTAAGCAAATCGCCAGCCGCATCCTTCTCTATTTGTCCGACTTTTGCAATATCTGCAAGAGCTATGGCAGCATTTCTAAACGGTTGAAGCATATTGTCATTCAAGTCGCTGCCCTTTTGATAGAAAAGCACCAGGGCTTTTTGCTCACTCAGTATCTCTGTGTCGAATGTGTCTGCTGTAAGCTCATAAGGGCCGTTATCTCTTTGGACCTGATATTTGTAGGCGTTAGCCAAGCCAAGCTGCTCAACCATAGCTTGGTCGACCCTCCCTTCAGAAACAAGGTCTTCCACTAGAGTTCGTGCACTGTTCAATTTTGTGGTGCTTAATGCATTGTACGTGATTAGAACCAGGTGGTATCTGGATAGATAATCTTCGGAGAATTTCATACCATCAGTGAGCCCCTTTAAATGCCCTAGACGGATTGCATTCTCGTAGGCATAAGTGGTTTCATAACCAAGCGCCCTTAAATAGAAAGTCAACAAGTGCTGAAGAACGACAGGGTCTTTTGCACCAAAAATATTATCCTGTGGTACGGTTCCTATCGCTATTCCATTCATATAAGCTCTCCCAACAAAAGGTCTGGCCCATGCGCTGACATCAGTGAAAGGGCACTCCTCAGGCAATGAAGGCTCCCATCCCAATGCGGACACAATCATCTTCATGGCTTCCTCTCGGTTCATGGCGCCTTCAAGGTTTGGTTCATAATTGGTAGGTGAAACCCCATCAAACAATCCCAATTGATATAGGACTTCTCCTTGCTGATAAGCCCTATCGAGTATTACATTTAAATCATCAGTATCATTACTACCGTTTGCTTCGCTCTCGGGTATAGATGTAGTTTGTTTTTCTGTAGTCTGACTAGGGTCTGTATTGGGGTTTGCAGTTGTTGAAGGTTGGTTGTCAGAACAAGCTGTAGATAAGATTAAAGCGACAACTATGATAGTTAACATAAGTCTTCTCATATATTCCTCCGTTTGGTAATCGGTCAATCTCAGTTTTTATAACTACATTATATGCATGGTATGTCATATATGCAACACAGATTATCAATAATACCTAATCCTTTATTTTTATTAAAGCTAATCGCTTCTTGATATCAGATTCCAAGATGAGTCTTAGTGTACCCTGTGAGCCATCGTAGCTTTTCAAGGGATTTACAATGATATCCGATGTTGGGTTATCAGTCAATGTAGCTGTGATGCTGTGACATATTTCTTCGTATAAAGATGAGTATATTCTGTATATGATTTCTGTAGAAGACATTTCCCTTTTCAGTAATTGCATCAGTTCCTTTATCTGATTGATGGATAGAATATTTTTTAATTGGTAGAGCATTATTAATTGCATGATTTGAGTTTTTTTATATTTCTTTTTGATTGGCTTATCGATTAGCTCATTTTTAACATAATTATTGATCATAGTTTTGGTCAATGTTTTTTCATCCTGATCAATTTTCAAGTCGTTAAGTTGGTTTTCAAGATAATTGGTCACCTGGTCCATATACAACTCAATGTCAGGGATAGCTTCTTCCTTCACAAATTGATAGTTTAATATAAGGCTGTTTCTAGTCATCTAATACCTCTCAGAATATATTTTGATGGTATAATTATATATCAGGACAATCCATATGTAAACATATAACACTAAGTATTGACTTATACATATTGAGATGATATAATTAAAAACACGATGATATATAGATATTAAAACTATATGAAGAGGTCAATTATGAAAGTTGAATCAATCAAACCCCGTGAACCCATCAATGCGTTGACACATTTAGCTGGAGTTATTATCTTTGGCACTGGGTTCATTTTTTTGTTTATTAATGCAGTTCACTCAGGGGAATTCAGATATGTCCTGTCGTCTGTCATTTACGGAGTTGGTTTGCTAGGCCTATATACCGCATCAACTGTGTATCATTGGGCGAATGGAACAGAAAAGACATTGTTGAGCTTGAAGAAGATAGACCACAGCATGATTTATGTTTTTATAGCCGCCACCTACACGCCTATTTGTATGGTAGCCCTTGCTGGTAGATTTGGTTATATATTGCTTGGAATTGTATGGGCAATGGCTATCATTGGTATAATCATAAAATTTGTATGGATTAATCTGCCAAGATGGCTCTATACGAGTTTTTATCTGATACTGGGGTGGGTTGCGATTGTTGCTGTATATCCCCTGTCAAAAACACTGGATATCACTGGATTATATCTGCTGATAGCCGGAGGCTTGCTTTACACCACCGGTGCAGTCATATATGCCCTAAAACCGAAACGGATGACTATCTGGAAATTTGGTTTTCATGAGATTTTCCACCTTTTCGTACTAGCTGGCAGCATGATGCATTATATGATGATTTATGGTTTCGTAATACACTAAAAACAATAGAAAAATAAAACAGGCAGTCCGGATTAGTTCGTTACCAGTGCTGCCTGTTTTTTGTTTAGAATATTTATCAATAAACCTGTCTGACATTTATGATTCCATCGATTTTTTTTAATTCCATCAACTTCTTGCCATTTCCTTTATCAGGTTCTATATCAATGATATTGCATGCATAATCACCTTTGCTTTTGTTTACCATAGAGATGATATTGATGTTATACTTTCCAAACACTGCTGAGAGCGAACTGATCATGTTTGGCACATTTTTGTTGAGGATGACAATTCTGCTGGTACCATCTGTCCGGTCCATATAACAGTTGGGAAAATTGACTGAATTCGATATATTTCCATTTTCCAGGAAATCAATTAATTGCTCCGCAACCATTCTGGCGCAATTCTCTTCTGATTCAGGTGTAGATGCTCCGAGATGAGGGATACAGATGACACCCTCCTGATTGACTAGACGTTCAGTTGGAAAATCTGTCACGTAACAGCTTACGCGTCCTGTTGAAATTGCTTTTATAATGGCATTGTCATCTACTAAGCCACCCCTGGACATGTTGAGCAATTTTGACCCTTTTTTCATTTTCGAAATTTTGTCCACATCCATAAATCCTTTTGTTTCATCCATTAGAGGTATATGCAAAGTCACATAATCAGCCTCTGAAAGCAGTGCATTAAGTGAAGTCGAATAGGTAACGTCCCAGGACAATCCAATTGCTTTCTGTACTGAAATATATGGATCATAACCGATTACCTTCATACCAAGCTTGACACCCATGTTTGCTACTAGAACTCCGACAGCTCCCAAGCCGACTACCCCAAGCGTTTTACCCTCGATTTCAGGACCTTGGAATTGACTTTTGCCTTTTTCCACCAATCTTTCAACGTCGCTCTCAATCGTGTTAACCCATCTGATTCCATCATAGACTTTTCGGGAGCTCAGCAAAAGTGCCAGGAGTGTTAATTCTTTTACGCCATTTGCGTTGGCACCTGGGGCATTGAACACGACAATACCTTTCTCAGAGCAACGATCGACTGGGACGTTATTTGTACCTGCACCTGCTCTTGCGATTGCAACAAGCGATTCAGGCAGTATTGATTTTTTCATGTCATAGCTTCTTAGCAATACGCCGTCAGCATCAGTGAGATCTTCGGGTGCCAGAACAAATTTATCCGGATTGAACAATCTCAAACCCTTATCCGAAATCTTGTTGAAGGTAGTGATTTTATACATAATACACCTCTCTTTCGATTAACAAATTATTAAAAACAATTTTAACAAATATCAACAGGGACTGCAAGTGTTAAAATCACTGGAAACGTTGCCATTTGTTTTCTTTGCAATTATTTCCCTGATAAACTATAATAAATTAAGAAATTTAGAATAATATTGAAAAATGAGAAAAAACGGAGAGATGAGAATGGGCAGAGAAAACAACGTCTTGCACAGGAGAAGTGATTATTTAAAGATAATAGCAATGGTGACTATGGCAATGGACCATATAGCCTTCTATTTTTTACCTTACAGCTCCACCAGTTATATTATCATGAGGATGATCGGAAGAATAGCATTTCCTATTTTTGCCTATTTTATTGCTATGGGTTATAAAGACACTTCAGATCTAAATCGCTACATATTAAGGATGGGAATATTTGCTTTGGCTGCTCAGATTCCTTTCTACTTTTTTGTGCACAAGGTCTTTTATTTGAATGTCATGTTTACATTTACATTGGCACTTATTATGCTAAAGCTATTTGACAAGAAGAATTATCTTTGGTTTGCATTAATATTTTTAGCAGATTTCTTGAAAATGGATTACGGTGCATATGGATTGATTATCATCTTGATATTTCATGTATTCTCAGAAGAAAAAATCAAGATATATGTATATCTACTGATTTTGACATTTGTTTACAGTTCCTTGAATGTGATGCAGTATGGCGCTTTTAGTATCAGATTATATACTCAGGTATTGTGTGTCATGGCGTTGCCGTTGATTTATAGAGATTTTCCAGCTCTTAGAATCAACAAGTATATTTCATATTTGTTTTATCCCGTTCATATCGGTATTATTGTACTGATTGGAAATCTTATAAGGTAGGAAGGATATGTTATGTTTAATAGTGTCATGTTTTATTTGATTTTATTGGTTGCAGGTGGATTATTGAGCTATAGAGGCTTGATTCACATCAAGATGTTAAAAAGAGTTGGAAGTCTTCAGATGTTTTTTTTATATATGCTGATTTTTATTATGGGTTTACGATTGGGTATGAATAAAGAAGTATTGAATGCAATAAAAGATATTGGATTTAAGTCTGTGGTGTATACAATAGGCACATTAGTGACTAGTATTGCCGCGGTATACGGTACCAATCATTTGTTTATCAAGGGACAAGAAGGGAAGATATCATGACGGTTAAGATTATTTTAGTGTTGATAGCAGGAGTTTTGACCGGATTCTTTTTTCTTGAGCCCTCCTTTTATCCAATAACAGGTACACTTCTCGATTTAGGTCTCTGTTTGTTGTTATTTTTTGTAGGCATAGACATAGGAAACAATAAAAACACTTTTCTACATCTTAAAAAGCTTGGTTTCAAGATAATACTCGTACCGATTTCCGCCGCAATTGGTGGTATTATCGGGGGTATGATGATCGCTGCGATTTTTGGTATGCCAGTATTTGAGGGCGCAGCTGTGGCTGCCGGGTTTGGCTGGTATTCACTGGCACCGTTGATCATAGCGCCTTATTCAGCTGAGTTGAGCACGATTGCCTTTTTGACCAATGTTTTCAAGGAAATTTTTGCGATTATTTTTATTCCATTTGTTGCGAAGAAAATCGGATTTTTCGAAGCGGTTGCAATGGGTGGAGCAACAGCCATGGATACCACATTGCCAATCATTACCAGAAACACGGATGGAGAAACAGCAGTAGTGTCATTCCTTAGCGGATTAATCATGACATTAATGGTGCCAGTGTTAGTCCCAATATTTATTTCTTTGTTGGGATAAACAAATTGACCTGGAAACGATTTCCTATAATAATCATATAAATAACATAAAAATACAAAAAAATGTTGACATTGAATAACAGATATACTATAATCTCAATTAAGCAAATATTAATCTGTTGATTGAGACAAGTATGTTGATGGAAGCTCAAGCGAGCCGGTGGTGGTGTGAGTCCGGTAGTGGATATCGATTGAATAGAACTCATGAAGAGGTTCCAGGAAAGACAAGTATTGGGACCCGGTTAAAAACCGTTATAGTGAAAGAGATAAAGCAATTGCTTTAATTAGAGTGGTAACGTGGATTATGTCCGCCTCTTGACTGGAGGCGGATTTTTTAATACCATTCGAGTTATTCATTAATGTATAAATATGCATTAATTTAAGAAGAGTAGAATATTATTGGAGGATAATAAAATGGAAAAAGAAAAATTGGTATTGGCGTATTCAGGTGGATTGGACACATCGATCATTATCCCATGGCTGAAAGAAAACTATGATTATGAGATTATAGCCTGTTGTGTTAACGTCGGGCAGGGAGACGATATGGTCGAAGTAAAAAACAAGGCCTTATTATCGGGAGCCAGTAAGATTTATATAGAAGACGTGACGGATGAGTTTGTTGAAGATTATGTATTTGACGCGTTGAAGGCAAATGCTGTATACGAAGGCAAATATCTTATGGGAACTGCTATAGCCAGACCTTTGATAGCAAAAAAATTGGTTGAGGTAGCGCATATGGAAGGCGCACAATATATAGCACATGGCTGTACTGGAAAAGGCAATGACCAGGTCAGGATAGAGACTGCCATAGCGGCAATTGACCCTGAAATGAAGATAATAGCACCATGGAGGATCTGGGATATACAATCAAGAGAAGATGCGATTCAATATGCTGAAGATAGAAATATTCAATTGAATGTGACCAGAGAAAAGATCTATTCAAGGGACCAGAATCTGCTACATATAAGCCATGAAGGAGGACATATAGAGGATCCGAAAAACCAGCCTAAACTCGACGAGCTGTTGATGATGACCAAGACATTGAAAGACGCTAAGGATGACCCTGAAATGGTTGAAATAGAATTTTTCAAGGGAGTTCCCATAAAGTTGAATGGCAAGGAAATGTCAGGTAAACAGATTCTTGGAGAATTGAACAAAATTGGTGGTGATCATGGAGTTGGTGTGGTGGATTTGCTTGAAAACAGGCTGGTAGGGATGAAATCCAGGGGAATATATGAAACACCTGGTGGTACCATATTGTGGTATGCTCACTTAGAGCTGGAGCGACTCGTACAGGAAAAAGAAGTACAACATTACAAGGAAGTCATATCAAAAAAATACGCTGAGCTGATTTATAACGGCATGTGGTATAGTGGATTGAAGACCGCGTTTGATGCATTCATCAAAGAGACACAGGAGACGGTTTCAGGCAAGGTCAAAGTCCAGCTTTACAAGGGGAATATTATCTCAGCAGGAATGACTTCACCTTATGCGATCTACGACGACAATATCTCTTCATTCGGTTATAGTGAACTATACGACCACCATGACGCAGAAGGATTTATCAAGCTTTTTAGTCTTCCCTATAAAATAAAAGCCAATTGTTTTGGGGCTGGTCAAAACAAAAAACCAGTAATGAGTAAGATAGCCAAATAACAACGTTGGCCCCTGAAAAGGGGCATTTTTTTACGATTCGAGTGTCTTGTAAAACAGGACAGCACTGAATGAAATGACAACAACGCCAACGATTCTGACGATGTTTTCTATGGCAGCTCTGCCATAAAACATCAATACAAGTCCCAGTATAAGACTCACAACTGATATTATTAATTCATTTTTATCCAATGCACCTCGCTCTCTGAAAATAAAGAACAGCTTATACACAGCAAAGGACAGCAATCCAAGGCCAGATATTATCATAATAAGAGTGGGAAATATCAATACCAGTATTCCTATCAGGACACCAACAATAAAGAAAGACCTATCCCTACCCCATATGGTACCTTCTGTAAAATAAATGCCAAACCCACAGAATACAGCCAATAGCACACCTACTACCCTTATCATTGTAAGACCAATAAATGAAGAAAAGCTAATCAGAAACAAACCCACAACAAAAGATATGGCACTGAGGGATCTGATTGTATTGTTATTGCCGTTTATTTCAAATCTTAACATTTGGACCTCCCTAATAATGATATGTCTATTATATATAAAAAACAACAAAATTTAAATCCTTATTGCATTAAAAATGGATTAGAATATGATATAATC
>LGGM01000035.1 GCA_001509345.1 Clostridiales bacterium 38_11
AACCATTATACTTGATAGTATTATACAATAATGTTATGCTCATGACAAACGATTTTATTGTTGATATTTCAACATTTTGATATATATTTATCGATTTTATAATTGAATTTATCTTTTTTATCATTTAATTTTTTCTTAAACTCTCTAATTGCTAAATAGTATATATATTAACAACATATTTACTGATAATAGCTTAACGTATATTGATATTAATTAAATAATATTGTGTATTTCTATGGTTTTATGTCATAATAAAATTATGCGGGGTGTTAAAATGTGTGGAAGATATCTTTTGTCTTATGATTTGAAAAGTCTGATTGAACTCCTAAAAAACAGATGGGACGTTAAATCTCCCAGTATTGACAATTATGAACCGGATTATAATATTGCACCTGGCCAAACTGTACTGGCTGTTTATCAAAATCAGGATTCTAATTATTTCTTAAGCGAGTTCCAATGGGGTTATTTACCCAGCTGGTCAAAGGATTTATCTAAGAAAACGATCAACATAAGAAGTGAATCTATCGATCAAAAACCTTATTTCAAGGAATCATTTCTTAAGCGAAAATGTCTTGTATTGGCTAGTGGTTTTTATGAATGGCAGAGGGGTAAAACTAAAACACCCTACTACATTGGTATCAAAGGCAATGATCTGTTTTCATTTGCTGGCATTTGGGACTTTCATCCACAGCATCCCAATGTTAAAACCTGCGCCATTTTGACAACCAACGCCAATAGTGTTGTTTCACCAATTCATGACAGGATGCCAGTCATACTTGAATATGATACTGAAAAAGATTGGCTGACACTCGGCAGAACAGATTATAGCACTCTTTTTAGGCCTTTTAGTGATGATCGCATTCAAATCTACGAGGTTTCCAAATTTGTCAACAACTGGAGGAATAACTCCAAGCAATGCATTGAACCATTCAATAACGAGCAACTGAAATTTTAAATAAATTGAATAAACTTTTTTGGAGGTCAATATGAAGATTGGAATAATAGGATTGGGAAAAATGGGTTATAATCTTGCCTTGAACATGCGTGATAAAGGATATGATGTTCAGGCTTACAACAGAAGCAATGCAAAAGTAGATGCCATCATCCAAGAAGGGGTTACCGGACACTATACAATTGCGAGTCTCATGGGAGCCCTCGATGACAGGAAAGTCGTCTGGCTGATGGTGCCTGCAGGTGAAGCTGTTGACTCGGTAATTGAAGAGTTGTCTCCATGCTTAAAAGCCGGAGACATCGTCATTGATGGTGGAAATTCTAAATATCAGGACACTATTAACCGCAACAATTCCCTCAATGAAAATGGTGTCTACTATCTTGATGCCGGCACATCAGGTGGTACTGAAGGCGCTAGAAACGGTGCCTGCATGATGGTGGGTGGGGATGTCAAAGCAGTGGAATATCTTGAGGATTTTTTTAAGGCGTTAACCGTTGAAAATGGATTTTTGCATACTGGTATTAGTGGCTCAGGACACTATGTTAAGATGATTCATAATGGAATCGAGTATGGTATGATGCAGGCAATCGGGGAGGGTTTCAATATATTGAAATCATCTCGCTTCAACTTGGATTATAGTGCTATAGCCAAGGTATGGTCTAATGGCTCAATCATTCGGGGACTTCTGATGAATCTGACCGAGCAGGCATTCATCAATAACGGTAATCTGGAGAATATTATCCCGATTATTGATGCACATGGCGAAGGTCAATGGACAGTAGAAGAGGCCATCAGGCTTAATGTTCCTATTCCGGTCATTGCTAACAGTCTGTTCGTCAGATATGCATCCAAGGATTCGGGTCAGTTTTCTGATAAAGTTGTTGCTGCCTTGCGCAATGAGTTTGGCGGGCATAAATTACATGTTCAGTAGGTGTATGATGGATAATTCATTTGTGTTTGTTATATTTGGAAGTACTGGCGATCTGACAAGAAACAAGCTTATTCCCGCCTTTTATCACTTAATTCAAAATCCTGATTTTTCAGCAACCTTTAAAATTATAGCTATAGGTAGAAGAGATTACTGCACAGATGAATACCTGTCTGAAATTTATGGAACTATCGTCAATAAGATTAGCATGTTCAATGATGATATCTGGAAATGTCTTTCAGGTAAAATAGAATACCTTAAAATGGATCTGACTGATCAGCTGGATTATAAACTTCTCGAAGAATCATTGGCTGTATGCCATGAAAACATAGGTGTGCAGAATACAATCTATTACTTTGCGACTGCCCCTGAATTTTTTCCTTTGATGAGTCAAAATCTGGTTCATTATGGTTTGAATAAATTAGAGACAGGTTATCAGAGAATTGTCATAGAAAAGCCTTTTGGTTATGATTTGTCAACTGCTACATACTATAACCGAACTTTGAATGATGCTTTTTCGGAAGAATCTATTTTTAGGATTGATCATTTTCTTGGAAAAGAGATGATTCAAAATATTTTTTATCTAAGGTTCACAAACATTGTTTTTGAAAAAGTTTGGAATCACAACTGCATTAAAAGTGTTCAGATTATTGTTGATGAAGAATTCGGAATCGAGAATCGAGGTAGCTACTATGACAAATCCGGTGCTCTGAGAGATATGGTTCAAAATCATCTTCTTCAAATGCTAGCTTTGGTTGGGATGGACTCACCTGACAGTTTTAATGACAAAAATATGGTTGAACAAAAACTGAAGGTGCTTGAAAAGATAAGATTATCAGACGATATTGTTTTAGGTCAATACAGTGGATATTCCGATATAAAAGATATAACACTCGGTTCAAATACTGAGACATTTGTGGCCTTAAAGTGTTTTATCGATAATGATAAATGGAAAACTACCCCATTTTTTTTACGAACAGGCAAAAAACTGGATAGCAAGACAACAGAGATTATTATCGAGTTTAAAGATAATGAGGGTTACCTGCCATTAGACAATATACAAAACAATGTTCTAGTGATTAAGGTTCAACCGGAGGAAGGACTCTACTTTAGATTTAACGCCAAGAAACCTGGTGTCATGAATAGAATTCAAACCAATGCACTAGATTACTGTCAAACCTGCAATATCGACTATCGGTCTCCAGAAGCCTATGAAAAACTGCTCGACGAGGTTATTAAAGGAGATCAGACCTTGTTCTCCAGCTGGCGCGAGCTTCAGATTTCCTGGCATATAATCGATCAGATAGCAGATAAAAAAGCTTCTCTGACCGTTCATCAATACAATGAGGGTAGCACTGGACCTGCTGCTTCAGATTTGATGATGAAGAGAAACAATACCATGTGGATGAAGGACGTGTTTATATGAAAATTTATGATATCTCAATGCCAATCAGCAAAAATATGATTGTTTATAAAAATCGAATTGAGAAAAAACCTATTTTTGAGATTGCAGAAGATTTTGACAAGGGTAACGTCTTCGAATCAAAACTCTGCTTAAATCTACACACTGGGACACATGTGGATGCCCCGCTTCATGTTTTCAAAGATGGTCAGATGGTCGATAATTACCCACTGGATAAATTTTATGGTGAGGCAATAGTAATTGATCTTTCGGCTATTGAAGAGGGCATTGACAGAGAACATCTAATAGATCAAAATATCCAAAAGAACGATATAGTGATACTCAAAACCAAAAACTCTGAAGATGTGCGCTTCAATTTTGATTTTGTGTATCTTTCGATTTCAGGTGCACGATATCTAACAGAACAAAAAATTAAAACCGTTGCTATAGACGGTTTGGGAATTGAGAGAAACCAAGCTGACCATGCAACACACAAAGAGCTGCTCAGTCAAAGCATTCCAATTATTGAAGGTCTATGTCTAAAAAACATAAAAGAAGGCCGCTATCAATTCATAGGATTTCCCATCAGCCTGTCGACTGCAGAAGCCGCTTTATTAAGAGCTGTCCTTATTGAAAAATAACTGCCTTCCGGCAGTTATCCTCTGAAAAGACTGGCTTTATCTTTTTCTGCTTTCAAATTGACTTCAGCTCTGTCAAGCATGTTGTCCAATGTCTCATTCATATTATATTGGGAAATTCCGATATTTACCCAGTAATCCAAAATAGTATTATCCAGTTTTATTTCCCATTCTTTAACAAAAAACTTTATTTTTTTAGCAACCACTTCAGCATCGAAATAATAGCAGTCTGACAATACTGAAATAAACTTATCTTCTGACCATCTTGCTATAGCATCTTCGGACCGTAGAAGCCTCATTAGATTATCTGCAAAATCTCTCAGAACCATATCTCCAGCAAAAACACCATATTGTTCATTGATTTGGTTAATGCGATCGATATCAATCAAAAGAATAGTGAAAGGTTTTTTGCTCCTGTCCGCCCTGTTTTTCTTGTAGTGCAAAATGCTTTCTATCGCTATCTTATTGTATAAACCCGTCAGATCGTCCTTGAAGCTTTCATTTCTCAGCATGTCTTTCAATGAGTTTATTTCCCTGTTCAGATAGTTCACTTCATCATTCTTTTTTTTCAATTCATTTTCAAGATCAGCTATGGTTTTCTGCAGTTCGCTTAATAAAATCTCATCCTGAGTCATCGATATCATCCCTTTATCCGTTATTTGGACTTCAAATTAATTAACTCTTGAGTCATTATATAATACTTTCGGAACAATAATCAATTGAAATTTATAGATAATTATATGGTTATTTGAGGTATTCTCTTACTCTTTTCAAGACTCCAGAAACGCTGAACCCATATTTTTCAACGACAGCTTCTCCCTTAGCGCTAGCACCGAATTTATCGATCGTTATATTAAGTCCATCTAGTCCAGTGTATTGGTGCCACCCTAAAGTTGCTCCCATCTCTATCGCTATCCGTTTACGCATGGTTGTCGGGATGATAGTGTTTTGGTATTCGATTGTCTGATTGTTGAATATATCAAATGATGGCAAAGAAACAACTCTTACATCAGTTTTTTCCAATAGCAATGCCTTTTGGATTTCAATTGCCAGTGATACTTCACTGCCTGTGGCAATAATGACAGCATCTAATTTTCCCTTCTCGGAAGATATGATATAGCCACCCTTTTCAGTGCCTTGAATACTAGAATGATCTAATGACGGAACATCCTGTCTGGTCAGCACTATTGACGTCGGTTGGTCTTTTGATTCAAGTGCAATCTTCCAAGCACCCATAACCTCATTGATATCCGCCGGTCTTATAACTGTCATATTTGGGACTGCTCTGAGCCCTGCCAGTTGTTCAACCGGTTGATGAGTCGGCCCATCTTCTCCCACCGCAACAGAATCATGCGTAAAAACAAAGATTGAAGGTATTCCCATCAAAGCCGCCAATCTCATGGCAGGTCTCATATAATCACTGAATATGAAAAATCCTCCGGAGAAACCTTTTAACCCATGTAATGTAATTCCATTCACCATGGCTGCCATCGCATGCTCCCTTACTCCAAAATTGATATTTCGTCCTTTTGGATTCTCAACCGTAAAATCCCCATCTATACCCTTGACTTTGGTTGATGTTGACAAATCCGCACTACCTCCTATCATAAGAGGATTCCCCGCTTGAAGTAGCTTTAACAAATCACCTGAAGAGGATCTGGTAGCAGCAGAAGCCTTTCTCTCATATAGATTGAAAATCTTATCGAAATCAATTTCAAAGGTTCCATTCAAAATATTGTCAAGATATTTTGCTTCTTCTAGGTAGGCTGTTCTATAGGCAGTCAATTTTTCATGCCACTTGGTACATTTCAATAGACCTTTTTCTTTGTTTTTATCTCTAAAATCATCATATACCTCTACTGGGATTTGAAAAGGTTCATAATCCCACTGCAAGGTTTCTCTAGTTTTTGCCGCCTTTTCATCACCAATAGGCGCTCCATGTGTTTTACTATTTCCAGCATCAGGAGATCCAAACCCTATAATCGTTTTGATTTCTATTATCGTTGGCTTCTCTTGGTTGCTCTTGCCCTGTATGATTGCTTTGTTGATAGCATCAATATCTTCCCCATTTTCAACATAAATGTACTGCCAATTCATACTTTCAAATTTTTGACGTGTATTCTCACTGTTAGCCCATTTCACAGGTCCATCAAGCTGTATATCATTAGAGTCATACAAGACTATCAATTTGGATAGTCCCATGTGTCCGGCCAGACTCATTGTTTCTTGAGTCACTCCTTCCTGCAGATCTCCGTCTCCACATAGTGCAAAGGTATAATGATCTATCAAGTTAAAGTTTTCTTTGTTTAACAGCTGACTAAGATATCTTTCAGCAACAGCCATACCAGCCGCCATGCCGATTCCCTGACCTAAAGGACCACTAGTGGATTCGACTCCGTCCGTGTGACCATATTCAGGATGCCCTGGTGTTATGGAACCCCATTGACGAAATTGTTTCAAATCTTCCATTGTCACGTTGTATCCTGCAAAATGAAGCAATGAATACAACAAAGCGGAGCCATGACCGGCTGACATAACAAACCTGTCTCTATTGAACCAATCAGGTTCTTTAGCATTATATGAAAGATGTTCTGTAAACAAGGTATATGCCATCGGTGCCGCTCCCAGTACTATTCCTGGATGCCCACTATTTGCCTTATTAACCATGTCCACACCAAGCATTCGAATAGCGCTTATTGATGTTTTATTTTTATCCATTTCTTCACCTCTAATTTATTTATGTAGCATACCATCTATGTATTGTATTTTATTTCTTATGTCAATTCAAGTTTTTTGTCTCTATTGTTTTGTATTTCTATTCTCCAAATCCAACAACCATTTTTTCTTGTCTATACCTTCTGCATAGCCAACCAGGCTTCCATCTGCTCCTATGACCCTATGGCAAGGAATCACTATGCCTAAAGGGTTCCAGTGATTAGCTCCGCCTACCGCTCTGACTGCTTTTGGATTGCCAACTCTGATAGCCAGTTCTTTATATGAGATAGTTGACCCGTATGATATTTTCTGTAGCTCATGCCATACTTTCATTCTGAAATCAGTACCAATAATATCATATGTCAATTGGAATTCCTGTCTCAACCCTGCAAAATATTCCATTAATTGTTTAGCGGCTACATCAACATGTTTATTGAACCTTTGTTCCTCTTCATTTTTTTGCCTGAAACTTATCTCAGTCAGACCGCGGTCTGATGCTTTGATCCGTATTAATCCTAAAGGTGTCTCTATATAACGATTATACATTTTTTCAATTGCCTCCTGCTATTGCGTTTCAAAGGTGTCAAGCACATTGAACAGATCCTCTGACGCGTTTGGTTTGCTGTAATGCTTCTGCATTTCCTTCATGTTGTTGATTCTGATAGGATCATTTATCAGATCTTTTAGTAATGCAGATATCTCATTATCCTTGTTTAATCTTACCGCTATACCCTTATTCAAAAGATATATGGCATTTTCTTCTTCTTGACCGGGTATTGGATTGTTGATGATGATTGGAATATTTTTTATCAAAGCCTCGCTGATAGTAAGGCCTCCTGGCTTTGTTATTAGAAAATCAGATGCATCCATGTATAATGAAACCTGATCAGTATATCCCACTACCCGAAAATCCTTGTCAAATTCCTTCATGTGCTTTTCTAATATTCTTTTGGTTCGTTTATTCTTTCCGGCAATGAAGACCATTTGAATATCTAAATCCGACTCACCAATCACATCCATGAGTCTTTTGAATTTTCCTGCACCAAAGCTTCCCCCCATGGCAAGAATAGTTGTCTTATCCTTTAATTCCAAAATCCTTCTTGCCTCATCCTTCAACGTTATTTTATTATTATCAAGGCTTGTTGGTATGCCAGTGACTTTAATTTTCTCTATAGGAATGCCATCATCCATCATTCTGAATTTCATGTAGTTGCTGGAGACTATGAAAATATCTGCTTCTTCATGAATCCATGATGAATGATAATCATAATCCGTCACCAAAACGACTATTTTATATTGATAGCCAAATTTTTTTCTTGTTTTTATAATATTGCCAATAGAGACAGGATGAACACAGATTATATAGTCAGGTTGAAATTTCTCAATCAATTCCTTCAACTTTGTATAAAAAAGACTGAGATTGTTTTTTGTCAATTTCCCTTCTGTTGAGTTGTTCAGTTCATAAAGCCATCCATAAACCTCCGGAAATGTCTTGGCATTTATTTCATACCCCTTACCCGCAATCTTAGACAACACAGGCCTGATGTATTCCAAAATATCAACTATCTCAACCTGATAATCATCCCTGAAATTCTCTGAATACTCCTTAATTGCACGAGATGTTGCATTATGTCCTCCCCCTATGGAGACCGTCAAAACAAGTGCTCTTTTCATTTACCGACACCTCCTATAATTATTTCAGCTACTTTTATTCCCTCTATTGCAGATGACACAATCCCTCCTGCATATCCCGATCCTTCACCGGCAACATACAGCCCAGGCAAGTTGCTCATCATACTACTTTCGTCCCTTTGTAATCTGACTGGTGAGGAGCTTCTGGTTTCTACTCCGGTGATTATTGCGTCACCTCTATCAAAACCCTTTATCTTTCTTCCAAAGACTTCAATACCTTCAATCAGCGAATTTACAACATAATCAGGAAGACAATTGTGCAGATTTGAAAGCGTCACTCCCGGCTGATAAGTCGGTCTGATCTCTCCAAATTCTGTGCTTGGTTTACCATTTTTGAAATCCTTGTAAAGCTGTACAGGGGCATTATAATTTTCTCCACCAACCAGGTATGCCTTATGTTCCAAACTCCTTTGAAACGCCACACCTGAAAGTGGATGATCCAACCCAAAGTCATTAGGTGTAACACTGACCAACACAGCACTGTTGGAGTTTTCTCCATCTCGTGCGTAATAGCTCATTCCATTTGTCACTATGCCTTTTTCCTCTGAAGATGCCCCCGTTACAATACCTCCTGGACACATGCAAAAGGTATATACGCTTCGTCCATTACTGCAATGATGCACCATTTTGTAATCAGCAGATGGTAGGTTATATCGATCTACCGTACTCCCATACTGCGAGAAATCAATCATCTTTCGCGGATGCTCGATTCTGACACCCACTGAAAAAGGTTTGGGTATAATTTTAATATGTTGATTCAACATATGAAAGGTATCTCTTGCAGAGTGTCCAATCGCGAAAATCACCACATCAGAATAGTATTTGCCTTTTGTTGTAATGACTGAGCTGATAACGTTTTGATTTGACTCTATTTGTATTACCTTATCCGAAAAACTGAACTCTCCGCCATAAGACTCTATGGTATTTCTCAGATTGATGATAACAGCCCTCAATCTGTCTGTCCCTATGTGAGGCTTGTTCAAATAAAGTATTTCTTTGGGAGCTCCTGCTTTGACCATCTCTTGCAGCACAAATTTGCCTCTGCCTTCCTTGTCTCTGATTAGGGTGTTGAGTTTTCCATCTGAAAAAGTACCTGCGCCACCCTCGCCAAATTGAATATTGGATTCGGTGTTCAAAAGTCCTTCCTTCCAAAAAATATCAACATCTGTTATCCTGTCTTCAATCTTTTTCCCTCTTTCAAGGATAAGTGGCCTAGCACCGCTTTTCGCCAAAGTTAAAGCGCAAAAAATACCTGTCGGACCTGAGCCGACTATAATTGGTCTTTTTTCATGCCTGTAATGTCCTGATTGGATATCTAAAGGGATCTGAATTTCGTGAATATTTTTATTCTTAATTTTACTCAATAGTTTCTTTTGATCTTTCACCTTAACGTTAACTGAATAAACATAAAAAATCTCATTTTTCCTAGCATCGATAGATTTTTTGCAAATATGCCAACTCACAAGGTTTTCGGCTTTTATATTCAACAGATCACATATGATCTTCTCCAGTGATGTTTCATTTTGATTCGGGTTCAGTTTAATCTGATTGATTCTTATCATTCTCTATCTCCCTGCATATTAGAGTCTCTGACAGATTCCTGTTGATGGTATCCTCGCTAATGATAGTCTGCTCTGCACATCTAGAAGCAAAAACAGCCATCTCCCTGACAGTGAAATCCTTGATTATACCATATGCTATGCCTGCGGCAAATGCATCTCCCGCGCCTGTGGCATTTTTCATTTCAATTGATTTAGGATCTATGAGTCCAAATCTTTCCCCGTCTGAATAATAGGTGCCCTTATCTCCCAGAGTAATAAACACCAATTTCACACCTTTTTGATGAAAACAATCACAAGCATTTTTTAAATCGTCCATCGTTCTGATTCTCATACCAGATAAAACCTCTGCCTCCAACCCATTTGGTTTGATGCAATAGAAGTTACCCAGCAAAGTCGAGGAATTCATTGCTTTTGTGGTGGAGACAGGATCGTACAGTATTTTTTTATCATTGAATCTCTTAATTATATATTGAAGCTGCTCTGTTTTCAAATTTCCATCGACGATAATCAAATCAGCCATACTAATCTTATTGAAATGCATGTCAATATAGTTCTTATCAATCAAATCAGTGATTCCCATCTGACAAACAGCCACGTCCATATCCATCTTATGGTCCAAAATACACAAATATGCGGATGTCTGCTCTCCTTCGGCAATCATAACACCGGTCATGTCAATTCCAATTTTCGTAGATTCTGACAAAATATAACTGCCATTGGAATCCTCGCCGACAACACCAAAAAAAGCCACATCCATTCCTAATAAGCTCAGGTTCTCAGCGATATTTCTACCAACACCACCCATACTAAAATGAACCCTGCCCGGATTTGAATCCCTTCTTATCAAACTATTTCCATAAGGATATCCAAAAATATCGATATTTGCGCCACCTATTACCGCTATCATACGCTATTGCTCCTCCCTGAAGTTAAAAATAAAAAGGCCCTAAAGGACCTTTGCATTATCGTCTGTTGTTGTCACGACCTTTAAAAGATGTTTTCTTCTTGGCTCTGCATTCTTTACATCTGGTTGGTTCATTTTCAAATCCTTTTTCTTTATAAAACTCTTGTTCTCCGGATGTGAATGTAAAATCTGTGCCACAATCTTTACAGGCGATAGTCTTGTCCTTAAACATTAAATTTCCTCCTGGGATAGGTATAAGTATTTATATATATTATAAACCTGATTAAATCATATGGTAAAATAAGCAAAAAGTAAAGTAATTTTCACTGCTTTTAGAGGGTATTATTCAACTCCTCAACAAACTGCGAAGGCAACTCCGGATAGAGTATTTCGAGTGTCGAAATCGCTCTGGTCATCCCAACATAAAACACCCTGCGTTCTTCTTCGAGGTATCTCCTATATTCATCTGTTGTCTGATTTTTCCTGGTCAATGGAAACTCTCCAAAAATATTATCAATAAGAAATACCCTTTCAAATTCCAGACCTTTTGTGCTATGAATGGAGGATAAGATTATTTTATTGCCACTATCTTCTTTCGAGTCCTTTAAAAGTGCCTTTAGATAGTCCAGGTTGCTCAGAAAACCGATGATGCTATCTGAATTCCTGCATATTTCTTTTGTGATCTCAACGTTCAGAAACTTGGATGAAAATGTAATTCTACCGTCTTTTTCCATTCTGCTGAGGTAGTCCTCATACCCCATGTCATATCTGATATAGTCCAAGGCTTTTTCAGGTCTCAGTTTCGATATGTGATTCATATCATACTTAAAGGATTTGATGTTTTTCTTTTTGAGCTTATCTATTTGTGGAAAGCTGAGGAGGCAATCATAAACATTCCTTTTGCCTTTCATCACATGCATGCTCATATCTTTTGTAAAGTAAGTTTGACACTTGTAATAAATAGTCATAAATGATTCTTTGTCATATGGGTTGAGTGCAAGATTGAAGAAACTGGTTATGTCTCTCAACACAGAAGAATTGAAGAATTTGCTACCATCCTCCTTGATATAGAAATCCATATTTTCCTTTCTGAGCATCTCAGCAGCTATTACAGAAGATATGTTATAGCGATAGAGTATGGCTGTCTGCATATTGGGCTTATTCTTAATTTTAGAAACGATATATTCTGCCTGCTGACGCCTCGAAAGAAATGACTTAATGATGAGTTCCTTTTTTTTATCTTTGAATGCAACGATATTTTTTTCGTATCTCTGACTGTTTTGTCGGATGAATTGTTTAGCCGATTCCACCACATTCCCATCACACCTGTAGTTTATATCCAGATTATAAATAATTGCATTTTTATAGTTTTTTTCAAAGTCCAGCATGATCTGAGGACTGCTTCCTCTAAACGAGTAGATTGACTGATCATCGTCTCCCACCATAAAAATATTGCCGTTGGATATATGGCTTATGATATCAAATTGTATTTTTGATGTGTCTTGGGCTTCATCCAGCTGAATATACTTGTAAAAGCCTTTGAATCGGTTTGATATGCCTTGATTGCTTTTCATTATGTTTTCGCAGATTACCAGCATGTCATCGAAATCAATCAAGTTGTTTTTCTTCTTATAAGCCTCATAGATCAAATACATCTCTTCAAAATCTTTTATGCCTATATCGGCTGTCTTAAACTCCTCCATTTCCAATTTCAAATTCTTGACATAACTAATCTTGCTGCTCAGATTTTCTACCTCATCTGGGCTGACAGTATAAAACCCTTCATTCGAATAAGTTCTTGCTAAGATATTCTTGAGCACATCATAGTTTGATTTCAATAAATTGATTGTTTTTCCAGTCTTTTTGTAATAATCTCTCACAACCCTATAGGAAAAGGAATGAATAGTTGAGAAACGAATGTGTTCATTTTCTATCTCTGGAAACAGATTGTTGAATCTCACTTTCATCTCTAGGGCTGCCAGTTTAGAAAAGGTAATCGTGAGTATCCTATCTTTGCCCAATTCACCATCATAAATCAATCTGCCCGCTCTTGATGTAATAACGGTGGTTTTCCCTGACCCTGCCGTTGAAAGCACTAGCCCCGCACCCTCTCCGTGGGATACCGCTTTTTTTTGTTCGATGTTGAGACAAATTCCTTTTGTGTTTTCCAGATAGTCGAAATATTTCAATTGTCATTGATCCTTTCTGTTATATTTTCCATTTATTGTATCATTTTAGGTGCAAAAAAACAAAACAGGTATATTGACCGATTAAATGAGCTTTGAGTCTAATTATTGATTTCTGCATCAGTTTCCCATTTTCTGAATGTTTTTCTCAAATCATTCATCAACCAGGGGCCTATTATAATAAATGCAGCTATCTCTGCAATAATAAAAGCAAACCAAACACCATTTAGACCGACAATACGAGACAAAATGACCGCTACAGGCAGCAAAAAGATAATCTGTCTGATAAAAGAAGCGATAAGGCTGACATAGCCCTTGCCCATAGCTTGAAACGTTACAGAGAAGGTTATACTCATGGCTGCTATTGGTAAACCAGCGGCTATACTTCTCAATGCGATCTTACCTATAGATATCATTTCCTCAGAGGCATCAAACATCAAAAGCAAAGGTCTTGGAAACAAGATCATGATAGATGCACCGGTAGCCATGATTGCTAATGCTATTTTTAGTGAGAATTTGAGGGTGTCAATCATTCGTCTCTTATTCTTTGCACCATAATTGTATCCCATTATAGGCATATATCCCTGGGTCAAACCAAACACAGGCATAGTAATAATGGACTGTAGCTTGAAATATACGCCCAACACTGCTACAGCAGTTGGTGTGAATCCGATAAGTATAATATTCAATCCGGTCAGCATCACAGAGCCTAGGGACTGCATTATGATACCAGGCAGCGCTACAACATAAATGTCTTTAAAAACTTTCTTGTCCGGTTTGAATCCTCTTAATTTTATATCAACCTCGTGCCTCCCATTCTTGATAACCAATGAAATAAATGCGAAGCTCAAAATTTGTCCCGTCACAGTTGCTATTGCTGCACCTCTGATGCCCATGGCAGGTACGCCAAACCAACCGAAAATCAATATGGGATCCAATATAATGTTGGATATGGCACCAAGCAACATGGCTTTCATAGGCCTGATCATATCACCTGTACCCTGAAGTATACTAATCCCTGCTTGTGCCAAAAGCCTACCAAATGAAAAAGTCATGATAACGCTGATATATTGGGTGGTCAAAGCAACCAACTGAGGATCATCGGTAAACAGCGACACTGCATTCCTTGCAAAAAAAACGCCTATAATAGCCATCATTATTGAATAGATTATACTGATTATATAACCATGGCTTGCAGCCATGGATGCAGTTTCTCTATCTTTTTCACCCAATTTTCTAGCAATTAGCGAGGTGACTCCTACACTGGTGCCTACCACCAAAGCGATTATAAGCAATTGAAGAGGAAACGCCAATGAAACAGCTGTTAGCGCTTCCTCGCTAATCCTTGATACGTATATGCTGTCAACCACGTTATACATTGCTTGAATACTCATGGACAGCATCGCCGGAAGTGCCATCGACATGACGAGTTTCTTTATAGGCATGGACTCCATCTTATTGGATTTTTCTATCATTTGATTACCTGCTTTCTAGTATGGTCAAATTTCTGTTTACTGAACCATTAATTATAAAACCTATATCAGATAAAGTCAATTGACTTTCAATCTGTTTTTTGGCTTGACAATAGAGGCTTAATCATGTATATTTTCATTAAGAATTCACATGACTGACGGAATTGTGGAATTAACCACAAGGGAGTGTGGAAATTTATTGAAAGCCGACCGTCTGGGCAAATGTCCGGACGGTTTTGTTATTTTTTGTCCGGTCTTTCATGGAGGTTAGTATGTTTGAACAATGGAAAGATTTTCATAAAGGAAATTGGACAGAACAGATTGATGTAAGGGATTTTATTCAAAAAAACTATACCCCTTATCTAGGAGATGATAGTTTTCTGGCAGATAAATCTGTAAGGACTGTGAATCTTTTATCAGTAGTCGAAAAATTGCTTCTTGAGGAACAAAAGAGAGGTATCTACGACATCGATACAAAATCACTCTCAGGTATCGACAATTCCGAAGCAGCGTACATAGACAAAGATAACGAATTGATCTACGGTCTTCAGTCCGATGGTCCATTGAAGAGACTGATCAATCCTTATGGTGGTATTAGAATGGTCGAGAGTGCGATCGAATCCTACAAGCTTGATGTCCCTGATAATTTGTTGAAAGAATTTAAAAAATACAGAAAATCTCACAATGATGGTGTATTTGATGCCTACAACGATGAAATCAAAAAAGCAAGGGCAGCTGGTCTTGTAACAGGTCTACCGGATGCTTACGGGCGAGGTAGGATCATAGGAGACTACAGACGCATTCCTTTGTATGGCGTTGATTTTCTTATCGATAAGAAAATTGAATTTCTAAGCAACATGGCTTTCCCATTTACTGAAGAAATGATTCGGATCAGAGAAGAGGTTTCTGAACAGATTACTGCACTTGGCGCAATCAAGAGCATGGCACAAAGGTATGATGTAGATATTTCGCTTCCAGCCAAAACAGCTAGTGAGGCTATACAATTTCTATATTTCGGCTATCTCGCAGGTGTGAAGGAAAGCAATGGCGCAGCCATGTCGCTGGGTAGAACCAGCACATTTTTAGATATATATATTCAAAATGATATATCAAAAGATGTTTTGACAGAGATAGATGCGCAAGAACTTATTGATCAATTTGTTATAAAGCTCAGAATCATCAGGCATCTAAGAACACCTGAGTATGACGAGCTTTTTGCAGGCGATCCCAACTGGATCACTGAAGTATTGGGAGGTATGGGAGATGATGGCAGAACCCTTGTTAGCAAAACCTCTTATCGGTTCATCCACACCCTGACGAATTTGTCAGCTTCACCCGAACCAAACATGACTGTCCTTTGGTCTGAAAATCTGCCGGAAAATTTCAAAAAGTATTGTGCGAAAATGTCAATCGAAACCTCTTCGATTCAGTACGAGAATGACGATATTATGCGTCCTTCATACGGTGACGATTATGGGATCGCATGCTGCATATCCGCCATGAGACTCGGCAAGGAGATGCAGTTCTTTGGTGCTAGGTGCAATCTTGGAAAAGCTCTTCTGTATGCAATCAACGGTGGCATGGATGAGAATTCGCATGAATTGATATTAGAGGGAATAGAACCAATCAATAGCGAATATCTTGATTACAATGAGCTGATGGCAAATTTCAGAGTTGTCATGGAGAAGGTAGCAAAGCTCTATGTCAATACAATGAATATCATACACTTCATGCACGACAAATATGCCTATGAATCGGCTCAAATGGCATTGCATGATGAAATAGTCGGAAGATATATGGCATTTGGTGTTGCCGGATTATCCATCGTAATTGATTCGTTCAGTGCCGTCAGACATGCCAAAGTCAAACCAATCAGAAAAAACGGATTGACTGTGGATTTTGAAATAACAGGTGACTACCCTGCTTTTGGAAATGATATTGATGAAGTGGACAATATAGGAAATGAGATTCTGGAATTTTTCATCACCCAACTCAGAAAACATCCAGCCTATAGAGGAGCTAAACATACATTATCTGTGTTGACTATTACTTCAAATGTGGTCTATGGCAAAAAAACAGGCACAACACCTGACGGAAGAAAAGCTGGAATGCCATTTGCGCCAGGTGCCAATCCAATGCACGGAAGAGATACAAACGGTGCTCTTGCATCTTTGAACTCAGTAGCCAAACTAAAATATAAGGATGTCTGTGACGATGGCATCTCAAACACCTTCACAATTGTACCGAATGCTATCGGAAAACTGCCACGACACAGAATTGACAACCTTTCCTCAATAATGGATGGCTATTTCAATCAAAAGGGACATCACCTAAATGTCAATGTGTTGAATAGAGAGTTGTTGTTGGATGCCTGCGACAATCCAGACAAATACCCGAATCTCACCATCAGGGTATCCGGATATGCGGTCAAATTCAACAAGCTGACCAGAGAGCAGCAGATGGACGTCATTAGTAGAACCTTTCACGAAAAAATGTAACATGAGGAGTGAGTTGATATGTTGAAGATTCATTCGATAGAGACCATGGGCGCGTTGGACGGGCCGGGTCTGAGAATCATCTTTTTCCTGCAGGGATGTCCTCTCAGGTGCTTGTACTGCCACAATCCCGATACCTGGCAGTTGGACAAAGGCACCATTTTCGCTGATGAAGAGATAGTGCGTAAAGCCCTTAGATACAAGCCATACTTTCAGAACAATGGGGGCGTGACCTTTTCGGGAGGTGAGCCATTGCTTCAGGCAAATAAACTGGTTGATCTCCTAAAGACATTAAAAGCCAATGGACTACATGCAGCCATAGATACATCCGGATACTTTAATGTTTCTGATGTTGTCATTGTTGAACTGCTTCAATATACAGACCTTGTCATACTGGATATCAAGCATGAAGAGTCCTATCAATACAAAAAAATAACAGGACATTCAATTGATAGATATTTACAATTCAAGGAAATACTGATCAATAAAGCCAACTGCAAAATATGGCTCAAGCACGTGGTCGTTCCCGGATTGACTGACGATCTCCGGCACATGAAAAATTTGGAAAAGGAAGTCCGAACATTCCCACTGGATAGGGTCGAGAAATTTGAACTGTTACCCTATCATACAATGGGTATATCAAAATATGAAACCTTAGGTATCGATTATCCTCTTTCTGATACTCCTGAGATGAATATGGAAGACATTAACGAATTAAAAAGACTTATTAATTTGGACTGCCTGATATAGGCAGTCCAATTATTCAATTAATTTTTGATCTCAAAAGCGTATACCCCACCCCAATCTTCATTTTTTTCTACAGATGTGTTTGATCCTATATAGTATTCCTGCTTTTCCGCATCATACATTTTACCTGTGTACGTTATATTCCAAACTGATGGACCAATTGCTTCAAAATAAATCTGTCCTCTTGACTTGTTGGGCTCAGAATAAGCCGCTAGAAGTTCAAAATTAGCATTGAAGGTTCGTTTTATATCATATTTCTCATAATCAAGACCTGCACCGGCTTCCTCTAAAAATTTCCAACTGACACTAAGCGTACCCTTCCCAGACTGCCTAGCCGCGTCATAATTGCCCTGGATTGAGGCTTCTGTAAGAGTTATCAGTACACCAGGACTATTTTCCCCATATAGCCAGGTTTCTTTCAATTTTAAGCTTTTCCCTCCTGTATAGGTCTGATTTATTGTTCCGTCAGCACCAATTTCTATCGTTCCGAGAAGCCACCCAATTGCCTCATATTCATATTCAGGTACATAGTCCACTTGTGTGGCTACACCATTAAACTCAAGAATCATCTTTTCATCAAGCTCTATCTCAACAGATGGTGGTGTAACCTTGAATTCAATGGATTTGACTGGTGCGTCCTTCTCCATATCCGCATCAGGTGCATAGATATCCAGCTTGTTTGGAGATCCGGCAACCATATGCCCATAGAGGGTAAAGGCTGTA
>LGGM01000122.1 GCA_001509345.1 Clostridiales bacterium 38_11
GAGATTGTCCATTTTGACGTCTTCATCTATTAGAGGTATTTTTATCAGCAGTTTATTTGAAAAGACGTCATCAATTTCTTTCATATACTTATCCTCTAGCGAATGATATCTTTCCCGTTTCACAAACTTTAAGTGATCCAAGGTTCTTAAGATAAAGTCCGTATTGATTGCTTTGATTTGTTTTGCACTTCATTCTTTAATCGGTCGCGCACTCTCAGGGTTCGACTCTGTTCCAATCAAAAAGTCAGAAAAACACCTTTTCAGGTATCTTGTCGACTTTTGCTGGCTACATTAGCCAAATCAAAGATTTGGATTTCGCGGTCTCTGACCTACATCGTAATCATAGATTGTCCCATTGCCGCTTCACTATGGATAACAAGTCTTAGCTACTCAAACTTCATCGTCCTTCGTTTTCCTAGAGACTTTCGTTTATGTTAGGTCATCATGTCTAATCACTCAGAGTTTGATACAATTTGGCGTTATTCGATTAACGCTAAATCGTTTGAATATCGCTAAAAAGTGCACCGGGGTATTCGTTTGAATCCATAACAATATTTGGTTATTCTACAATAATGTAATTTTAATCATCAACATTTATCATCTCAACTCCATAGTATTTGATATACTGATTGGTTGTTGCCAGTTTAACCGCATGCGAAAAATACTGGTCATGTTTTAATGATAGTTCATATAATCCAAATTTCACATAAATGGATCTATGTCTTAATTCGGGAACAATCTTGAAAAAATCAGATTCGGTATGATGAGTGTAAACCATCACCTTAAGATTATCAGCAAGTGCTGCCTGAACCAATTCAACTAGATCATCAGGCTGCTCTGTCCATTCAAGCCCTGAGAGAATAATACCTTCATTGAGACTGTTCAATTTGACTTGCTCTATGATCTCACTTGTTGAATTGCTAATAGTGTATACATCTTTTTTTAGATGCTCATTAATGCAGTCCTTGCAAGACATATGACAGTTATAAGCTATGATGATTGCCCCTATGAAAGGGGCATCATTTAACACGTTATGTAGGATTCCTTTGTATCGAATATTGTGGTTCATAAAATTAAACCCCCTTAGTTTTAATTGGATTGTTTAAGTTGAAGTCATTAATTTGATTGCGATCTTTAAATTCTTCTTTTTTCCCATTATTAAAACGACTCACCGGTCGGATGTATCCAGTAACTCTTTGATAACTTTCAACCAACCCTCCACAATAAGGACAGGTAGTATGTCTACCGTGTATAAATCCATGTGTTTTACAAATACTATAAACAGGTGAAAGCGAAGTATAAGGGGCTTTGAAATTTTCAGTCACATACTTCACAATAGTTTTAGCTTTTTCTCCTGAAATAGATGTTTCAAGATAATTGTGAATAACTGTACCGCCAGTGTGAAGTGCCTGAAGCTTGTGCTGATGCTCATAAAGAGAATGAATATCTGTGACCAGTTTTACCGGGATATGGCAACTGTTGGTGTAATAAGGAATTTTATCTCCTTGCGTTATGATTTCTTTATATATTTTTTTGTCGCGACTTGCAAGTTTATAGGCTGTACTTTCCGCTGGAGTTGCCTCTAGATTGAATAAATCACCAGTTTCTTCTTGAAAATCTTGAATACGACTGCGCATATATTCTAAAACTTCGTATGTGAAAGCATATCCTTCTTCGGAAGTAATATCCTGACCGAGCAAATTTTCACACATTTCATTGGCTCCAACATAACCAATGGTGCTAAAGTGGTTTTGAAGTGTTCCAATATATTCCGTAAAAGCAGGTAGAAGTCCTCTTTCTAGTTGTTGAGTCAAAAACTTGCGTTTAATCACAAGTGATTCCTTGGCTAATGACAAATTATGATCAAGTCGTTTGTAAAACATCTCTTTATTATTGGCTTCGTAAGCATATCTAGGTAGATTCAATGTCACCACCCCGATTGATCCCGTCTTTTCTCCAGATCCAAACAGACCCCCGTTTCGTTTAACCAGTTCTCTTTTATCTAGTCTTAGTCGACAGCACATACTTCTTGCATCCTCTGGTTTCATGTCTGAATTAATGAAATTGGCAAAATATGGAATCCCATATTTACCTGTCATTTCCCATAAAAGCTTATCGTTATCTCTATCCCAATTAAAGGCTTTGTGTATATTGTACGTGGGAATAGGGTAGCTAAGGACTGAGCCATTTGAGTCACCTTCCAACATGACTTCATAAAAAGCCCTGTTGATCATATCCATCTCATCCTGACAATCTGAGTATTTGTAGTTTAATGTTTTTCCAGCAACAATAACAGGCTTCACCTGCATATCAATCGGCACCATCAAATCGAATGTAAGGTTTGAAAAGGCTGGTTCTGACCCGCCACGACTATTTGAATTGATTTGAAAAACAAAGCTTTGCATGATTTGCTTGACCTCGTTGTAAGTTAAATTGTCTTCTTTTACAAATGGTGCTGTCAGCGTATCGAAAGAGCTAAATGCTACCGCTCCAGCAATCTCATTTTGAAAGATGGTTGTAAGGTTCGCTACTTGTGCCAGCAGACTCCCAAAGTGTTTTGCCGGTTTTGAACATGGAATGTTACTAATTCCTCTGACACCTTTTTGTACAATTTCAATTAATGAATATCCACAGCAATATACGGTCAATGAACCAAGATCATGAATGTGAAAATCACCACTTTTATATCCATTTGCAATCTTGGATGGATAGACACGGTGTAGCCAATAATCTCTAGATTGCATTTCAGAAATATACTTATTAAGTGCTCCATAACTATAATGCGCATTTGAGTTTTCTGTGACTCTCCAGTCAATTTTGTCCATGTACTCATCAATTTTATTGATGTAATGATCGATGCCAAGTCGTTTTTTAGCATGTTCTTCTCTATAAAGAATATATGCTTTAGCCACTTCATAATAACCGTTTTCCATCAATGTCTGCTCAACGGCATCTTGTATCTCTTCAATGTGTATCGTGTCTTTGTCGAGCTTATCTGTCGTTTGTTCAACAAGTTGAGTCATATTATGTTTAAGCTCGATCCCGGTTTCTTTGAAAGCTTTACCCATAGCTCCTGAAATTTTAGAGGACTTATAATCTTCAATTTGTCCCTCTCTCTTAATGACATGTGTTATCATTGATTTGCTCCTTTCATATTTACGTATGGGCAAAAGTAAGACACTACTTACCGGTAGTGTCTTATAAACGAAAAATAACATTTTCATTCTTCCCACCGAAGACTGATTTCACATCTATAGGCAGGTATCCTGACTCGCGATCACTTTACTAGCTGTCCCTTCCCATCTTTCAACAGTGGCTCACAGCGTTCATCACACTTACAGTAGCGGGGGCTGTGGAAGACTTTCACTTCCTTCCCTATTATCTAAAAAGACCTACAAACACTATATACAGTATAATTGATTCTACACCCTACTATATATAGTTGTCAATTATAAAAATAGGATGGATTGCGTTAATTTACTGTAGGAAAAAGAAGAATAGACTGATCCCTCTCGTTAAGATAGGGTTGCTGATTTTCATTTTAGCATATTTCAACGGGAAAGTGTGACAGTTTTCCCAGCACCCTCCGTTTGATGTTTCGGTCCATTTCCTTTTGTATGGCTTGTGCTATTTCCCGTTCCTGTTTTCGCTTTTGGTATTTCATCAGATCATATACCTTGCCACCGTTCTGGCATCCGAATCCCCATTTCTGATGATGATCGCTTCCCAGTGATTCAGGATGTAGTCTCTGGTTTTTCTCACCTGTTCCTTCTTGGACTCTG
>LGGM01000036.1 GCA_001509345.1 Clostridiales bacterium 38_11
CCAGTGGCAGCATTAAGAGAAAGAACCAACATAGATGATGTATGGGATGCTCTTGATGATCCGGATCAATATGTGATCGTTCAGACAGCACCTGCAGTCAGGGCATCACTAGGTGAGGAATTTGGTATGCCCGTAGGTACCAGAGTGACCGGCAAGATGGTTGCAGCTCTTAGGAGATTGGGATTTAATGGTGTATTTGACACAGATTTTGCAGCGGATTTGACAATCATGGAAGAAGGAACAGAATTGCTGGGTAGAATCAAGAATGGTGGTAAATTGCCAATGATCACTTCATGTTCTCCTGGCTGGATCAAATATTGCGAGATCTTTTATCCTGAATTTGTCGAAAACCTTTCATCATGCAAATCACCTCAACAGATGTTTGGTGCTATCGCCAAATCATATTATGCTGACAAAATGGGCTTGGAACCAAAAAAAATGGTTGTTGTTTCAATCATGCCTTGCACATCAAAAAAATCTGAAGCCGCAAGACCTGAAATGGAAGTTGATGGCATTAGAGATGTTGATTTTTCGTTGACAACTAGAGAATTGGGAAACATGATCAAGCAAGCAAGAATTGACTTCAAAAGATTACCGGACGAAGACTATGACAAGGTGTTGGGAGAATACACTGGCGCTGGTGTTATATTTGGTGCGACCGGTGGTGTCATGGAGGCCGCGTTAAGAACAGTAGCGGATATACTCACAGGAGAAGACCTTGAAAATATTGAATACCAAGCAGTTAGAGGTATTGAGGGCGTAAAGGAAGCAACCTTGAGACTACCGATCGGTGGTGTTGAAACAGATGTCAATGTTGCAGTGGCACATGGCACAAAAAATGCCGCATTGGTTCTGGATGCCATAAAAGCTGGAAAGAAAAACTATCACTTTATTGAAGTGATGGCTTGTCCTGGAGGATGTGTACATGGTGGTGGACAATCCCATGTTTCTTCAAAAGATAGATTGAATGTCAACCCGAAAGTAAGCAGAGCCAATGCGCTTTATGAAGAAGATGTGATTATGGTCAACCGTAAATCACACAAGAATCCTGAAGTTATCAAGCTTTATGCGGACTATCTGACAGAACCAAACAGTCACCTATCTCATAAACTTCTACACACACACTACACAGCGAAAAAACAGTATGTGATTGAGAATCAGGAAGATTTTGACGATTTGATTTAAAGTTGTTTCAAGACCGGGCATTAAAGTCCCGGTTTTTTTATTTGATCAGCAAGCTCTAATGTTTATCTCTATTTACTTAGACCTGTTATTTATATATAATGTTGTAAATGCAAAATTTAATTCAAATCTAATACATCGCATAAAGCGATGTGTTATAATAAAATAGGTGATATACATGATCAAGAAAATACTAATATTATTCTTTTTGATGGCGATCGTGTTGTTATTAGTGGTTTATTACACTGGTGGCTTGGAAGTTATTGATAAATACCTGAACAGGGATACAGTTTTTTTATCGGATACCGAGGAAGTGAGCATTGATCTGAAAAGCTCAAAAATATTTTTAGAAAAAGGCTTTTTTTACAAATTGACCGAAAATAATCTAGCAACTTATGATTATAAGGGAAGATTACTGAATTATAAGGAGTTTGAAACTTTTATCGAGAAAGTTTTTATAAACAGTGAAACTATCATTATGACAGAGGATGGTTTGTTACACATACTCAATAGCGATTTGGACTTTGAGATTGATCTGGATAAGAAAAATCTGTTGAATATTCTGGAGGACACTGATATATATGTATTGACTTCAGATCTGGATCATAGCAACAATTGTATAGAAATATTTGATCAAAACTATGTTTCGACTGGAGTAATCAATAACAACAATAAGAGGGTATTGAGTGTGAAGAAGTCTTTGAACTCTAATTCCATAATAGTCAGTGCTTTTGACTACGATGGAAATATCATCATTAGTACTATCAGCGAATATCTAATCAAAGATTACTATCCGCTTTGGGAAACAGAATTTGTCAATGAACTGGTGATATTTCTCGAACCGGGAAATGATGGGACTTATCTGGTAACCAACAGAAACATCTACAAATTGAATACTGAAGGCGCTATACTGTGGCAGTATGGAGGCTATGAAAATCTTAAAGACATGAAATTTGTCAATGGAGAACTTTACATTCTAGAGGGTGAAAATGATACGAATCTTCACATTATTAACAAGGATGGCAAATTGTTGAGTAAAATGACCTTGCAACACCAGTACTACAAGTTGGAATTTTATGAGGGGTTTTTAATACTGACTGGAAACCAATATATTTCCTATATTAAAGATGACAAGGTTAACCTTCTTTACAACTCACAATCTACAATCAATGCAACATTGCTGGATAACAACACAATCAGAATATTTACAGTTGATGGTATTAAATCAATGAATATAAATATAAAGTAGGTGTATAAAATGGAATACAATTTGTTTGATATAATCATTGTGGCATTACTTGCAATATCATTTTTTTATGGTTTCAAAAGAGGATTTATCATGGGAATCTTCGAACTGATTGGAATCTTACTGTCATTTTTTATTTCCTATAATTACTCATATATCATTCATGATGTGCTCATAAAAGTGACAGGCATATTTGAATTTATAAAAAACAATGTTGCAGATAAATTAACGAAATTGTTTGAAAGCCAGGTTGTTGATGATCTGGGAGGCGTTTTCAAGGGGTTTGAAAAGCTGCCTTTCGATATCCAGAGACTTCTGAATGACTTTGTGTTCAAAGATGCTATGAATGAAAACATAAGCAATTATATAGAAAATCTGGCAGATCGAATTGCTGCAATATTTGTTTATGTCATCAGCTTTGCGATCACATTCCTTGTAGTCTATCTTGTTTTGATGATAGCAGCCAATATACTGAATACTATGTTTAAGGCGCCTGTTCTAAGCACCATCAACAAATTGTTTGGCGGAGGACTGGGTCTCATTAAAACGATTATACTCATCTACATCTTTTTTGTGATAGCATCACCTTTTATTTCCATGTCAAAACCGGATAATGGTTTAACCACAACAATACTAGAATCCAGATCAAGTGAGTATTTCTATCAAAACAATATCATCCTGAATTATCTGACATACAAGGGAATACTGAAAAAATAGGAGGTCTACAGCAGATGAAAAATATTGACGCAAGGGGATTGGCATGTCCACAGCCAGTTATTCTTACAAAAAAAGCATTGGATGACAATGAGAACGTCAAAACAATTGTCGATAATGAGACAGCCAAATTAAATCTTATGAAGCTGGCCAAGAGCCTTGGCTGTGAGGTGTCGGTAAAAGAAGATTTCAATCAAATCGAGATGTCTTTCTATAAAAAAGCAGACGAGAAGTTGGAAGATGTTGAGAAACGGCAGAAAACAAATCGCATGGTATATGTCATCGGCAGCAATCTTTTGGGTAAAGGTTCTGAAGAGCTAGGCAAAATACTGATGAAAGGATTTATCTATACACTGACACAGATGGAGTATCCTCCTTCAAAGATTGTTTTTTTGAATACAGGAGTTTATCTGACAAGTGTTGAATCTGAATCCATAGAGGATTTAAAACAGCTAACGGCAAAAGGTTCAGAGATTGTTTCATGTGGAACATGTTTGAATTTCTATGATTTGACCGACAAATTGGGAGTCGGAGAGGTATCCAATATGTATGAAATAGTTGAAATCATAGTAGCAGGACAAAATACTGTAATGATATAAAAGGGGATTACTAATGACTGAGAAAATTGAAATAGGAGATATTATAAAATTGAAGAAGCAACATCCTTGTGGGGGCTATGAATGGGAGGTTCTCAGAGTAGGAACGGATTTACGGATAAAGTGCACCACTTGTGAAAGACAGGTTTGGTTGCCAAGAAGAGAAGTATTGAGAAGATTGAAAAAAATAGTATCTAGAAATGAAGAGCAGGGTGTTCAGTGAAACCCTGCTCTTTTCTAATAAAGTAAAATCTGTTGTCTTTTGAACTAGAGTTGATTTATAATAGTATAAACTATTTTTTTTGAAAGGACATTTATGAAAAAGATTGCGTTGATTGGAATGATGGGAAGTGGGAAAACAACATTTGCAAAAATAATATCTGAAAAAATGAATCTGAAATATTATTGTACTGATGAATACATAGAGGAGAAACAAGGTAGATCTATCGGTCAGATATTTGAAATAGAAGGTGAGGAGTTTTTCAGACAGCTTGAAGCAGAGGCAATCAAGGAATTGGTTACTCTCGGTGATATGGTCTTGTCGACTGGTGGGGGGATTGTTCTTAATCATGAGAATATCATGAATCTTAAAAAGAACGGCTTTATTATTGTTTTGCTAAACAGAAGTATCGGCAAGATACTAAGCAGTATTGACGTTACCAAAAGACCTTTATTGAAAGAGGACATCATGAAAATTGAAAAAATATATAGAGAAAGAGAATTCCTATACAAGCAAAGCAGTGATATCATTATCAACAATAATGATGATATAGATGAAACATTGAACACACTTTTGAATGTATTGATAGATACTGGAGAGTAGAATGAAGAGAATATTTTCGATTAAAGAAAGGGAATTTGGAACAGGCAAATTTTTGATATGTGTACCGATAGTCTCAAACAATAAACACTCTATTATTGAGGATTTCAAGCGTGTGGTAAATCTGGATCCTGATCTAGTTGAATGGCGAGTGGACTATTTTGAAGACAATACAGACATCGAAAAAATAAAAGCAATACTTAACCAAATCAAAGGAATGACGCAAAATACGCCTGTCATATTCACATGCAGACACCAGTCAGAAGGAGGCATGTGCAGTCTGGATTCCGAGATCCGATACAACATGTTCAAAGAAGCTTTGGCAACAGGCGCTGTGGATCTGTTGGATATAGAAATGATAAATGGTGAAGGCTACATCAATAGTATCAAAAAGCTAACTGAATTATATGATAAGAAATTGATCTTGTCCTATCACAATTTTCAAACAACACCAAATGAACAATTCATTATAGATAAATTAATGGACGGAGAGTCTTTAGGAGCGGATATTGTAAAGGTTGCTTTGATGCCAAAAACATCGGAAGATGTGCTGACATTACTGTCAGCGACTGGAAAATCCAGGAAATACGTTAATATACCAGTGATTACAATGTCAATGGGAGAGCTGGGTAGGGTATCAAGGGTATGGGGAAATGCATTTGGATCTGCAGTTACCTTTGCATCAATGCTGCAAATCTCAGCTCCAGGCCAGATTGGATTTTTTGATTTAAAAAAAATGATCGAGTTCTTCTCAAAGGAAGGTGAGCATTCATGATAGATGTCAAAACAAAACTAGTTGGCTTGTTGGGTTATCCCCTTGGTCATAGCTTGTCGCCACTGATGCAGAACAAAGCATTCAAATTAACCGGGCTTAATTGCCTCTATCTTCCTATTGAAGCTGAAAACAAAGATTATAGCGAACTCTTGTCAGGCATGAAAAAGATGAATTTTATCGGTTTTAATGTCACAATACCAGGCAAGATTGATATCATTCAACACCTGGATGCTATTCATCCACTGGCTGAAAAAATAGGATCTGTCAATACTGTTCAGATCGAAAATGGAAGAATGACAGGTTATAATACTGATGGTGAGGGATTTGTTTCTTCTTTGACCAGCGAGACGAGATGTGTCATATCTGAGAGTAGCTTTATGGTGCTGGGTGCTGGTGGTGCCTGTAGAGCTATAGCCATGACACTGGCTGAGAGAGAAGCAAAAAAAATAGTGATTGCCAATCGCACGTTTATCAAAGCGAAAGCGTTGTGTGATGAAATAAACGGCTGTATTCGAGATTGTTGCATTCCCTTGGCGTTGTCTACTGAAGTGTTAGCGCAATATATGCCTTACATAAATGTATTAATCAATACAACCAATATTGGGTTGTTTCCGAATGTGGACAACACGCCTATCGATCACAAACTATTAAGGAAAGACCTGTTGGTTGCGGATATCATCTATAATCCAATCAGAACAAGGATGTTGATAGAGGCTGAAGAAATTGGGTGCGTGACTTTGTCAGGAATTGGTATGTTTGTCAATCAAGGGGTGGAGGCCTTTAAAATATGGACAGGAATAGACCCTCCGGTCCGTGAAATGAGAGAAATCGTTGAGCAGTTTCTTCTAAATAAGCAATAAAAAAATATAGGATGGTGGCTTATGACCAAAATAATAGGGCATAGAGGTGCAATGGGGTATCGACCTGAAAACACAATGTCATCCTTTCGAAAGGCAATTATGATTGGAGCCCACGGAATAGAATTTGATGTTCATTTGACAAAGGATCATGTTCCTGTCGTCATTCACGATGAGCGAGTGGATAGGACAACTGACAAGATTGGGGAAGTGAAAGACTACACTTTTGGTCAAATCAGGAAACTGGATGCAGGTACCTGGTTTTCAAGGGACTTTTTTAATGAAAGGATACCCTCTCTTAAAGATGTTTTATCGTTGGATGTGACGGATGATTTTATTTTCAATATCGAGCTGAAAGCCGGTTCCTATTACTATCCTGGTATTGAAAGAATTACCCTTGAACAGGTACATGACTGCCATCTTGAGAATAATGTAATCATATCGTCTTTTGACCACAGTGCCTTGCTCGAGGTGAAAAGACTAGCTCCTACCATAAAAACAGGCGCATTGTTTTGCGCTAGGCTGTACAATCCATGGGTTTATCTTAAAAGACTGAAATGTGATTTTTACCATCCGGATTATAGGACAATAGACAAGGAAATAATCAAGAACGCAAATAGGCATAATATGCCTGTCAACACCTATACCGTCAATAGTGAAAGTATTATGCATGACTTGATTCACGCCGATGTCAATATGATTATAACAAACTACCCTGATCTTGGGATCAGGATATTAAATTATTGAGCCATTTTTTACTAAGAACCCTCGGAAAAATGACAGCAAACTTCAGAACTTCTTCGGTAAATACAGCAACTAATCAAGATGAATAGGCCATTTAAACACTAAAACACTGATGAATGCTAAAGGTATACCAACCAACCAAACAAAAATCGAGTCTACCACCATGCAGAATTTTATATCGCCACCACTTCTCAGAACACCTACAATAATCATGTATGATTGCATTTTCGGAGTCAAAAATATAGCTGAGACAATCAAAGATTTGTTCAACATTAGATTGGTACTCTCCTTAAAATCATAAAATCCTAGTGTTGGATAATGATGGGTAATGCAATCGTCAGCATGGTTCTGTAGAAATGTTTATGAATATCGTCATACTTCCATGGTTTCATCTAAATTCTCAATTATTGTTTTTCAAGTACTGATATTCTATCATAACCCGACTCCTGTAACCATCTAAATATATAACTAACAGAAAAATGAATTAAATAATGATTGATTATTAATACCTAATAAAATAGAATGTAATGGTTCAGTAATTTCGGTAAATAGAGCTTATTAATCAGATTTAAAAGGAGCATATAAACAATGCGAATATTAAGAAAAGTTACAATATATTGTCTTGGGCTTCTGTTTTTAGCCATCGGTGTGACCTTTTCCATCAAGTCCAGATTAGGAATATCACCTGTCAATTCAATACCTTATATCGTGAGTCTGATAACAGGCATCGAACAGGGACACGTGATCATAGTTATTTTTTCTATATTTATTTTGCTGCAGATTATATTGCTAAGAAGAAATTTCAAGGCAAGAAATTTATTGCAGATTATATTCTCGACAGTATTTGGTTATTTTGTAACTTTCTCGAACTTTATTTTTTCCTTCACACCGCCTGATCATTATGTATTCAGACTCTTGCTGTTAGTGGTAAGCATGATTTTTATCGCAATTGGAATCATTCTATATCTTAGAGCCAATATACTGCCAATGCCTCCTGAGGGATTCATGATGGCTATTCAAGTCATTACCGGAAAAGAATTTCATAAGATTAAAACAGTTGTTGACACCAGTCTTGTATTGACAGCGACAGCTTTCGCCTTGATATTTCTAGGAGGCTTTGTCGGTGTCAGGGAAGGGACAATCATTGCAGCGTTATTTATAGGTAAGATAATTGGAATAATTGAAAAAATCTTTAAAAAGCAAATCGATGCTTTGGTTAGGTTTATGTCTTAATCCTATTGACATTTCACTGATTTTGTAGTATTTTAAATAAAATTGAACCTTTAATTTGGCACGAGAGGCTGAAAAGGCGTAATTGAATATCATAAAACACAGGATCATTATGCCTTCTCTCGTTACATTTGGAGAAGGCATTTTCATTTGATTTAGTAAAGTCCAGAGAGGCTTAAAGGAGGATATATGTTAAAAGGAAGGCATTTGATAGACCCTATGGATCTGACAGTAGAGGAATTGGAGAGCGTTTTTGAATTGGCTGATAAAATTATTGAAAACCCTGGAGAATATACCGAGGTTTGCAAAGGAAAGCTATTGTCCACCTGTTTTTATGAACCCAGTACCAGGACTCGACTCAGTTTTGAAGCAGCTATGCTGAGATTGGGTGGGCAGGTATTGGGTTTTTCTTCGGCAGAAAACTCTTCAGCAGCAAAGGGAGAAAGCGTAAGGGATACTATGATGACCATAGCATCATATGCAGATATATGCGCTATGAGACATCCCAAGGAGGGTGCTCCTAAGGTTGCTGCTTTGAATTCAACGATTCCAGTCATCAACGGTGGCGATGGCGGGCATCAGCATCCCACACAAACATTGGCAGATTTACTGACAATCAGAGCCTTAAGAGGCAAATTGACTGATTTTACCATTGGTATTTGTGGCGACCTTAAATTTGGACGGACAGTTCACTCATTGATCAAAGCCTTATCAAGATATGAAAACATCAAATTTGTTCTGATATCACCTGAAGAACTAAAAATACCCGATTATATCAGAGAAGAGATTTTGATAAAAAAGGGTATGGGATTTCAGGAGATCGAAAGATTGGAGGATGTCATGAGCGAGTTGGATATCTTATATATGACTCGAGTTCAGAAGGAAAGATTCTTTAATGAAGCTGACTACGTCAGATTAAAGGATTCTTATATACTCGACAAAGATAAAATGAGCATGGCCAAACAAGACATGGCAGTTTTGCATCCATTGCCAAGGGTCAATGAAATATCTGTTGAGATTGATAGTGATCCAAGAGCGGCTTATTTCAAACAGGCAAAATACGGCATGTTTGTTAGAATGGCGTTGATTATGAAACTGCTGGGGGTGGAAAAATGTTAAAGGTTGATTCGATAGAAAGAGGAATTGTCATTGATCATATAGCAGCTGGAAAGAGCATGAAAATCTATAAGTATCTAAATCTGGATGAAGCTGACTTCACTGTCGCTATGATTAAGAATGTAGTCTCAAAAAAACTAGGGAAAAAAGACATTATTAAGATTGAAAATGTCCTGGATATTGACTTGAATGTTTTAGGATTCATAGACCACAATATCACCATCAATATTATAGAAAACGACAAAATAGTCACAAAACTAAATCTTGAATTACCACAGGAAGTCAGCAATGTAGTTAAATGCAACAACCCGAGATGCATCACCTCCATCGAGCAGGAAATAGATCAGAGGTTCAGATTGGTCAACAAGGAAGAGAAACTGTATAGGTGTATTTATTGTGATCAGGCCTATGATCCCAATAAGCAGGATATATGATATGGATATATATAAAGATATGGATCTGATAATCACTAATGTCAAGATAGTGGATGCGAACAAAGATGAATATGGAATTATTATTATTGAAGATGGACTGATTGTTAGTTTAGATTCAGCGAGTGGCGCCAAGGGCTATAGGATTATTAATGGCAAGGGGTTGACTGCTATGCCTGCATTGGTGGATACCCATGCCCATTTCAGAGAGCCTGGGTTTGAGTATAAGGAAACCATTGAGACAGGCAGCAAAGCTGCTGTGAGAGGCGGATATACGACGGTTCTATTGATGGGTAATACAAACCCACCTGCCAGCAGCAAGGAGATTATTGAGTTGGTCCAGGAAAAGGCCAGAAATATCGGACTTGTAGATGTCATACAATGCGCGACAGTGACATCTGATATCAGGGGTGAAAATATAAGCCACCTGACATCGGTGCTGGAAGCCACAAAATTTATTACCGATGATGGAAAGGGTGTCATGAATGACAAGATAGCTTTGGATGCCATGATGATAGCGAAGAGCAAAGACGCCACAGTGATTTCACATGCTGAAAATCACTTTTTTTCTAACACCGATATGCGCTTGGCGGAGAATCTGATGACCTATCGTGACATTGAGCTTGCCAGAATTACCGGGTGCAAGCTTCACATGGCACACGTCAGTACCAAAGAGGCTATTGGAAGGATCATTGAAAGTAAAAGAGAAGGCTTGAATTTAACCTGCGAGGTAACGCCACACCATCTGATTGGAGATAATCGCATCGAATACAGGGTTAATCCGCCATTAAGAGAGAGGGAGGATGTTGTGGCACTGATTGAAGCTATAAAAGAAGGATATGTCGATGCTATTGGCACTGATCATGCTCCCCACAGCCAGGAAGACAAGGAAAAAGGTGCTCCTGGAATATCAGGCATCGAGACCAGTTTCAGCATATGCAATACTGTCTTGGTCAAAGAGCATAATATTTCAATGAGTGAGCTATCCGGGATTATGTCGGAAAAACCGGCCAAGATATTAGGTATCAAAAAAGGACTCATAAAAGAAGGGTATGCAGGAGATATTGTTCTTGTGGATGAGGATGCTTCTTATATAATCAGCAGCGATGAATTTGTGTCAAAAGGTAAAAATACACCTTTTGATGGCTTGTCTGTTTATGGTAAAGTGATGATGACCATAAAAGCAGGTGAAGTAGTCTATAAAGGAGCGGAGTATGATAGTCGATAGATTATTTGAAGCTGTAAAAAACCAGGGACATGTATGTGTGGGATTGGATACGGAGTTATCTTATCTTCCAGAGAGCTTTTCTGAGGCATTCCTGACAAGAGGTGAGGCTATCTTTCAGTTCAATAAGGAAATTATCGACAAAACCAGTGATATCACAGCCTGCTACAAGGTCCAGATTGCTTATTATGAAGCATTGGGACTGGAGGGTTTGAAAGCCTATTCCAATACCCTTCGTTATATAAAACAAAAGGGTGCTATCAGTATTGGTGATATCAAGAGAGGTGACATTCAAAAGACTGCAGAAATGTATGCCAAAGCCCACTTCGAGGGCGATTTTGAGGGCGATTTTGTCACTCTGAATGCCTACATGGGCATAAACGATAGCTTGGAGCCATATCTAAACTATATTGCCAATAAGGATAAGGGGATATTTGTGCTGATTAGGACTTCCAATCAAGGCGCCAAAGACTTCCAGTACATCAGGGACCAAAAAGGAGCGTTTCTCTATACCAAAGTTGGGGAAAAGTTGCAGCAGCTGGCGCAACAATATTTAGGAGAATGTGGATTTAGCTCCATAGGCGGTGTTGTAGGGTGCCCCAACAATGAAGAAGGTATCCAATTAAGAAATCAAATCAACAATCTATTTCTTCTGATTCCGGGCTATGGAGCCCAAGGGGGAGGAGCAAAAGATGTGGTACCATATCTGATCAATGGAAATGGCGGTGTTGTCAACTCCTCAAGAGGAATCATCACTGCATATAAAAACGACCTTACTAATCCAATAGACTTTGCTGAGGCCTCCAGAAAAGCGGTTTTAAGGATGAGGGATGAGATATGGGGAGCGATCCAATGATGAAAAACGATATGTCTAAGATCATTGAAAATAAACATATATGCGACAATATTTTTGAACTGGTTGTGTTATCGGACATTGTACCGTTACCGGGACAGTTCTACATGATCAAAGGCTTGAATGGTGACTATTTGCTGCCAAGACCTATCAGTGTTCACAACTACCAGGATGGAAAACTCAGATTGTTGTATAGGGTATCAGGCCATGGGACGGACCAAATCAGCAGGATGAAAGTCAATGATAACATTCAGGTACTTGGACCCCTGGGCAATGGATTTGATATTGCGTTATTAAATGGTAAAATAGCGATTGTAGGAGGTGGCATTGGGATAGCTCCTTTGCTATATCTGATGAAGAATATAGAATCAAAAAAGCCAGATGTATATCTAGGATTTAAAGATGAAACATTTTGTCTTGAAGGATTTGGACCTAATCGCAACGAATTGATTGTAGTGACTGAGGATGGAAATACCGGCCACAAAGGTTATGTGACTGATTTTATTAATGTTAAAGACTATGATATTGTCATAACCTGTGGTCCCGAAATCATGATGGAAAAAATCATAAGAGCATGTCTCGAAAAAAATGTTGAAGTCTATGCGTCCATGGAAAAGAGAATGGCATGTGGGGTTGGTGCTTGCTTGGGTTGTGTTATCAATACAAAAAATGGCAACAAGCGGGTCTGTAAGGATGGTCCCGTATTCAACGGCACAGATCTGACGGTCTGACCCGATGACTAACAGTGCTAAGACCCCCACTTCTAAAAGTGGGAGATAAGCACTGTAGAGTCTCTGGATAACGGTTTCTAAGGAGTTGAAATGGCTAATTTAAAAGTGGATTTTTTGGGAAAAGTCTTTAAGAATCCTGTTGTGGCGGCAAGTGGTACATTTGGATTTGGAGAGGAATATAATGACATTTACGACGTTGGACTGCTTGGTGGTATCAGCTCAAAAGGACTTACCCTTAAGAGCAAACAAGGCAATGAAGGGATAAGGCTTTGGGAAACACCCATGGGATTGATGAACAGCATCGGTCTTCAGAATCCGGGTGTAGAGAGTTTTATTTCCCGAGAAATAAACATAATGAAACAATACAAGACCAATGTGATCGCCAATCTCGGCGGAAATACTCTGGATGATTATTTGATTGGCGTGAAGCTATTGAACGATTCAGAAGTTGACATCATTGAATTGAATATATCATGCCCGAACGTCAAAGAAGGCGGTATGGCTTTTGGCATAAAAGCGGATATTGCTTATAACACTGTGAAAGCCGTAAGAGAAATCTGCAGGAAACCATTAATGGTAAAGCTCTCTCCGAATGCCGAAAGCATACCTGAAATGGCTGCAGCTTGTGAAGAGGCAGGAGCGGATGCTTTGTCACTCATCAACACCATCAATGCCATGGCTATTGATATTTATGCAAGAAAATCGGTTTTCAACAATTACTACGCAGGGCTTTCAGGCCCTGCTGTCAAACCTATAGCCCTCAGGATGGTTCATCAGTCGGCCAAGGCCGTCAAGATACCGGTATGCGGTATGGGAGGCATTTCTTCAGGAGTGGATGCGATTGAATTCATCATGGCAGGCGCGTCAATCATTCAAGTGGGAACAGCAAATTTTGTTAAAGCGGATAGTTGTCTGGATATTATAAAAGAATTAGATGAATTTCTGGATTCACAGGGCATAAGAGATATAAAAGAGATAACAGGAATTATATAAGAGGAGAAAGATGGAATTATTGGAGTTATTCAAAAAAAGCGAGGCAGTGCTGGAGGGCCATTTTTTGCTGTCTTCAGGAAAGCATAGTCAAAAGTATGTTCAATGTGAAAAATTGATGCAGTATCCGGACCGGGCAGAGAAAGTTGTCGCTGCGGTGGCAGATAAGGTTGGTGGACTCGAGATAGATGTGATTGTCGGACCTGCAATGGGTGGCATAAGAGCTGCATATGAACTGGGAAGACAGCTCAACATCAGGACAATTTTCACCGAAAGAGTGGACAATGTTATGACCCTGAGAAGGGGATTTGAAATTAAGTCCGGTGAAAAAGTATTGATCATGGAAGACGTTGTCACAACGGGAAAATCATCTCTTGAGACAGTTGCGGTTATCGAATCCTATGGTGGCAAGGTTATAGGGATTGGGTGTCTGGTTGACAGAAAGATAAGCAATATCCATCTGCCAATCTATAGCGCCATAGAATTGTTTTTCGAGGCCTATGAACAGGAAAACTGCCCGGAATGCAAGAAAGGCACAGTAGTTATTAAACCGGGCAGTAGAAAGATAAAAAGTGGACAGTGATGGGTTTTCAATTCCTCCATCCTTTTGTTATTTTTTTGCAGTATTCAATTCTTGTTTGATTATTTTTTCCTGAAGAGATGTATCGATGGTTATATCAAACTGATCTGCGTAGCTCCTACCCCATTTGTACATGGCCTGTAATACCGGCAGGAAAGTTTTGCCTTCTTCTGTCAGTGAATATTCGACCTTTGGAGGTATGACCGCATAGACTTCTCTATGAACCAAGCCGTGCTCCTCAAGGTCTCTAAGCTGCTGCGTAAGCATTTTAGGAGTGATTCCAGGCACTATTCTTTTCAGTTGGCTGAATCTCAGACGGTATTTTCTCAGGTGCCATAGGATGACACATTTCCATTTACCGCCTATCAGGTCCATAGACAGTTCTAAGGGACATCTATAAATTTTTTCCGTTTCCTCAATCATGTGTTACCTCCAAAAAAATTATGGTATCATTGTAACACAAGGTATCGTTTTTGACCATATGTATTTCTTTAAATGGCAAAAAAACATCAAAAAAATTGGATCAATATCCTACAGACATTGATATTTCAATCACACATGGAATTGAATCCATCTATTAATTAAAATTGATAATAACATTGAAATTTTAATCCTTTCATTACAGTATACATTAAGATACTATAGTACTAAAAAGTGCATACTTGTTAAATAAAATGCTATGGTATATACTTTGCATAAATAATAATTTAACAAATATAATGTGGAGGTTGTAAAATGTTCGAATTTTTTAATGAAGATCAAAAAATGCTTAGAAGTGTAATCAGAGAATTAGTAGACAAAGAAGTTGCTCCTTATGCTGCAGAATGGGATGAAAAAGACCATTGCCCGAAAGAACTGTTCAAGGTGTTCGGCGAGCAAGGTCTACTAGGTCTTTTTGTTTCAACTGAATATGGTGGAGCGGGACTTGGACTGACAGAAAGAGCTATCATGCTTGAAGAAGTAGCCAGACATAGCGCAGGCTTGTCCATTGCTTTAATGACACATGATTTGGCAACAGCTTGCATATATAATTTTGGAACAGAAGAAATGAAGAAAGAATGGCTACCAAAGCTTTGCTCAGGCGAATTGATTGGGGGATTGTCTGTAACAGAACCAACAGGTGGATCAGACTTAGGTAATCAGGCAACAACAATTGAAAAGAATGACGCTGGATATCTGTTAAACGGCAGAAAGGTATTCATCACAAACGCACATATAGCAGATTTGAATGTATGGACGGGAACAAGTGGTGTTAATGAAAAAGGTAGAAAACTACTAAGTGCTATTTTGATTCCACCGGGAACACCAGGTCTTTCAGCTGGAAGAAAAGAGAACAAATTAGGTCTGAGAGGATCAGTTACAGGTGATACAATAGCAAAAGATGTACAATGTGGACCTGATTCAATTTTAGGAAAGATGGGCGGAGGTGCTGGTATTGCTTTGCATACTATAGGTCATTTTGGTAGATCGGGAATGTCAGCAATAGCAGTTGGTATTCTCAGAGGTACTGTAGAGGAAGCTGTTAAGTTTGGTAAAGAAAGAATCATCTATGGCAAGCCTCTTGTAAAAGTACCAGTAATCCAATTAATGATAGCTGAAAACCAAATCGATTATGAAGCGGCATCAGCGATGTTGTATAATGCGACTGCCATTTATGACAGAGGTGAAGATGCAATACCTAGAATCGCAGCTGTAAAATATTTTTCAACTGAAGCAGCTGTAAGAGCCGCAAGAAGAACGATGGATCTGATGGGTGGCTACGGTGTTATGAATGAATACCCTGTGGGAAGATTCCTAAGAGATGCATTGGCTAATATACCTTCTGGTGGAACTTCACAAATCATGAAAGTAATTGTCGCTGGAAATGCTATTAAGTAAAGTTAGAGGAGTATTGATATGTCATTGAATATTGCGGTTTGCGTCAAACCTGTACCAGACTCTGAATACTACGATAAGATCACAATCGACCCAAAGACAAAAAGAGTCAACAGGGAGGGCATACCCACAATCATAAATACAATGGACAAACATGCCATTGAGGCAGCATTGCAGCTGAAGGAAAAGCATGGAGGAAAAGTGACGGTGTTTTCGATGGCGCCAGACAGCGCTGTGGAGAATCTGAGACGCGTATTGGCTATGGGTGTGGATGAGGCGTTCTTGTGTAGCGATAGAGCCTTAGGTGGCGCTGACACATGGGCTACTTCATACACGCTATATAAGGCAATCGAAAAAACAGGCCAATTTGATATCATACTGCTTGGAAACGAGACTGAAGACGGTGGAACGGCACAGGTGCCGAGCCAACTGGGTGAATGGATGTCATTGCCGCATATGGCTAATGTGATGAGTATAAACTATGATAATCAAGCGGTTGTTGTTGAGAGAAAAACCGACAACGGCAGAATCAGATACAAGATGGCTCTACCAGCTGTACTAGCTGTTATTAGAGAGATAAACGAACCAAGAATACCGAACGTAATGGGAGTTTTGAAAGCTAAGAACAAACCACTGACTATTTACAGGACAGCAGATCTTGATGTCAATCCTGATTTCATAGGTCTGGTGGGTTCACCAACACAGCCTGGAGATATCTTCGCGCCTGATATGAGTAGAAAAAGTGAAGAAATTGCAGGCGATCCCGAAGAAATTGCGGATAAAATTATTGCTGAAATTAAAAAATCCGGCGTAGCTTTAGGTTGATGGGGGTGAATGATATGGATATAAAACAATACAAAGGGATACATGTTTATTGTGAAATCAACAAAGGTATAATTATCGGCAACTCACTAGAGCTTCTGGGTGAGGCAACTGTACTGAAATCCAAGATAGCCCATCAACCGGAAGTGACGGCCGTTATCATCGGATATGAGTTGGATGGCTATGTGCAGATTGTTTCTGAGCATGGTGCGGACAATGTAGTATTGGTTGACGACGAGAAGTATAAAGAGTACAGACCGGACTATTATGCCGAGGCATTGGCGGAAGTTTCCAACAAATACAAACCGGAAATCTTGCTGGTAGGTGCAACCACAAAGGGTGAAGAGATAGGACCTACAACTGCTATGATTGTCGACACCGGTATGGCAGCTCACTGTGTTGAGTTGAAGGTCAAGGAAAATGGCGAATTTGTACAGGTAGTGCCTGCATTTGGAGGCAAGGTTCTGGGTGACATTCTGTGCCCTAAACACAGACCTCAGATGGCAAGCGTGAAATCAGGAATGGTCAACAAAAGACTATTTCCAGGAAAAGAAGCAAAAGTTGAAAGATTTAATCCTGACGTTAAAGGCTTTGGCGATAAAATAGAGATTCTAGAGATTATAGATGACAATAAAGTTAAAGTGTCACTTCAGAGTGCTGATCTGATTGTAACTGGTGGGTTTGGTATTGGAAACCAGGAAGGTTGGAATAAGTTAGAAAAGCTTGCAGGTTTGTTGAATGGTGTTACAGGTTGTACTAGACCGGCTTTGGATGAAGGATGGACCGACAGGGATGAAACCATGATTGGGACAAGTGGTGTGGCGATAAAGCCAAAATTCTATATTGGATTCGGAATTTCCGGAGCAGCACATCATACCTGTGGTATCAAAGGAGCAGGCACTATAGTGAC
>LGGM01000123.1 GCA_001509345.1 Clostridiales bacterium 38_11
GTTTGGTTTTAAAAAAGGGAACATCTTGGAACCTTCCTTAGGTGTTGGTAATTTCTTTTCCCACCTTCCTAACTCTATGAACAAGTCAAAACTCTTTGGGGTTGAATTGGATGATGTATCAGGACGTATTGCAAAGCAGCTCTATCAGAAAGCGCAGATTCAAGTGAAAGGCTATGAAGAAACACAGTTTGAAGATAACTTTTTTGATGTAGCCATCGGTAATGTTCCTTTTGGGAATTACAAAGTATATGACAGACTTTATGATAAGCATAACTTCATGATCCATGATTATTTCTTTGCAAAAACACTAGATAAAGTACGTCCTGGTGGCATCATTGCCTTTGTTACCAGTAAGGGAACCATGGACAAAAAAGATCAAGCCGTCAGGAAGTATATTGCTGAAAGAGCTGAGCTGATTGGGGCAATACGATTACCTAATACTGCATTTAAAGAAAATGCCAATACTGATGTAACCGCTGATATTCTTTTTCTTAAAAAAAGAGAACGTCGGTCGGTGGAAATACCAACTTGGTTATCGGTTGTAGATAATGAAAATGGGGTCCCTGTCAATCAATATTTTATTGACCATCCCCATATGATGCTAGGTGAGATGGTATTTGATGAAAGAATGTTTGGTAGAGACAGTCGCTATACGACGTGTGTAAATACAGACAATAGCTTTAATCTGGAAGAAGTGCTATCAGAAGCTGTGTCTCATCTTCAAGCTGAAATTGGTTACTACGAGCAGGCGAAAAAAGAGGACAGCAATGACATACCTGCTGATCCTAAGTACAAGAACTACTGTTATGCCTTTATTGATGACAAACTTTATTACCGTGAAAATTCTATTATGAGACGAATGGATTATACCGGTAAAACCCTTGAACGGATTCAAGGCATGATGGCAATTCGGGATATCACAAGAGAAATCATTACACTTCAAATGGAAGGTTGTACGAAAGAATCACTTGAAAAGGCTCAAGACCAATTAAATCAAATCTATGATGCATTTGTTAAAGACTTTGATTATATTACTTCAAGACCCAATGCCAGTGCCTTCCGTGATGACAATGACTACCCGCTTTTATGTTCTCTAGAGGTGGAGGATGAAGATCATCATGTCACAAAGGCAGATATGTTTACCAAAAGAACCATTAAGCCTTATGAATCCATAACAGATGTTGATTCTGCATTTGAAGCATTAACAGCGTCCTTAAATGAAAAAGGCATGGTGGATATTCCATTTATGGCTGAGCTTTATGATGAAGAACCTCAAGTCATCATTAAGGAGCTTGAACAAGACATCTATCTGAACCCTGAAAAGTATGATGAAAATGATGCTTTGAGAGGATGGGAAACAGCTGATGAATACCTTTCAGGTGATGTGAGGCAAAAGCTTAAATTTGCCAAAGTCTTTGCGGACATGAATCCGGAACTCTTTTTAAAGAATGTGTCTGCCCTAGAAAAAGTACAACCCATAGACCTTGAGGCCAGTGATATTGATGTGCGATTAGGAACCACATGGATTGAACCAGCAGATTATGAACAGTTCATCTATGAGACCTTGAAAACACCGAGATATTATCACAATACCGGTGGCAGAAACGAAATCAAAGTGCATTACAACAATTACAATGCAAGCTTTGGAGTTGAGAACAAAGGATTAGATGGGTATTCAGTTTCAGCCAAAGAAACCTTTGGTACATCTAGAATTAATGCTTACTACATCATTGAAGACAGCTTGAATCTTAGAAATTCTACGGTTAAGGATCGTGTTGAAGATGGTGATACAGTAAAATATGTCATCAACAAAAAAGAGACCATGCTGGCAAGAGAAAAACAATCGCTATTAAAACAAGCCTTTAAAGAATGGATATTTAAAGATCCTGAAAGACGTAAAAAGTATGTGGATTATTATAATCAGCACTATAATAATATTCGCCTGAGAGAATATGATGGCAGTCATTTAAAATTGCCAGGCATGAATCCAGATATAAAATTAAGAGATCACCAAACAGCTGCCATTGCAAGAATTATTTATGGTGGCAGTACACTTCTAGCGCATTCTGTAGGGGCAGGAAAAACCTTTGAAATGGTTGCCAGCTGTATGGAGCAAAAGCGACTGGGACTGATAAATAAAGCAGTTCTAGTTGTACCAAATCACCTAACTCAGCATATTGGTAGTGAATTTTTAAGGCTTTATCCATCGGCTAATATTTTAGTCACCACAAAGAAAGACTTTCAAAAATCAAAACGAAGACGTTTTGTCAGTCGTATTGCTACAGGAGCTTATGATGCTGTCATTATGGGGCACTCGCAATTTGAGAAAATTCCTGTCTCGAAAGAACGTCAGGAAGAAATGATTCATAGGCAGATCAATGATATCTCTGCTGCCATTGCGGATGCAAAAAGAAGTAATAGTGAAAACTGGAGTATCAAGCAGATGGAAAAGCTCAAGCTCTCACTAACAGCTGAAATCAAACGACTTCATGACAGTCCAAAAGATGATGTAATCAACTTTGAAGAACTTGGAATTGATTGTGTCTATGTAGATGAAGCACATTATTTTAAGAACTGCGCTGTATTTTCAAAGATAAGAAATGTTGCCGGCATATCCAATACACGAAGTAAAAAATCTATGGATATGCTCATGAAAACTCAGTATATCCAAGAAATCAATCAAGGACGTGGGGTGATCTTTGCAACCGGAACGCCCATCAGTAATAGCATGACGGAAATGTATGTGATGCAGCGATACATTCAAAACAAGGAACTAGAAGCAAGAGGTATCCACCACTTTGATGCATGGGCAGCACAGTTTGGCGAAGTGGTTTCAAGTCTAGAACTAGCTCCTGAGGGCACGGGCTATCGCTATAAAAGTAGATTTGCCAAGTTCTCTAATTTACCGGAGCTCATGACTATTTTTAAAAACATGGCAGATGTAAAAACAGCGGACATGCTTAAACTACCAGTTCCAAAATTAAAAGGAGACAAACATAAGTTGATTTCAGCAGAGTCCAGTGATTTTACAAAAGAGATTATGGAAAGTTTTGTTGATAGGGCAAGCGATATTCGAAATGGTATGGTTGATCCTAGGATCGATAACATGCTAAAGATTACCAATGAAGCAAGACTTTTGGGACTTGACCCAAGGCTGCTTTATGATGAAGCGCCAAATGAACCAGATAGTAAAGTTAATAAGTGTATTGATAAGGTCTTTGAAGAATATAAGGAGAGTAATGCTTTTAAAGGAACACAAATCATATTTTGTGATGTAGGAACGCCTAATACAGATGGGCGTTTTTCTGTTTATCCTTATATCAAGGAAGAATTGATAAAGAGAGGTATTCCAGAAAAAGAAGTCTGTTTCATACATGATGCCAATAGTGAAGCACAAAGAGAAACTCTATTTGCAGATATGCGTAGTGGCAACAAGCGCATTATCCTTGGTTCAACTGCAAAGATGGGCACGGGAACTAATATACAGGACCGCTTAATTGCGCTTCATCATTTAGACTGCCCGTGGCGGCCAAGTGATCTGGAGCAGCGAGAAGGAAGAATCCTAAGACAAGGCAATCAAAATGAAGCTGTAAACATCTATAAATACGTGACAAAATCAACTTTTGACAGCTATTTGTGGCAAATTGTTGAGAACAAACAGCGCTTCATCAG
>LGGM01000037.1 GCA_001509345.1 Clostridiales bacterium 38_11
ATCCCCCATGGATGTCAAGAAATTCTTAAAAGGGTTGCTTTTTAATGAAACTCTTTAAAAATATTTTTTACGGTGTCAATTTTATTGATTTTGTATCCGTTGCTTCCTGTAAATATGAGTCCATCGTCCACATCACCTTTGACAGCTCTAATCAGAGCATCTGCTATGCAGTACTCATTTTTTCCGGGATAACAATACTTCAAACAGGCTGAGCACTTTTGAGAACCCATAGCCAGACCATTTTTCATATCTGAAAGAAATTTATTCTTATAAGCCCTGGCAGGTAATCCCACAGGACTAATGATAATTTCGATATCTTCTTTTTTCATTTCTAGAAAAACTTGTTTGTATGCCATTGCAGCATCGCACTCTTCTGTTCCTATAAATCTGGTCCCCATCTGCACTGCATCAGCTCCCAGACTAATCACATCTTCGGCATCCTTTCTATCAAATATACCACCCCCGGCTATTATAGGTATCTTTATTCCGTATTTGCTCTCGAATTTGTTCAAGATGATTTTAACATCTTCAATTGTCTGTTTGAATGAAAACGAATGATCTTTGATCTCATGCTCCTTGAAACCCAGATGTCCCCCTGCCTCAACTCCTTCTATAACCACAGCGTCTGCGGTTTTTGAATATTTCATGTCCCATTTTCTTAAAATGAGACTCAGGGCTCTGCCTGATGAAACGATTGGAACGATCTTGGTTTTCGAATCCTTGACATATTGTGGCAATTCAAGTGGCAGACCCGCTCCAGAAACAATAATATCGATTCCCTCATCAACTGCCGCTTTGACATAATCTCCATATCTGTTCATTACTGTCATAAAATTTAACCCTATGATTCCTTTCGGGCTGATTTCTCTTGCCATGCTTATATGTTTTTTCATAGCCCTGATATTTGCCTTGAAAGTGTTGCTGGGAAAATCAGGTTCATCATATCCGATATGAATTCCTGACATCATACCAATACCATTTTCATTCGCTACAGCAGACGCCAATCTATATCTTGTTACACCAATTCCCATTCCACCCAGAACCACTGGGATTTTGGCATGTAGCTCGCCTATTTTCAATTCTGGTAATTTCATGGAATTCTCCTCGTTAAAAATTCATTTTATAGATGGTAGTACTATATTATATTTTAATACAACATGCAAATAAATTTTCAATACCAATTGATATTGTGGATAAAATTTGTTAAACTAATGCTAGCTGTGGATAACTTTTTTTATTTTTTCATCATTTTAATACTTTCGGTCTAATGTCTTTCTCAATACCCTGTGGATTGATCACTATTTAATGTAGGTTTATCAATAATTATTTAATATGTGGAGGTTTCTATGAACAATAGCATAGCACAATTGTGGGATGAAGTTCTCGCTATCATCAAAGAAGATATGAATGAAGTCAGTTATAATACATGGCTAAAGCCAATAAAACCACTTCATATTAATAACAATGTAATTTATCTTCAAGCACCGGAAGAATTTCTAAGAGATATGCTGGTTAAGAGATATAATAATTTATTGAAAAATGCATTCACTTATGTATTGAACGATAATGAAATATCCATTAAGATTCTGATACCGGATGAAGAAATTGATGAACAAAAGATGGTTGAAAAAAGAGATAAAAATTTTACTTATCAGAACGGAAATACAATCAAGTCTTTTCTAAATCCCAAATACAAGTTTGATTCTTTTATTGTGGGAAACAGTAACCGATTTGCCCATGCAGCTTCTTTAGCTGTAGCCGAAGCCCCTGCAACAGCTTATAATCCTTTATTTCTTTATGGTGGTGTCGGCTTAGGTAAAACCCATCTGATGCATGCCATCGGTCATTATATCATGTCAAACAATAAGGATTCTAAAATCCTCTATGTCACATCTGAAAAATTCACAAATGATCTTATCAACTCCATTAAAGATGACAAAAATGAAGCGTTCAGAAACAAATATAGAAAAATTGATGTATTGTTAGTGGATGATATACAGTTTATAGCTGGTAAAGAAAGGACCCAGGAGGAATTTTTTCATACATTCAATGCACTTCATAATGACAACAAGCAGATCATTATATCCTCAGATAGGCCTCCAAAAGAAATTCTTACGCTGGAAGATCGATTAAGATCAAGATTTGAAATGGGATTGACAGCAGATGTTCAAACTCCGGATTTAGAAACAAGAATAGCAATCCTCCGAAAAAAAGCAGAGGATGAAAAATATGATGTTTCGGATGAAATAATCGAATATATTGCTAACAATATTCAATCCAACATTCGAAAACTAGAGGGTGCTTTGATTAGATTATACGCCTATTCATCACTTACCAATAAAGAAGTGACCATGGAGCTGGCTTATGAAGCCCTTAAACATCTCATATCAGATAAAAACAAACTGATAACGATTGATCTGATAAAAAACGCTATCTCAAATTATTTTAATATAAGCTTAGAAGACCTCAGTTCAAAGAAAAAACCAAAAAGTATATCTCACCCAAGACAGGTTGCCATGTATCTATCGAGAAAGCACACAGACAACTCTTTGCCAAAAATTGGTGATGAATTTGGTGGAAGGGATCATTCTACTGTGATTCATGCTTTTAATAAAATAACTGCCGATCTGGAAACCGACAATGAATTAAAAAAAGCTATTGAGGATTTGGAGGCTGAGCTTCTCTAATACTATTTATGGATGTATTGTTGATAAACTGTTTATAAAGATTGATAGATTATTTAATTATATTTTATCCACAATCTTTAAATCTCCATAACCATTAGATTTAGATGATACCAAGGTTTATCAACAAATTAACAGTCTCTATTACTATTACTGTTATATTTATATATATAATTAGATGTTAACTACTACTATCTGAATAAAATGGAGGAACTTTATGAAGTGTGTAATTAATCAAAATGACCTTTCAAAAGCAATTGGTATTGTACAAAAAGTAGTATCCGTAAGAACCACTATGCCTATACTAACCGGTATGTTAATAGAGGCCGAGAACAATACATTGAGTCTGACTGCAACAGATCTAGATATGGGTATTAAGACAACCATCGATTGTGAAGTTGAAGAAGAAGGTTCTATTGTTGTAAATGCAAAACTTATAAGTGATTTTATAAGAAAACTCCCATCAAAATCAAGCGTTGAGATTACGACAGACAGTTTTAATAAGATGAGAATAAAGTGCGTGAAATCCGACTTTTCGATTCTATGTAATTCAGCCGATGAATATCCAGATAACACTTTTTATAATGAGGGAGAATCAATCACCATAGACTCCGGTGCATTGAAGAAATTAATCAAAAACACTACCTTTGCGGCAGCACAGGATAATATTAAACCTATTTTTACAGGATGTCTAATGGAAGTGACAAACAATGAGTGCACATTTGTTGCTATAGATGGTTATAGGCTGGCGGTAAAAAAAGAAAACATCAATTATCAAGGAAATTTGAATGTCATCGTACCCAGCAAGTCGTTACATGAGGTATATAGAATCATTGAAGATGAAGACCAATTGATTGAGATGGTAATATCCAATTCTCATATTTCCTTTGCTTTCAACCACACAATCGTCATATCAAACCTACTTGAAGGGGAATTCATTAAATATAAAGAGATCATTAAAGAAGGATATAAGACTAAAATTGATATTCTAACCTCAATGTTTAAGGATAGTGTGGAGAGGGTTTCTCTATTAGCAAGGGAAGATAAGAACAATCTGGTTATTTTTACAGTTTCAGAGAATAACCTAAAAATTGAATCAACTTCAGAGTATGGAAATGCCGAAGAAAACATAGAGGTTGAAATGGAAGGCGAGGATATTAAAATTGGATTCAATTCCAAATATATAATGGATCTGTTGAGAATCGCAGAGGATGATAAACTGACATTGGTTTTCCAAGGGAGTTTAAATCCTTGTATCATTACAGTGACTGGAAATGATGATTTTATTTATCTTGTGCTACCAGTAAGAATCAGTTAGGATTAGGAGTTAATATGGAAAAAATAAAAATTAATACTGAATACATCAAACTCGATCAATTGTTGAAGTTTATTGGGATGGCTTCAACCGGCGGAGAGGCTAAGGTCTTTATTTTTGAAGGCCTTGTGAAGGTTAATGGCGAAGTCACCAGCCAAAGAGGAAAAAAACTGAGAAAAGATGATGTAATTGAAATTGAAAAAACAAAATATGTCATTATTTAGAAGGATAAAATGTTTGTAAACCGGATTCATCTAAAAGACTATCGCAATTTTGAGAATATCAGCATTGAACTGAACAAAAATCTGAATATCTTTATAGGTGACAATGCCCAGGGCAAAACAAATCTTTTAGAATCTATCTTTGTCAGTTCCATAGGAAAATCCTTTAGGTTTTCAAAAGATGAAAGTCTTATTAGATGGGGAAAAGAAGAATCCCTGATAAAAGTGGATTACAGTAGGGATGACGGTCCAAAAATAATTAACATATTAATTCAAAAAGACAGTAAAAAAGCAATCAAAACTAATGGACTTACAATAGAAAGAAATAGTGATTTAGTCGGGATGACCAATATTGTAGTTTTTTCTCCCGATAGTCTTAATCTGGTTAAGGGTAGTCCGTCAGAAAGAAGAAGATATCTAAATGTTGAATTGTCACAACTAAAACCAAATTATAAATATTTGTTGACCAGATACACAAAAATACTACTTCAAAGAAATAATTTATTAAAAAAAATAAGTGAAAAACCTCAGCATAGAAATATGATGCCGGTTTGGAATGAACACCTTGTGGTTTCAGGAACAGAGCTTATTTTTTATAGATTGGAATATTTAAAAAAAGTTATGTTTTTTTCTGAAAAAATACATGATAGAATAACCGGTGGCACTGAAAAATTAAATCTGCAGTATAAATCAAGTCTTGGAAAAATAAATGATTTGAACAAAGAAGAAATAAAAAGAACGTACTACGATAAATTAAATAAAGGCTTGGAAAGGGAAATTATAAGAAAGGCTACTCTTTATGGACCTCATTTGGATGATATTGACATATTGATCAATGGAATGGACTCCAAATATTTTTCCTCTCAGGGGCAAAAAAGAACAGCAGCTTTGTCTTTAATACTTGCAGAGATAGATGTGATTTATGAAGAAAAAAACGAATATCCAATTCTTCTACTTGATGATGTCCTGTCGGAATTGGACAACAAAAGAAAAAACTATCTGATTGAATTCATAGATAGTATACAGACCATCATCACATCGACAGATGATTCCGATTTGTTGGAAATTTTAAAGAATAAAGAAAAAAAAATATTTTATCTTAAAAATGGAGAAATAACAAGGATAATAGAATAGAGGTGTAATATGGCAGATATTAAAAGAAATTATGGAGCTGATCAGATACAGGTTTTAGAAGGTCTGGACCCCGTTAGGAAAAGACCAGGTATGTATATCGGCTCTACAGGACCTAGAGGTTTGCATCACTTAGTTTATGAAATTGTAGACAACTCAGTTGATGAGGCGTTGGCAGGTGCATGTGATACCATTAGTGTTGAGATTTTTGAAGACAACTCCGTCAGAGTGGTGGACAATGGCAGTGGTATTCCTGTTGAAATTCATCCAAAAACAGGAAAATCCACAGTTGAAACAGTGCTGACCGTGTTACATGCCGGAGGAAAATTCAATTCAGATGCATACAAGGTATCAGGTGGACTTCATGGTGTTGGAATGTCAGTGGTCAATGCACTTTCAGAGTGGTTGAAGGTTGAGGTAAGAAGAGATGGAAAAATCTACCAACAAACTTTCGAAAGGGGAAAACCAACAACAGAGCTGACACAGACTGGCACAACCAAAATCAAAAACACTGGGACTGTAATAGAATTCAAACCGGATTATCAAATTTTTGAGGAAATAGACTTTGATTATTCAACGCTGCAATATAGATTGAGAGAAATGGCTTTCTTGAACAAGGGCATTAACATAAGCATCACAGATAAAAGAAATGGGCAGAATGAGGATAAATTTCATTATGAAGGTGGTATTAAGGAGTTTGTCGAATACCTAAATAAAAAGAAAAATCCCATCCATACAAAAGTAATCTATTCAGAAGGTGCAAAGGACGGTAGCATCGTTGAGGTGGCCATACAATACACAGATTCATACAGCGAAAGTATTTACTCTTTTGCCAATAATATCAACACCCATGAAGGGGGAACCCATCTGAGTGGTTTTAAGGCTGCAATTACCAGGGTATTTAATGACTATGCCAGAAAACATAATCTGCTCAAGGAAAAAGAAGAGAACTTGACAGGCGAAGATATCAGAGAAGGAATGACAGCAATACTGTCTGTCAAATTGACAGAGCCTCAATTTGAGGGACAAACCAAAACAAAATTGGGAAACAGCGAGATGAGAGGAATTGTTGAATCACTAGTCAATGAATCTCTTAACATATTTTTAGAAGAAAATCCAAAAGATGCTAAAATTATTGTTGATAAGGCACAAAAGTCGGCAAAGGCAAGAGAGGCTGCCAGAAAGGCACGTGAACTGACCAGAAGAAAGAATGTCCTTGAAGGACTTTCATTACCCGGAAAACTATCTGATTGTTCAGAAAAAGATGCTGCAAAAAGTGAAATATTTCTAGTTGAGGGAGACTCTGCAGGTGGTTCAGCCAAACAAGGGAGAGATAGAAGGACACAGGCAATATTACCGCTGAGAGGCAAGATATTGAATGTTGAAAAAGCAAGATTGGATAGGATATTGAATTATGCGGAGATTGGTATGATGATAACTGCATTTGGTTGTGGTATTGGTGAGGAATTCGACATCACTAAGTTACGATATGGAAAAATCATTATCATGACAGATGCTGATGTTGATGGAGCCCATATCAGAACACTACTTCTAACATTTTTCTATAGGTATATGAGACCATTGATAGACAATGGTAACATATACATAGCACAACCACCTTTGTACAAGGTTAAATATGGTAAGAACGAATACTATGTCTATACAGACAAGGAGCTTGAAAAATTGATAGATGAAGTGGTAGGGCGAGAGAATAAATATACGCTCCAGCGCTACAAAGGTTTGGGAGAGATGAATCCTGAACAGCTTTGGGACACGACCATGAACCCTGAGACAAGGATTATGCTGAAGGTAGAAGTTGAAGATGTTCTGGAAGCTGATGAAACCTTTACGACCCTAATGGGTGACAAAGTGGAACCAAGAAGGGAATTCATCGAGAAGAATGCTAAATATGTTAAAAACATTGACATATAATCTGGAGGCGTGAAATGGATAATAACTTAACAAACTATGATAAAATTATCCCTATCAATATAGAAAAGGAAATGAAGAAATCATATTTGGATTATGCTATGACAGTCATTGTCAGCCGTGCTTTACCTGATGTGAGAGATGGTCTGAAACCGGTTCATAGAAGAATACTTTACGCTATGAGTGAATTGGGTGTGACTCCTGACAAACCCCATAGAAAAAGTGCCCGTATTGTCGGGGATGTACTTGGTAAGTACCACCCTCATGGCGATTCGGCGGTTTATGATGCCATGGTAAGGCTGGCTCAGGATTTTTCCACCCGGTATCCACTGGTGGACGGTCATGGAAACTTTGGTTCAGTTGATGGTGATAGTGCTGCTGCTATGAGATATACAGAAGCACGCATGTCAAAAATTACCATGGAAATGTTGAGGGACATTACGAAAGAAACAGTCAACTTTAGGTTCAATTTTGATGAGTCTCTCAAAGAGCCTGTTGTGTTACCCAGTAGATATCCTAATCTATTGGTAAACGGATCCAATGGAATAGCTGTCGGTATGGCCAGCTCCATACCACCTCATAATCTCGGTGAGGTTATTGATTGTACAATCAATTATATCGATAATCCGGAAATAACCATTGATGAAATGCTAAAATACATAAAAGGTCCTGATTTTCCAACTGGTGCTGAGATTATCGGAAAAGAAAATATAAAAAACGCTTACAGGACAGGAAGGGGAAAAGTTAAGGTAAGAGCGGTCTCCAAGATTGAAGAGATGAAAAATGGTAGGACTCGAATTCTGATATCTGAAATTCCTTACCAGGTCAATAAGGCAAGGTTGATTGAAAAAATTGCCGAGCTGGTCAGGGATAAGAAACTGGAAGGCATATCCGATTTAAGGGATGAAAGTGACAGAACGGGAATGAGAATTGTGATTGAGTTAAAAAAAGATTACAATCCCAATATTCTACTGAATAACCTATATAAGCACACTCAGTTACAGGATACTTTCAGTATCATCATGATTGCGCTTGTGGATAACGAGCCAAAGGTTCTAAATATTAAAGAAATGATTCATTATTATGTCATGCACCAGAAAGAGGTTATTACCAGAAGAACCCAATATGATCTGAATAAAGCTGAAGCCAGAGCCCATATTCTGGAAGGTCTTAAAATCGCTCTTGACAATATTGATGAAATTATTGCTATTATTAGAGCATCCTATAATGATGCCGAGATAAAATTAATGAATAGATTCAGTCTATCTGAAGTACAGGCTAGAGCCATAGTAGACATGAGGCTAAGAAGGCTGCAAGGTTTGGAAAGAGAAAAGCTAGACCTTGAATATGCTGAATTGCTTCAGATGATAAACAAATATAAAGAAATTTTGGCCAATGAATACTTGTTGATGCATATCATCAAAGAAGAGCTTAGTGAAATCAAAGATAAATACAATAATAAAAGAAGGACTGTCATCAAAGTAGATGAGGATGAGATTAACATAGAGGACCTGATTGAAGTGGAAGAGGTTGCTATAACCATCACTAAACAGGGGTATGTCAAGCGATTACCGGAAGATACCTACAGGATTCAAAAAAGAGGGGGCAAAGGAATCATTGGATTATCCACGAGGGAGGGAGATTATGTCAAAGATATTGTCATAACATCCACCCATGATTATCTGTATTTCTTCACCAACAGTGGTAAAGTTTATAAAATTAAAGCCTATGAAATACCTGAAGCGAAAAGGCAAGCCAAAGGTACAGCTATTATCAATCTATTGCCTATCGAATCAGGAGAAAAAGTCACCAAGGTCATATCGGTAAAGGATGATAAAAACACAGAAGTTGAATTGATTTTTTGCACCAAACTGGGAAAAATCAAAAAAACCAAAATCAGTGAATTTTCCAACATCAGAAAGTCTGGGATTATCGCTATAAAACTTGGTGATGGAGATGAACTTATCGGCGTCAGCCAGATTATCGGAGGGGAAGAAGATATTTTCATAGTCAGTAGAAAGGGAAAGGCTATCCGATTCAATGAAGGTGAAGTCAGATCAATGGGTAGAACAGCAACAGGTGTCAGGGCGATTTCTTTAAACAAAGACGATAGTATTGTCAGCATGAGCATCATAACAGAGGACAAAGAGATATTTATTCTTAGTGAATTAGGATATGGAAAAATGACAAAGACAAATCTTTACAGGGCTCAGTCAAGAGCCGGCAAAGGAGTCAAGACATACAAGATTACCAAAAAAACAGGTGATATAGTCGGTGCGCAGATCCTTGAAAAAGAAGATGAAGTTATGATTATCAGCAAAGATGGTGCTATAATAAGAATGAGCGCCACAGAGATTTCAACCATGGGGAGAGCAACACAGGGTGTCAGAATTATGAAGTTGAACGAAGGGGACAGAGTGGTGTCTTTGGCTAAAATAGTTATAGAAGAGGAATAAAGGAGGGTATGTATGTCTTTTCAAATCGAAAAATTCATTGAAGACAAGAAGGTCAAAATTGTTCCTGTAGGCGATCTGGACATTGTCAATTCCAAAGTTTTCAAGGATGAAGTCTTGAAGCTTATGGAAGAAAACCAAGAGATTCTGATAGATGGAGAAAAGCTGGATTATATGGATAGTACCGGACTAGGTGTATTGATAAGCCTATACAAAAAAACGAAAAGCAACAACTCCAAGATTTATCTGACCAATTTGAAACCCAACATCTATAAATTATTTGACATAACAGGTCTTAACAATGTTTTTGAGATTATATAGGTAACCATATGAAAAATATCATACAACTACGAATACCTAAAAATTCCAATTATATAGGCATCACACGCATGACAGCAGCCTCAATAGGGAATAATATGAATTTTAATATTGATGATATTGAGGACATCAAAGTCATTGTTTCAGAAATCAGCATATTTTTCATCAATCATTTGAAAGAAAATCAACATGAATTTGAAATTCAATTTAAAATCCATCATGACAAGTTGGAAATATCGTTTTCTGACTTGAATGAAGGGGAACTTGTTGTGGAAGAAGACGATTTGAGTCTAATGATTATTCAAAGCCTTTCGGATGATTTTCAAATGGTCACGGTGAATAATAAGATGAAAATAAGTAAAATTTTAAGCAGACAGGTTTAACTATGGATTATGATAAGAATATCAAAAACTATGTGTTGTTTTTGGATTATCATCAAAACAAAGGTAATGTCGAAATACGAAACAAGATATTTGTAGAATATATGTATCTAGCTGAAATCATCTCCAGAAAATATACAAATAAGGGAATAGAATTTGATGATCTGTATCAGATTGCATCAATAGGTTTACTTTATGCCATTGAAAGGTTTGATATTGAGAAAGGATTTGAGTTTTCCAGCTTTGCCACACCTACAATACTGGGGGAAATAAAAAAATACTTCAGAGATAAAAGCTGGACCATGAAAATGCCTCGACGGATTCAGGAGCTTTCCAAGAAAATTAGCATGGCTAAGTATGAACTGTTTCAGGAAAATCAGACAACTCCTACTGTAAGTGAGATAGCTGATTATCTGCTTGTTTCCGAAGAGGATGTGCTTGAAGCGATGGAGGCCGGCAGATCATTTAATCTGAAGTCACTGGACATCGGTATTGATAATGGAGTGGAAAATAGTGAGGTCAATCTTTTTGATGTTATTGGTAAAGAAGACCATCAATTCAGACAATTTGAAAACAAGGATTTTGTTGACAGTATAATGGAGAAGCTGAATCCTCTGGAAAGACAGATTATTAATAAAAGGTACATAACGGATGAAAAAACTCAGGTTGAGATTTCACTCGAACTGAATGTTTCACAGGTTACTGTGTCTAGAATCGAGAAAAAGGTTCTGGAAAAATTCAAGCTTGAATATGAAAAACTATAGATTCCTTAAGTCTTGTCTTAAGGAATTCTTAATTTTATTGATATCAGTACGTTTTTTAAGGTATAATGATTGTACAGCATAAAATTTAAATATTGATTGATATATTGATACTATTGCAAGGAGGAGTTAATGTGGCAAAACAAAGCAAAGCTAAGATATTTGGTATCATAATTGTATTGTTTATTGTTTTCGGAATCAGTACATTTGGTAGCCTGATATCCTTTTTAGGTGACTATAGATGGTTTCAGGAACTGGGTTATACAGGTACTTTTCTCACCAAACTAAGAACTCAAATGATGATTGGAATACCTGTATTTATTGTGGTTTACGTGCTTGCAAATTTCTATCTGACCACTCTCAAGAAAATTTATATAAAAGATATGGCTCTTGTCATTGAAAAAAAGATTGAAAAAAAGATCAGACTTGGCATAAGGGTAGCTTCAATCATTTTAGCACTGTTCTTTTCGGTATCGGTCACAAGCAATCTCTGGTTTGAGACACTTTCATTTATCAAAGGACAACAGTTTAACATAGGGGATCCTATTTTTGGCAATGACATTTCATTCTATGTCTTTAGATTGCCATTTATCACAGGTATCCTAAGCCTTTTGATGTCACTGCTATTCTTTGTGATTCTTATTAACGTGGTTTTTAATCTGTTTCTTATCACCTCTAAAACAACAACCAAAATGGGTTCAGATGAGAAAATAATTGATTTCAGCGGATACGGTAGAAAAGGCAAAAATATGATTGAGCACTTAGACAAGAAGATGGTCATGAATATTCTCAATCAAATCGCTATATTTGGAGCTGCATTTCTTTTCCTGTTGGCCATACAATTCTGGCTCAGAACCTTTGATGTTCTTTATTCAACTAGAGGCGAGGTTTTTGGAGCAGGATACACCGATGTACTAATCACTCTGAATTTATACAGGGTATTGGCGGTGTTTGCTCTTGTTGGTGCCGTTACATTCTTTATTGGTGCAAAAAGAAAGAATGTCATCATGGCAGCCGCACTGCCGGTTTTGCTAATTATCATCACTATACTTGGTGGAATCGCCAGCTCGGCAATACAGAATTTTGTCGTTGAGCCGGATGAGATTTCAAAGGAAAGACAATATATCGAACACAACATTGCCTATACCAGAATGGCTTACGGTTTGAATGATATAAAGGAGATTGACTTTGAAGCAAATTATAATCTGACAGCTAAAGATATAGAAAACAACATGGATATCATCGAGAATATCAGAATAAATGACTACAGACCAATTGGTCAGGTATACAACCAGATTCAGGTTATCAGACCTTATTATGTTTTCAATGATGTTGATATAGATCGATATATGATTGATGGAAAATACACGCAAGTTTTTTTATCAGCAAGAGAATTGGATCAGACACGAATAGATTCACAAGCACAGAATTGGATCAATCTAGTCCTAAAATACACCCATGGGTATGGGTTAGCCTTGTCGCCTGTCAACACCGTCACAACAGAGGGACAGCCTATGCTTAAGGTAAGGGATATTCCGCCGAGAACAGATATGGATTTCATCATCAACAGTCCGGAAATCTATTTTGGTGAAAAAACAGATACCTACGTAATCGTCAATACAGATGAGCAAGAATTTGACTATCCATCGGGTTCGGACAATGCTATGACATTATATGAGGGAGAAGCGGGAATCAATCTGACATTTCTCAATAAATTACTCTTTGCTATCAGACAAGGTGATTTCAGAATACTGATATCTAACAATATTAATGCTGACAGTAAGATAGTGCTTCATAGAAACGTTGTGGAGAGGGTCAACAAAATAGCCCCGTTTCTAGCATATGGCAATGATCCATATATGGTCGTCAGCCAAGAGGACGGAAAGGTTTACTGGATACTGGAAGGATTCACATACAATGACAAGTACCCATATTCAACACCCTATGCAGGGTCATTCAACTACATTAGAAATTCGATCAAGGTTGTTATTGATGCTTACAATGGTACCACGGATTTTTATATAGTGGATGAAGATGATGCGTTAGCAAACACCTATAACCAAATATTTCCCGATTTATTCAAAGATATCAGCGAAATGCCAGAAGGAATCAGAGAGCATATAAGATACTCACAGGATTATTTTGACATACAAGCTGAAATTTTCAGAACCTATCATATGACAAATCCAGTTGTATTCTTTGGTAAAGAAGATTTGTGGGAAGTCTCAAAGGAAAAATACATGGAAAGCGTTCAAGAAGTAGAATCCAACTATCTGATGTTTAAAATTCCCGGAGAGGAAAAGGTGGAGTTTTTAATTTCTGTTCCTTACTCACCTGTAGGAAGAAATAACATGTCTTCTATGCTGGTCGGAAGAAATGATGGAGAGAATTATGGAGAGCTTATCGTCTATAGGTTCCCAAGAAGTGAGAATATTTCAGGCACCAATATGATTGAATCTAGAATCGACCAGGATTCAGAGATTTCACCACAACTAACACTCTGGTCTCAGGAAGGCTCGAATGTATTGAGAGGAAATCTACTCGTCCTACCTTTAGAACAATCCCTACTCTATGTGGAGCCTATTTACCTACAATCCAGTGGGGAAAATGCGCTACCCGAAATGCAGAGGGTAATAGTTGCATATCAGGATAAAATTGTTATGGAAAGAACATTAGCAGGTGCTCTTAACAGAATATTCGGTGATGTCATTGAGGATCCTGAGGAGGGTGAAAATGGTGGAGGCATCAATGATAAAACCATCATTGAGTTAATCAGAGAAGCCAACAGTCTGTTTAACGATTCCCAGGACGCATTGAAAAATGGTGAATGGACGGCATACGGCCAACTGATTGAGCAGTTGAGAGTAGTTCTTGAGAGACTTGATATATTACAGGAATAATTGAAATACTAGATACAAAAAATGCTGAATTGGCGGAAAACCAATTCAGCATTCGTTTTACGATGACTAACAGTGCTTATCTCCCACTTCTATAAGTGGGAGATAAGCACTGTGGAGTCCCTGGATAACGGTTTCTAATGTTCAGATGGCGTTTCAAACGCCACCTGAACCCAAGAACCCTGTTGATTACTGGCTGATCAGAAAATATATAAAGTCCTTATTTGATAGTTTGTTAAAATAAGATTCGATATTGGTTGAGGATAGCCTGATTTCGAGATTCTCTTTATTAAGTTTAACGCCAATCAATAATCTTTCGAGGTTTTCAAGGTTTTCAGAAGTGAAAAAATCACCAAATATCTTCAAATTTTGTATATAACCCTTATCAATATTCATCTTAACGTTGATGATGCCACATTCAAATTTGGCTGTCTTTTCAGATTGATATTTGGGAGAATTGCCCCAATTCCAATCCCATGTGCTAAAATAGTTTAAAGCTCTTTTCTCTATTTTTTCAATTACATTGTCATCCAATACCATTTCTTCAATGTGACCCGTCTGTTTCAAGTAATCTAACAGATGATTTTTGAAGGCATATATATCCATGGGTGTCTCCATATAATCAATAAGATTGGCAACCCTGCTGCGGATAGATTTGACACCTTTAGATTGAATCTTGAGATCCTTGACTTTTAACGCCCTAACCAGGTAATTCAAGTCAGTATTGTAAAGTAGCGTTCCGTGATGGAGTAGTCTGCCATTCTGATAGCATTGCGCATTTCCAGATATCTTTTTATCACCAACGACTATATCATTTCTTCCTGAAAGCAATGCATTGATTCCGAGATTATTTAATGCACCGATGACTGGTTGTGTAAATTTTGCAAAATTGTTGATATCGTTATTACCAATCTTTTGAACAAATGAAAAATTTAGATTTCCACTATCGTGATAGACTGCACCGCCTCCTGACAATCTTCTTGCCACAAGAATGTTCTCACTGTCCACAAAACCCTTATTCACTTCCTCCATAGTGTTTTGAAACTTTCCGACAATGATGGAAGGCTTGTGAATATAGAAGAATACGTAATCATCTTCCGGTGCTTCAGTCAATAGGTATTCCTCTAAAGCAAAGTTGTAAAACGGCACATTATAATCAATATTAATATATTTCATCTCCATTTCCTCCATAACCCATTATATTAGCACAGAATTATTTTTTCAATCAATTCTTCAATAAAGCCTGAATATCTTGACAAAACTGGTTGATTATATTAGTATGAATTAAATTAAACATAAAACTGTGAAGGAAAGCAGTAGATAGTCGTGTTTTTAAAGAGAGCTTTTGATAGGTGTAAAAAGGCAAAACAAGCTGTTGAATCCGTTCCTGAGTTTGTAAGAGTAGCAACTTACACGTTGTGGGCGTTAACCATTTGAGAGATTGCATTCAATTGTAATAATTAGGGTGGTATCGCGGAAGTTATCAGTACTCTCGTCCCTTTATCGGGGATGGGAGTTTTTATTTTATAAAAAAAGGAGGTTAACATGTTAGATATCAAGAGAATTAGAAAAAACCCACAAGAAATGAATGAGCTGCTAAAGAGAAGGAATCCCGAATTATCAATAGATCACGTATTGTTGCTCGATGAAAAGAGAAGAGAACTCCTGCAGAGGGTAGAGGAAATGAAAGCGGAGCAGAACAGGGTTTCCAAAGAGATTCCTTTACAAAAAAAAGCAGGAAAAGACGTAATAGGCACACTGGAGGGGATGAAAGAGCTTTCAGTCAGAATCAAGGATCTGGATGTATTGGTTAAGGAATTGGAGGACGAAATAAAAAATGAGCTCCTTGGTATTCCCAATACCCCAAATCCACAAGTCAAGACCGGTTATTCAGAAGAGGACAACACTGAGATCAGAAAATGGGGTGTACCGAGACAGTTTGAGTTTGAGATAAAGGCACACTGGGATATAGGAACAGCCTTGGATATTCTGGATTTTGAGAGAGCTGTTAAAATTACAGGCGCAAGATTTTCCATGTTCAAGGGAAAAGGGGCAAAACTTGAGAGGGCTTTGATTACATTTATGCTTGATGTTCACACGGAAGCGCATGGATTCACAGAAATCATGCCACCATTTATGGTCAATAGAGACAGCATGATTGGGACCGGACAACTGCCAAAATTTGAAGAGGACATGTTCAAGGTACCCCAAAAGGATTTCTATCTGATTCCAACAGCAGAAGTACCGGTGACCAATGTCTATAGAGATGAGATTTTGGAGGAAAAAGACCTGCCATATTACATGACTGCCTATACCCCATGTTTCAGAGCTGAAGCCGGATCTGCGGGAAGGGATACAAGAGGCTTGATAAGAAACCATCAATTTGATAAAGTAGAGATGGTAATGTTGTCAAGACCTGAAAACTCATATGAGGAGCTTGAAAAATTGACCGGCTTTGCTGAGAGTATTCTTCAGAAGCTTAAATTGCCATACAGGGTGATTGAGCTTTGCACAGGGGACATAGGAGCGGCTTCTGCAAAGACTTATGATCTTGAGGTATGGATGCCAAGCTATGGCAGATACGTTGAAATCTCATCGTGCTCAAACTTCGAGGATTATCAGGCAAGAAGAGCCAATCTGAGATACAGACCGGAGGGTGGAAAACCGGAATATCTTCATACTTTAAATGGTTCAGGACTTGCAGTAGGGAGAACCTTTGCAGCGTTGCTTGAAAACTACCAGAACGCGGATGGCACCGTTACGTTGCCAGAAGTGATAAGGCCATATTTTGGAGGATTGGAGAAAATTGAATTCTAACAGACGTTTAAAGAAAGTAACACTATTATTGCTTATTGCTATATTGCTGACATCGATTAATGGTTTTGCGACCATAGATATCAGCAGTGATATAAGAGCTGCGGTAGTGGGAGATGCTGCCACAGGTGAGGTATTTTATCAGTTCAATGGAGACGAAACTGTTGAGATAGCCAGTGTGACAAAAATAATGAC